>NZ_CP061813.1:1190000-1557500 GCF_014784055.1 Polaribacter haliotis | reverse complement strand
ATCGGGCATAAACATATTACCGAAGCTATGGATTTGTATTATATACAAGTGGTAGGGGAGCATTGTAACCTGCGTAGAAGGTGTGCTGTGAGGCATGCTGGAGTGGTTACAAAAGAAAATGTAGGCATAAGTAACGATAATGCGGGCGAGAAACCCGCACACCGAAAGACTAAGGTTTCCTCAGCGATGCTAATCAGCTGAGGGTTAGTCGGGTCCTAAGGCGAATCCGAAGGGAGTAGTCGATGGATAACAGGTTAATATTCCTGTACTTCTTATAATTGCGATGGGGTGACGGAGTATTGAAAGCACCGCGAACTGACGGAATAGTTCGTTGAAGACTGTATCTATAGAATCTGTAGGCAAATCCGCAGATTTTGGAGAAAGTTGATAGTACCATAAGGCTTCGGCTGCGTGGATAGTGTGCCTAAAAGCTTCCAAGAAAAACCTCTAAGCTTCAGATTATAAGAACCCGTACCGTAAACCGACACAGGTAGTTGGGATGAGAATTCTAAGGTGCTCGAGAGATTCATGGCTAAGGAACTAGGCAAAATAGACCCGTAACTTCGGGAGAAGGGTCGCCCTGCTTTACAGCAGGGCCGCAGTGAAAAGGTCCAGGCGACTGTTTATCAAAAACACAGGGCTTTGCTAAATTGAAAGATGATGTATAAGGCCTGACACCTGCCCGGTGCTGGAAGGTTAAGTGGAGTTGTTAGCTTCGGCGAAGCAGTGAAATGAAGCCCCAGTAAACGGCGGCCGTAACTATAACGGTCCTAAGGTAGCGAAATTCCTTGTCGGGTAAGTTCCGACCTGCACGAATGGTGCAACGATCTGGACACTGTCTCAGCCATGAGCTCGGTGAAATTGTAGTATCGGTGAAGATGCCGATTACCCGCAGCGGGACGAAAAGACCCCGTGAACCTTTACTATAGCTTAGTATTGGCTTTGGATAAGTAATGTGTAGGATAGGTGGGAGACATTGAAGTGGCGTCGCTAGGCGTTGTGGAGTCATCCTTGAAATACCACCCTTTGCTTATCTAGAGTCTAACTCAGAGATGAGGACAGTGCTTGGTGGGTAGTTTGACTGGGGTGGTCGCCTCCAAAAGAGTAACGGAGGCTTCTAAAGGTACCCTCAGCACGCTTGGTAACCGTGCGTAGAGTGCAATGGCATAAGGGTGCTTGACTGAGAGACATACAGGTCGATCAGGTTGGAAACAAGAGCATAGTGATCCGGTGGTTCCGCATGGAAGGGCCATCGCTCAAAGGATAAAAGGTACTCCGGGGATAACAGGCTGATCTCCCCCAAGAGCTCATATCGACGGGGGGGTTTGGCACCTCGATGTCGGCTCGTCACATCCTGGGGCTGGAGAAGGTCCCAAGGGTTGGGCTGTTCGCCCATTAAAGTGGCACGCGAGCTGGGTTCAGAACGTCGTGAGACAGTTCGGTCTCTATCTGCTGTGGGCGTTAGAAATTTGCGTGGATCTGACTCTAGTACGAGAGGACCGAGTTGGACTGACCTCTAGTGTATCTGTTGTCACGCCAGTGGCATGGCAGAGTAGCTACGTCGGGAAGGGATAAGCGCTGAAAGCATATAAGCGCGAAACCCACCACAAGATGAGATTTCTTTAAAGGGTCGTGGGAGATTACCACGTTGATAGGCTATAGGTGTAAAGGCAGTAATGTCATAGCCAAGTAGTACTAATAACCCATAGACTTATGTACGCTTCTCCCGTTAGAAATAGCGGGAGAGACACTCTTTTTTCTTGTGCTGAATTTATATCAGCATCTATTTGAAACTTACAATATTATTTTACCATATGTTAATTTTATACAGTTAAAGCAATTTATCTGAAAATTTTAGGGTGGTTATAGCATTAGGGCTCACCTCTTCCCATACCGAACAGAGAAGTTAAGCCTAATAGCGCCGATGGTACTGCATTTATGTGGGAGAGTAGGTCGCTGCCTTTCTTAATTCTTAATCTTTAAGAATTTTATAAGCCTCATATCTTACGATATGAGGCTTTTTTTATAAATAATATTGAATGGTTTATTAAACCTTAATTATTTTATTCAAAAATTAAAGATGTTTTAAATTTAATTAAGTCATTTAGTTTATTTTTTCTTTTTTTTAAAACTTTATGGATGGTGGTAGTTTTTTTCTTTACCTTAAATTTACTAGATAACTTTCATTTAAAATTCAAAGCTAAAAATGTATCTATCAAGTAAATATCAATAATTTAAATTTTAATAAAGATATCCTAAATTCTTAGGGTTAAATTCCTAAGTTTTTTAGCTCAAATAAAAAGTATAAAAGAATACTAATTTATTAATAAAAATATATTATTAATATGTCATAGATTTTTATAATATTTATTTTCTTACAATTAAATACTGAATTATCTAGGTTAAATAGAAACTTTTAGAAAGATTGATTTTCGTATCTTCGCTTGTTAAATTAAATTATTAATAATGGAAGTAGTTATTATTGGAACTGGTTATGTTGGTTTAGTTTCGGGAGCTTGTTTTTCAGAAATGGGAAATTCAGTTACTTGTGTGGATATTGATAAGGAAAAAATTTTAAATTTAAAAAATGGAATTATTCCTATATATGAGCCAGGTTTAACTCAGATGGTTAAAAAAAATATAAAAAATAGAAACCTTTCATTTACAACAGATTTATCATCAGTTATTAAAAAAGCAGAAATTGTTTTTATAGCGGTTGGAACTCCTATGGACGAAGATGGTTCGGCAGATTTACAATATGTTTTAAAAGTAGCGAGCTCAATTGGACAAACTATGAAACATAAATTGATTGTTGTAAATAAATCGACAGTACCTGTTGGGACAGCAGACAAAGTAAAAACATATATAAAAAAAGAATTATATAATAGAAATGTAACAATTGATTTTGATGTTGTTTCGAACCCTGAATTTTTAAAAGAAGGTGATGCAATTAATGATTTTATGAAACCAGATCGTATTGTTATTGGAGCAAGTTCAGAAGCTATTTTTAATAAAATGAAACAATTATATTCACCTTTTTTTAGAACTCACGATCGTTTTATTACTATGGATTTACGATCTGCAGAAATGACGAAGTATGCTGCAAACGCAATGTTGGCTACTAAAATTTCTTTTATGAATGAAATTGCCAATATTTGTGAAAACGTGGGTGCTGATGCAAATAAGGTACGATTAGGAATTGGTTCCGACAAAAGAATAGGGTATAGTTTTATCTATCCAGGAGTTGGTTATGGAGGTTCTTGTTTTCCTAAAGACGTAAAAGCACTAAAAAAAATAGCAGAAGATTATGGTTACGAAGCAAAATTAATAGGTTCTGTTGAAGAGGTAAATAATAGTCAGAAATTAGTGATTTCTAAAAAAATTATAGCAAAGTTTGGCGAAAATTTAAAAGGGTTAACTTTTGGTTTATGGGGTTTGTCTTATAAACCAGGAACAGACGATATGCGTGAAGCTCCATCCATATATACCATTAAAGAATTGGTAAAAAGAGGAGCAGTCGTTAGAGTTTACGACCCAAAAGCAGCAGAGAATGCCAAAGACTATTATTTAAAAGGAATTAAGAACATAATTTATTGTACTTCAAAATACCAAGTTTTAAAAGATTCAAACGCCTTAATTCTGTTAACAGAGTGGAAAGAATTTCGTTCCCCAGATTTCGAGGAAATTAAAAAACAGTTAAAATCTCCAATTATATTTGATGGTAGAAATCAATATAATGCCTTTTATTTAGATGAAATGGGATTTGAGTATCATCAGATTGGAAAAAAATAGATTTAAATTTATGATTTTATCGCTTTTAATAATTTCAATTGTATTATTCTATATCTAATTCATTAAGATACTTTTTGTATTTTCGTGACTTTGAATTTTAAAAAAAAAATATATTGTTGATGGATATCGAATTATCTGGAAAAAAGATAGTGGTAACAGGTGGAGCTGGTTTTATTGGTTCTAACCTCTGTGAGGCACTACTTCTTAAAAATAACGAGGTTATTTGCTTAGATAATTTTTCAACAGGAAAAAAAGAAAATATAACTCCTTTTTTAGAGAATTCAAATTTCACTTTAATTAAAGGTGATATTCGAAATTTAGAAGACTGTTTAAAATCTACTAAAAATGCAGACTATGTTTTACATCAGGCTGCACTTGGTTCTGTTCCGAGATCGATAAAAGATCCAATAACTACCAATGATGTAAATGTTTCTGGTTTTTTAAACATGTTGGTAGCATCAAGAGATAATCAAGTAAAAAGATTTGTATATGCTGCAAGTTCATCAACTTATGGCGATTCTGAATCGCTTCCTAAAGTTGAAGATAAAATAGGAAAACCATTATCTCCTTATGCAATAACTAAATATGTGAATGAGCTATATGCAGATATTTTCTCAAAAACTTATGGATTAGAAACGATTGGGTTGCGTTATTTTAACGTTTTTGGAAGAAAACAAGACCCTAATGGAGCTTACGCTGCTGTAATTCCTAAATTTGTAAGCCAATTAATGAAATTGGAATCTCCAACAATAAATGGAGATGGAGGCTATTCTAGAGATTTTACGTACATAGATAATGTAATTCAGGCTAATTTATTAAGTTTAAAGGCAGATGCAAAAGCAGTAAATACAGTTTATAATGTTGCTTATGGAGATAGAAATACATTGAATGATTTAATGAGGTATCTAAAAGAATTTTTGTCTGAATATAATTCAGATATAAAAAATATTAAAGTATTAAATGGCTCTATTAGACAAGGAGATATTCCACACTCGCATGCAAGTGTAGAAAAGGCAAAAACATTATTGGGCTATAATCCAGAATTTTCTTTAAAAAAAGGATTAAAAGAAGCAATAACTTGGTATTATAAGAATTTATAAATATGAGTGAAATTAAAATTGCAATTATAGGATTGGGTTATGTAGGTCTTCCGTTAGCAAGATTATTTGCTACAAAATACCCAGTAGTTGGTTTTGATATTAACGAAAACAGAGTTTCTGAATTAATGCAAGGAAAAGATACTACTTTAGAAATTGAAGAAGATGTTTTGAAGGCAGTTTTAATAGATGGGGGTTCAAGTGAAAAAGGGCTTTTTTGCACGACGAAGTTAGACGATATTAAAAACTGTAATTATTATATAGTTACAGTTCCAACACCAGTAGATAAAAATAACAGACCCGTTTTAACGCCTTTAATAAAAGCAAGTAAAACAGTAGGTGCTATGCTTAAAAAAGAAGATATCGTAATTTACGAATCTACAGTATTTCCAGGTGCCACTGAAGAAGAATGTATTCCTGTGTTAGAAGAAAAATCTGGATTAAAATTCAATAAAGATTTTTTTGCAGGGTATTCTCCAGAAAGAATTAATCCAGGAGATAAAAAACATACCATAGAAAAAATACTAAAAGTAACGTCAGGCTCTACTCCAGAAATTGGAAAAAAGGTTGATGATCTATATAAATCTGTAATTATTGCAGGTACACATTTAGCACCGACAATAAAAGTTGCAGAAGCTGCCAAAGTGATTGAAAATTCTCAGAGAGATATTAATATTGCTTTCGTAAATGAATTAGCTAAAATTTTTAACTTAATGGATATTAATACTCAAGATGTATTAACTGCAGCCGGAACAAAATGGAATTTTCTTCCGTTTAAACCTGGTTTAGTAGGTGGACATTGTATTGGAGTAGATCCATATTATCTAGCCCAGAAAGCACAAGAATATGGATATCATCCAGAAATTATTTTAGCAGGAAGAAGGGTTAATGATAGTATGGGTAAATATGTAGCTTCAGAAGTTGCAAAGCTGATGATTAAAGAAGATGTAGAAGTTAAAAATGCGGATATATTAGTTTTGGGAATCACTTTTAAAGAAAACTGCCCAGATGTTAGAAATACAAAAGCTGTAGATGTTGTAAATGAGTTAATAGATTTTGGTACAAATGTTACTATTTACGACCCATGTGCAAATCCTGCAGAAGTAAAAAAAGAATATAATTTGGACTCTCAAAAGAATATTCCTTTCAAAAAATTTGATGCAATTGTACTTACAGTTTCACATAATGAATTTAAAGACTTAGATTTAGGGTCTTTAAAAAAGAGTAAATCTGTGGTTTACGATGTGAAAAATTTCTTTAGTTCAAACAAAGTAAATAAATCATTATAGTAATGAAGAATTTTGCGCTAATAGGAGCGGCAGGTTATATTGCTCCAAGACATTTAAAAGCAATAAAAGACACAAACAATAATTTAATTGCGGCTTTAGATAAGTTCGATTCTGTTGGGATTATGGATAGTTATTTTCCAAATGCCGATTTTTTTGTAGAATTTGAAAGATTTGATCGACATTTAGAAAAATTAAAACGTAATAAAAACATCAATTTAGATTATGTAAGTATTTGTACACCAAATTATTTACACGATTCTCATATTAGAATGGCGCTAAGAAGAGATGCGCATGCAATTTGTGAAAAACCAATTGTCTTAAATCCTTGGAATATAGATGCTTTGGAAGCTATTGAGAAAGAATCACAGGGTAATATTAATACGATTCTGCAATTACGATTACACGAATCTATTATAAAATTGAAAAATAAAGTAGATTCTCACAATAAAAATGAGAAATACGATGTGGATTTAACCTATATTACATCAAGAGGAAAATGGTACGATATTTCTTGGAAAGGAGATGAAAGTAAATCTGGTGGAATCGCTACAAATATTGGCGTTCATTTTTATGATATGTTGTCTTGGGTTTTTGGAGATGTACAAGAAAATAAAGTCCATTTAAGAGAAAAACATAAAGCAGCAGGGTATTTAGAATTTAAAAACGCTAGAGTCCGTTGGTTTTTATCTATTGATGAAAACGATGTACCAACTCAAATTCGTAAAAACGGACAAAGAACATACAGGTCTATAACAATCGATGGTGAGGAATTAGAATTTAGCCAAGGATTTACAGAGCTACATACAAAAAGTTATAAAGAAATTTTAGCAGGAAATGGTTTTGGATTAAAAGATGTAAAGACTTCAATTAATATTGTACATGACATTAGAAACTCTCAAATAATTAAAGATGGGGAAATTCACCCTTTCTTAAAAGGATAAAAAAACTATATTTGCAAAATAAAAGATGAAGAAAGCTCAAAAAAAAAAAGCAATAATTGTTTCTGGATATTTTAACCCCATACACAAGGGGCATTTGGAGTATTTTAACCAAGCAAAAGCTTTAGCCGATGAACTGTTTGTAATTGTAAATAATGATTTTCAAAGAGAACTTAAAGGTTCTAAAGAGTTTCAAAAAGAAGAAGAGCGATTATTTATAGTTCAAAACATAAAAGCAGTAGATAAGGCAATTCTTTCAATAGATAAAGATAGAACAGTTTGTGAGACTATTAGATTGGTGGTTGATTCTAACAATGATGAATATGAATTAGGATTTGCTAATGGAGGGGATCAGAATAATGACTCAATACCAGAGTCTGCAATTTGTAAAGAATTAAATATTCGATTAATAGACGGTTTGGGTGAAAAGATACAATCATCCTCATGGTTGTTGAGTAAATAAACTATAAAAATAGAATATAGTGTAAAAATTAAATATTTATCTAATTATTAAGCTTATTTAAATTAATAAAAAGTTGTTTTTATATTTAAAGAAAGTTTTAAAAGTGAGTAAATTAAAAATACTAGAGTCTTTTTTTTTAAAAAAGTAATTCAATTATTTAATTTAAGTAAATAGTATTAAAATAAATGAATAAAGCATCAAAAATATACATTGCAGGTCATAGAGGTATGGTGGGCTCTGCTGTTTGGAGAGCCTTAACAAAAAAAGGATATAGCAACTTAGTGGGTAGAACCAGCAAAGAATTAGATTTAAAAAATCAACAACAAGTTATCGATTTTTTTGAGAAAGAAAAGCCAGAGGTAGTTATTGATGCCGCTGCAAAAGTTGGTGGCATTTTAGCCAATAATGATTTTCCATATCAGTTTTTAATGGAAAATATGCAAATTCAAAATAATTTAATTGATAGTTCTTTAAAAGCTGGAATCGAGAAATTTATTTTTTTAGGAAGTTCTTGTATTTATCCTAAATTTGCTCCTCAACCCTTAAAAGAAGAATATTTATTAACAGATCCTTTGGAGCCTACCAACGAATGGTATGCAATTGCAAAAATAACTGGAGTAAAATCTTGTCAAGCAATAAGGAATCAATTTAATAAAGATTATGTAAGCCTAATGCCAACAAATTTATATGGCTATTTTGATAATTTCGATTTAAAATCATCTCATGTTTTACCAGCAATGCTTCGTAAGTTTCACGAAGCTAAACTCAATGACAATGCGTCTGTAAATTTATGGGGAAGTGGAACTCCAATGAGAGAATTTTTATTTGTAGATGATATGGCAGAAGCTGTTGTTTATGCGTTGGAAAATAAATTGCCAGAATATTTATATAACATTGGTACAGGTAAAGATATTACTATTAAAGAATTAGCAGAAACCATACAGGAAGTTGTTGGGCATAAAGGACTAATTAATTGGGACTCAACAAAACCCGATGGTACTCCAAGGAAATTAATGGATGTTTCAAAGATGAAAGAATTAGGTTGGCAATATTCAACCGAATTAGAAGATGGAATAGAAAAAACCTACAAATGGTTTTTAAAAAATATAGATAGTATTAAAGAAGTGAAATTAGAAGCGAATTAGAGTATGAAAGTAGCATTAATTACAGGGATTACTGGTCAAGATGGGTCATATTTGGCAGAATTGTTATTAGAAAAAGGATATATGGTTCATGGTGTAAAAAGAAGATCTTCTTTGTTTAATACTGATCGTATTGACCATTTATACCAAGATCCACACCATCCTAAACAACGCTTCAAATTACATTATGGAGATTTAACAGATTCTATGAATTTAACAAGAATTATAGAGGAATGTCAACCTGATGAAATTTACAATTTAGGGGCGATGTCACATGTTAAAGTTTCGTTTGATACTCCAGAGTATGTTGGAAATGTAGATGGATTAGGAACATTAAGGATTTTAGAGGCAGTAAGATTATTAGGTTTAGAGAAAAAAACTAGAATATATCAAGCTTCTACTTCAGAATTATATGGTGGATTGGCCGAAAATAAAAATGAACGAGGTTTTTACGACGAAAACTCTCCTTTTTACCCTCGTTCTCCTTATGGAGTTGCAAAAATATACGGTTTTTGGATTACTAAAAATTACAGGGAAGCTTATAATATGTTTGCTTGTAATGGAATTTTGTTTAACCATGAGTCTCCAAGAAGAGGAGAAACTTTTGTAACTCGAAAAATTACGAGAGCAACCGCTAGAATAGCTTTAGGTCTACAAGACAAAGTCTATTTGGGTAATTTGGATGCAAAACGTGACTGGGGGCATGCCAAAGATTATGTAAGAATGATGTGGATGATTTTACAAGCAGAAACCCCAGAAGATTGGGTTATTGCAACAGGGGAAACAACAACTGTACGCGAGTTTGTAAGAATGAGTTTTGCAGAAGTGGGTGTTGAGCTGGAATTTAAAGGAAAAGGAGTTGATGAAAAAGCATTTGTAAAAAAATGTAACAATCCAGAATATCAAATAGAAATTGGTAAAGAGGTTTTATCTGTAGATCCAACATATTTTAGACCAACAGAAGTAGATTTGTTAATTGGAGATCCTACAAAAGCAAAAGAAAAATTAGGTTGGGTTCCAGAATATAATTTAAATGCCTTAGTAAAAGACATGATGACATCTGATGTTAAATTAATGAAAAAAGACCAATATTTAAAAGATGGTGGTTATACAATTTTAAATTATTTTGAATAATTTTTTATGAAAAAGAAAAACTTAATCATTTTTGGAACAAGGCCCGAAGCTATTAAAATGGCCCCTTTAGTCAATAAGTTTCTAAAAGATAATAGATTTGAAACAAAAGTATGCGTTACTGGTCAGCATAGAGAAATGTTAGATCAAGTTTTGTCTTTTTTTGATATAACTCCAGACTATGATTTGAGTTTAATGAAGCCAAATCAGAACTTATACAATTTAACAGGAGAGGTTATTTCTGGTTTAAAACCTATTTTAGAAGACTTTAAACCAGATTTTGTATACGTTCATGGAGACACAACAACAACAATGGCAGCAAGTATTGCTGGTTTTTACGCAGGCGCAAAAGTTTGTCATGTGGAAGCTGGTTTAAGAACAAACAATATGCTATCTCCTTTTCCAGAGGAAATGAATAGGCAAGTAACAGGAAGAGTAGCTACCTATCATTTTGCGCCAACACTTAAGTCTCAAGAAAATTTGTTGTCAGAAAATATTGTGAAAGAAAATATTTTAGTTACTGGAAATACAGTTATTGATGCCTTACTAGAAAGTTCTAGTAGAGTAGAGAATATAAAGAATGAAGATGTTATAGAGTTGAATGATGTAGTTGATTTTACTAAGAGAGTAATATTAGTAACTGGTCATAGAAGAGAAAATCATGGTCAAGGGTTCATCAATATTTGTGTTGCTCTAAAAGCGATTGCAGTTCAAAACCCTGATGTAGAAATTATATACCCAGTTCATTTAAATCCTAATGTTTTAAAACCTGTTAACGAACTTTTAGGTAATATTAATAATATTCATTTAGTAAAACCTCTTTCTTATCCTATATTTGTATGGTTAATGAATAAATCTTATCTGATTATAACAGACAGTGGAGGGGTACAAGAAGAGGCTCCTAGTTTAGGGAAGCCTGTTTTAGTTATGAGAGATACGACAGAAAGACCTGAAGCAGTTGACGCAGGAACTGTTATTTTAGTTGGAACAGATATCCAAAAAATTATAAAAGAAACACAAGAATTATTAGATAATTCAGAACGGTATTCATTAATGAGTTCTTTACATAATCCCTATGGAGATGGCAGAGCTTGTGAAAGAATAATTAAATTTATTTCAAATTTATAAAAGAAATGAGTAAAGTAAAAGTTGTTACTATAGGTTTAGGTTATATTGGATTACCAACTTCCGCGTTAATTGCACAAAATGGAATTCAAGTGCATGGTGTGGATATTAATCCTCATGTAGTTGATACAATTAACCAAGGGAAAATACATATTGTGGAGCCGAGTTTAGATATTGCAGTTGAAGAATCAGTAAAAAGAGGTTTTTTGAAAGCAGATATACAACCGGTTGTGGCAGACACTTATTTAATTGTTGTGCCAACACCTTTTAAAGGAAATCACGAGCCAGATATATCTTATGTCGAATCTGCAACTAAAAATATTCTTCCATTTTTAAAAGATGATGATTTATATATTATAGAGTCGACCTCTCCTATTGGAACTACCGAAAAGATGATGAATTTAATTTATGGAGAAAGACCTGAATTAATAGGAAAACTAAACATAGCATATTGTCCGGAAAGAGTTCTTCCAGGAAACGTAATGCACGAATTAGTTTTTAACGATAGAGTTATTGGTGGAGTAGATGAAAAATCAACAAACAAGGCTCTAAGTTTTTACAAACAATTTGTTAAAGGAGAATTACACCCTACAAATGCAAGAACTGCAGAAATGTGTAAGCTAACAGAAAACTCTTCAAGGGACGTTCAAATTGCTTTTGCAAACGAATTATCATTAATTTGTGACAAAGCAGACATCAACGTTTGGGATTTAATTAATTTAGCCAACAAACACCCTCGTGTAAATATCCTACAACCGGGTTGTGGAGTTGGAGGACACTGTATTGCAGTAGATCCTTATTTTATTGTCTCAGATTATCCTATGGAATCTAAAATTATAGGTACAGCACGTGAAGTAAATAACTATAAATCTTTTTGGTGTGCAGAAAAAATTCAAAATGAAAAATTAAAGTTTGAATTAGAGAATAAAAGAAAACCGAAAATTGCATTAATGGGGCTAGCTTTTAAACCTAATATTGACGACTTACGTGAATCTCCAGCTAAATATATTGTAAATAAAGTATTACAAAATGACAATAATGGAAACTACTTTATTGTAGAACCAAATATTGAAGAACATAACGTTTTTAAATTAACCAATTATAAAAGTGCAGTTGAAAACGCAGATATTATAGTATTATTAGTAGCTCACCAAGAATTTAAAGAATTAAACTTAGAGTCAAATAAAATAGTACTAGATTTTTGTGGAATAAAAAAAATAGAATATGAATTTAGATTTAAGTAATAAGTCAATTTTGATAACCGGTGGAACTGGTTCTTTTGGAAAAATGTTCACAAAATTAATTTTGGAAAGAAATCCTAATATAAAAAGATTAGTAATCTTCTCCAGAGATGAACAGAAACATTTTCAAATGTCACAAGAGTTTTCTGAAAATGAATATCCACAAATAAGATATTTTATTGGAGACGTAAGAGATTCTAAAAGATTAGAAACAGCATTTGAAGATATTGATATTGTAATTCATGCAGCAGCGATGAAACATGTTCATTTAGCAGAATACAACCCTATGGAATGTGTAAAAACAAATATTAATGGTGCAGAAAATGTTATTAATGCAGCTCTTAAAAGTGGTGTTAAAAATGTTGTAGCTTTATCTACTGATAAAGCAGCCGCTCCAATTAATTTATATGGAGCGACTAAATTAGCTTCAGATAAACTTTTTATTGCTGCAAATAACATTAAAGGTAAAAGAGATATTAAATTTTCTGTGGTAAGGTATGGAAATGTCATGGGATCCAACGGTTCTGTTATGCCTTTTTTCTTAAATAAAAAGAAAAAAGGAGACTCTTTTTTACCTATAACAGACGATAAAATGACAAGGTTTAATATTTCTTTAGAAGACGGATGTGAAATGGTTTTTTATGCAATTGTAAACGCTTGGGGTGGTGAGGTCTTTGTTCCAAAGATTCCTTCATATAGAATACCAGATGTAGCAGAAGCTATTGCACCTGAATTAAAACAAAAAACAGTTGGAATTAGACCAGGAGAAAAGTTACATGAAGAAATGATTACATCATCAGATTCTTATAATACAGTTGATTTAGGTAAGTACTACGCTATTTTACCTCAAAAATCACCATATTCAAAATATTCGAAAGAAGATTATAAAGAAGCATTTAATGGCACTGACGTTCCAGAAGGTTTTTCTTATGATTCTGGGAATAATAGTGAATGGGAAACTGTTGAAAGTTTAAGAGCGTTAGTGAAATTACACGTCGATTCTAATTTTAAAATATAATGAAAGCTATACCTTACGGAAGACAAAATATTGATCAAAACGACATTGATGCTGTTGTGGAAACTTTAACATCAGATTTTTTAACCCAAGGGCCAAAAGTTAAAGAATTCGAAGAAAGGTTTGCAGCATATGTTGGTGCTAAATATGCTGTTGCCGTAAATAATGCTACATCAGGCTTACATTTAGCAGTTTTAGCCTTAGATTTAAAAAAAGGGGAACGTGTTATTACAACTCCAATAACTTTTGCTGCATCTGCTAATTGTATTAAATATGCAGAAGGAGAGGTCTGGTTTGCGGATATAGATTCTAAATCCTATCTATTATCATTAAAAAAAACAAAGGAACTCATAGAAAGTAAACCAAGAGGTTTTTTCAAAGGAATTATTCCTGTAGATTTTGCAGGTTTACCGGTTAATTTAGAAGCCTTTAGAGAACTTGCAAATGAACATGATTTATGGATTATAGAAGATGCAGCTCATTCACCTGGAGGGTATTTTATAGATTCAAAAGGTAATAAACAAATGTGTGGAAATGGAAAATACGCAGATATTGCTGTCTTTTCATTTCATCCAGTAAAACATATTGCATGTGGCGAAGGAGGTATGATTACTACTAATTCAGAAATATTATATAAGAAGCTTTCATTATTAAGAACTCACGGTATTACTAAAGAAAATATGATAGAAAATCATGGGGGATGGTTTTACGAGATGCAAGAGCTAGGTTATAATTATAGATTAACCGATATTCAATCTGCCTTAGGCATAACGCAACTTTTAAAGAATAATGAAGGAGTTAAAAGAAGAAATGAAATAGCAATTAATTATAAAGTAGCTTTGAAAGGAAAGGTTAAATATCAAAATTTACCTGATGGATATCTTAATGCACATCATCTTTTTGTAATTGAAGTTGAGAACAGAAAAGAATTATACGATTTCTTAAGAGCAAAAAATATTTTTGCACAAATACATTACATCCCTGTTCATAATTTGCCTTATTATAAGGAAATAGGTTACGAAGATGCAGATCTAAATAATTCAGAGAATTATTATTCAAAATGTATTAGTTTACCTATGTACCCAACTTTAACGAATGAAGAGCAACAATTTGTTATAGAAAAAGTATTAGAGTTTATAGATGATTAACATTAAAAAAATAGGAATTGGTACTGTACAATTTGGTTTAAATTATGGTATTTCTAACAAAAAAGGAAAAACCAAAGTTGAAGAAATTAATCAAATTTTAGAAACGGCTAGAGAAAAAGGAGTAGAAACTATAGATACAGCTTCTGCTTATGGAAATGCAGAAGAGTTATTGGGTAATTACAATTTAGATGAATTTAAAATTATATCGAAATTTATGCCCTCTGAAAAAGGGGATTCCATTTCAAACCAATTTAACAATACCTTAAAAAAATTAAAATTAAGCTCTATATATGCCTATTTAGCTCATAGACCAATGAGTATTATAAAAAATCCTGAGCAATGGAAAGAATTACAGCAGTTTAAATCTGATGGAAAAGTTCAAAAGATAGGTTTTTCCTTAAATGAACCTGAAGAAATTAATGAACTTTTAAAAAAAGGATTTATACCTGATTTAATTCAAGTACCCTATAATTATTTTGACAGAAGATTTGAAGAAATCATGATTAATCTTAGTGGTAGAGGTTGTGAGATACACTCTAGATCAACGTTTCTACAAGGTTTATTTTTTATGGACGTTAACAAATTAGCACCTTTTTTTGATGAAGTTAAACCTAATTTAAAGTTATTAAATAATAATAAAACATTACCTAAATCTTTGTTAAGTTTTGTTACAAATAAAAATTTTATTAATAAAGTTATTATAGGAGTTGAAAATAACAACCAATTAAAAGATAATCTTAATAACTCTATTGAAATAGAAGAGCTTGAAGACTTGAATTTTGATTTTTCAAAAAAAATAATGATGCCAATGTTTTGGCCAAAATAAAAGGAATGAATAATTTATTTAATTTAGAAAATAAAGTAGTAATAGTAACCGGAGGTTATGGATATTTGGGAGTAGGAATTGTAAAATCTTTACTTAGTTTTGGTGCTATAGTTTACGTTGCAGGAAGAACTAAAGATAAGTTCATCAATAAATTTAAAAACGAAAACAATAACAAGCTTTTTTTTATTGAAATAGATATAATGAAATTAGAAAGTATTGAAAATTGTTTTGAAAAAGTATATAAAAAACACGAGAGAATTGATGTTTTAATTAATAATGCTCATAGTGCTAAAGGAAATTCACAGGAGAATATGCCAGATGAGGACTTCCTTTATACTTTAGACGGTGTTTTAGGCTCGGTTCATAAGGCAATTAAATCAATCATTCCATATATGAAAAAGCAACAATTTGGAAAAATAATTAATATAGCATCAATGTATGGTTTGGTAAGTCCAGATTTTAGAATTTACAAAGGTAAAGATTGCGAAAAATATACTAATCCACCACATTATGGAGCTGCCAAGGCTGGCGTTAAGCAGTTAACAAAATACTATGCAGTACTTTTAGGTTCATCTAATATTCAAGTGAATGCAATCGCACCTGGTCCATTTCCTAGTTTAATCGTTCAACAAGAAAACCCTAATTTCGTAAATAGGCTTAAAGAGAAGAATCCTTTAAATAGAATTGGTGTTCCAGAAGATTTATCTGGTTCTATAATATTACTTTCAACTAATGCTTCAGACTTTATTACAGGACAAACATTACAAATAGACGGAGGATGGACAATTTGGTAAATATAAAACCTCATATTATTATTCAAGCAAGAATGGGAAGTACACGACTTCCTAGTAAAGTTATGATGCCTATTAACAATATTCCTATGATTGGTTATCAATTAGATAGACTTTTGAATACTGGTTTTCCAATTGTTCTTGCTACTTCAAATAATTCGAATAATAATGGGTTAGTGGAATATGCAAAAAAGAAAGGGATTCAAGTTATACGAGGCAGTGAAAAAAATGTACTACAGAGGTATTATAAAGCAGCTAAATTAAACAAAGCTACTGATGTAATTAGAATAACAGGAGATAATCCTCTTGTCGATGGTTATTTTATAAAAGAGCAACTAAATAGTTTTAGACCAAGTACCAGAAGATATTATTTTTATGAAGGACAACAAAAAAAATTACCATTAGGTATGTCTTTTGAGTTGTTTTCTTTTGAATTATTAGAGGAAGCTTACTTTAAGGCAGGATTAGAGTCTGAAAGAGAACACGTTACTCCATATATGCATCAGAATTTTCCAGGAAATATTGAGATTTTAGAATTTCAAAACCATTTAAACTTTCCAGATGCTCGCTTAACAGTAGATACAGCAGAAGATTTTGAACTTATAAAAAGGTTGATTGTAGATTATGATAGTCATCTAAAAAGCACTAAAGAGATTATAGATATTCTAAAATCTAACAACGCCTTAATGAAAATAAATAATGATATAGTTCAAAAAAAATGGACTGAATGATACATTTTAAAAATACATATATACCATTAACAAAACAATCCTATTCTACAGAAGAATACTCAATTGTTCCAATACGTTTCGAGGATCGTTTTAAAATAATGGAATGGCGAAATGAGCAGA
This sequence comes from Polaribacter haliotis, assembly GCF_014784055.1. Taxonomy (NCBI): domain Bacteria; kingdom Pseudomonadati; phylum Bacteroidota; class Flavobacteriia; order Flavobacteriales; family Flavobacteriaceae; genus Polaribacter; species Polaribacter haliotis. The sequence goes on along the minus strand of NZ_CP061813.1, from coordinate 1,540,651 downwards.
TATATCATCTTCGACAGGATTCTCCATTAACAAAAGATCGTCAAGAAAATTATTTTAACAATGTTGTTACAAAATTATTTGATGAAAATAAACCAGAGCAAATCTTGTTTTCCTATTTAAGAAATAACCAATGTATTGGTTATGGAGGATTGGTTCACATAAACTGGATTGACAAAAATGCTGAAATTTCTTTCGTACTCAAAACCAAACTTGAAACTAAGGAGTTTCATATACATTGGCGCAATTTTTTAAAATTAATTGAAAAAATAGCTTTCAATGAATTAGAATTTCATAAAATATATACTTATGCATTTGATTTAAGGCCACATCTATATGAAGTTCTGGAGAAAAGTAAATATACAAAAGAGGCCGTTTTAAAAGAACACTGTTTTTTTAATCAAAAATATTTGGATGTTATTATTCATTCTAAAATTAATACATCATTTGTGATGATGGAAGCAGAATTAACTCACGCTAAATTACTTTTTGATTGGGTTAATGATGAAACAGTAAGAGATAACTCATTGGACAGTGATCTTATATTTTGGGAAAATCATGTAAATTGGTTAACGAAAAACATTAAAAGTAAAAAAAATAAAATTTTTATTTTTTTAATTAATGAAGCTCCAATTGGTCAAGTAAGATTAGATTTAATAAATAACGTTTGGTTAATAGATTATTCAGTAGATAAGAATCACAGAGGAATGGGATATGGAACAAAAATGCTTAAAGAAATAATTAATATAAGTTCCTATAAACAATTTAAAGCAGAAGTTAAAAAGCAAAATATTGCTTCACTAAAAGTATTTAAAAAACTTGGGTTTATTGAGAAAATAAATAATAAAGAAGATATAATAGAATTTTATATTAAAAAATGAAAAAGAATTTTATATTACTTACAGAAAAGAAATGGCATCTCGATTTATTTAACTCATTAGTTGATAAAAATGATGATAATTGGATTTTAATAAATAATAAGAAAGATTTTAATGTAGATAATCTTAATAATCTTAAACCTAATTTAATTTTTATACCTCACTGGTCTTATATTATACCTTCAACTATTTACAATAACTTCGAATGTGTCGTTTTTCACATGACGGATTTACCCTATGGAAGAGGTGGAAGTCCTTTGCAAAACCTTATTCTTAGAGGTGTTAAAAAAACAAAAATTAGTGCTTTAAGAGTAAATAAAGGTATGGATACTGGTAATATTTACCTAAAAGAGAATTTATTATTGTTTGGAACTGCTCAAGAAATTTTTTTAAGAGCTACAGATGTTATATTAAATATGATTGAAAAAATTATTAAAAATAATTTAAGACCAAAGCCTCAAAAAGGAGATGTAGTTGAATTTAAGAGAAGAAAACCAGAGGATGGTAATATAGAAAATTTAACAAATATAGAAAAAGTGTATGATTATATTAGAATGTTAGATGCAGACGGATATCCAAATGCATTTCTAAAAGTCGGAAATTTAAAATTTGAATTTTCTAGAGCTTCTATTAAAAACAATAAAACTATTATAGCCGATGTTAAAATCACTGAACAGTAAAAGAATAATGATTGTTGTTGCTCACCCTGATGATGAGTTATTAGGTTTAGGTGGAACAATGAATCGATTAATTAATCAAGAAAACGTTATAACCCATGTAATTATTTTAGGAGAAGGAATTACTAGTAGATCTAATATTAGGGACACTGAGAAGTGGAAAAAAGAATTATCAATTCATAGAGAAAATATTAAACAGGCACAAAAAAGTATAGGTTACCACTCTGTAAGTATATTTGATTTTCCAGATAATAGATTTGATACTGTTGGTTTGTTAGATATAATTAAGGTTATTGAAACGGAAAAGAAAAAATTTAAACCAGATGTTATTTTTACGCATCATGGAGGTGATGTAAATATAGATCATCAGCGTACGTTCGAGGCTGTTGTAACATCATGCAGACCAATGGAAAATGAAAAAGTTAAATTAATAATAACTTTCGAAACTCCTTCTGGAACTGAATGGAGAGCTTCTTCTGATCCAAAACATTTTATTCCAAATTTGTTTTTTTCAATTAGTGCAGAGAATTTAGAGTCAAAAATAAAAGGCATGGAAAGTTATGAATTTGAAAAAAGAAAATTTCCACATCCACGTTCCCCTAAAGCACTTAAAATTCAAGCACAAAGATGGGGTGTAGCAATTGGCGAAGAGTTGGCAGAAGCATTTCAAATAATAAGATACATAAATTAAAAAAAATGATAAATAATAAAGTTTTTATAATAGCTGAATTATCCGCAAATCATGGAGGTGATATTGAAATAGCTAAAGAAACGATTAGAGCTGCTAAACGAACGGGTGCAAATGCTATAAAATTACAAACTTACAAAGCAGAAACTATGACAATAAATTCTAATAAGGATGATTTTGTTATAAAAGGTACAATTTGGGAAGGTAGGAATCTATACAAATTATATGAAGAAGCCTATACACCATGGGATTGGCATGCAGAACTTTTTCACACTGCTAAAAAAGAAGGTTTAGTTTGTTTTTCATCTCCTTTTGATAAAACTGCTGTAGATTTATTAGAAAGTTTAAATAATCCTATTTATAAAATTGCTTCGTTTGAAATAACAGATATTCCCTTAATTAAATATATTGCATCTAAAGGAAAGCCAATTATAATGTCTACAGGTATTGCTGAATATGATGATATCGATTTAGCAATAAAAACTTGTAGAGAAGCTGGAAATAATGATATTACAGTGCTTAAATGTACATCTTCTTATCCAGCACCTGTCGAGGAAGCTAATTTGTTAACAATGCAGCGTTTTGCAAAAGATTTTAACGTTAAAGTAGGCTTGTCAGACCATACACTAGGAAATACTGTTCCTGTTGTTGCAACTGCTTTAGGAGCAACCGTTATCGAGAAACACTTTATTTTAAATAAGGCGATAGGAGGTCCAGATGCTAGTTTCTCATTGGATGAAAAAGAATTTACAGAAATGGTAATAGCTGTTCGAAAAGCAGAAGATGCTCTTGGACAAGAAAGTTACGAATTAACTGAAAAACAAAAATCAGGTAAAGCCTTCTCTCGTTCATTATACATAGTTAAAGACATCAAAAAAGGAGAAGTAATCACCGAAAAAAACATAAAATCTATTAGACCTGGTTTTGGACTTCATCCAAAATATTATGATAAAGTTTTAGGGAAAACGATTAATAAAGACGTTTTTAAAGGAGAAAGATTATCTACTGACATGTTTAGTCTATAAAAATAAATATCATTTAATTTAATTAGTAATTAAATATGAACTTTAAGTTAAATATAAAGTTTTTTAGAAAAAATATAGGTGAACTTTGGTATTTGTTGTCTTCTATTATTGTCCCAGCTGTAGGCTTTTTTACTAGTTTTATGGTTGCTAAATTTGTAGCCCCAGAAGATAATGGATTAATAGAATCATATTTTTTAATTATACCTTACGTCAGTTTTATACATTTAGGTATTTTTAACGGCTTAAATCGTAATATTGCTTTTTATAAGGCAAAAGGAGAGCTATCTAAAGTTTCTTTACAGGTGGGTACTTCCTTATTTGTAAGCAGACTTGTTTCAGTAATTTCATTTGTTGTAGTTTTAATTTACATATTAGTTATTAATCAAAAAACAGTATATTCATCATTAGATTATGTAGCTATATCAGGAGTTTTATTTATTTCAACTGCTACCCCAATAGCTTTACATATAGATACAACCTTTAGAAGCGGTCAGGATTTTAAAAAATTGGGTACTCTAAGATTTTGGGAAGCAGGATTTCAACTTCTACTAATGCCTTTGTTAATATTATTACATGGTTATGGAAGAGTTATTATCGAAATAGGAAAGTCTTTAGTAAATGTTGTTCTTAGAATTAGAAACAATCCATATAATGTTGCTTCTCGTTTTGATTTAAATAGTTACAAAGAACTATTTAAAGTTGGTTTTCCTTTATTATTTGGTGGATATTTATTTACTTTATATTCTATCTCAGATCAATCTATTATAGCCCTTAAATTAGGGAATGTTGCATTAGGATATTATTTTTTATCGAAATTAATAATTACTTCTATGTTATTAGTACCTACATCACTAACTGCTATTTTCTACCCTAAAGCAAGTGCTATTTTTGGTTTCTCAGACAAAAAATCAAGTTTGCGTGTTTTTTTTTGGAAAGCTTTGTTTATAAATGCGACAGTGCTAAGTATAATTGGTCTCTTTCTTTATTTAAGTATTGATTTTATTGTGGAAAACTATATACCAAAATATACTTTAGGCATAGAAGCAGCAAAAATAAATATTATTACAGGCTTATCATTTGTAAGTATAGGTCCAAGTGTAATACTAGGTGTTGTTAAAAAAAATACTTTTTATATTTTTTTAGTGTCAATAAGTTTGTTATCTATGTGGTGTTTAAGCCTTTTTGTTGAGATTTATTCTATAGAACAAGTTGCATATTTTAGATGTGTAATATCTTTACTGTTAGCTTTAGGAACAATTATATACAGTTATTACTTAACTTTTGATAGAAATAAGTTGTAAATTTTAAATTGGTAAGAACTTTTTAGAATAAGCGAAGTATTAACTTTTTATTTTAAAAAAATATAATTTAAATGATGTTGTTTAAGAATTTTAAACTAATTATAAATTTTACTCATAGTAGTAGAAGCGATATTAAAATGGAGCTGGCATTCCAGCAGTTAATACGAAATAAATAAAAAATGAGCAAAATTATTATTCATGTAAGACCTTGGTTTAACCAATTTCTGTTAGAATTATCAGAGGAATTAAGCACTCTTAAGAACTATAATGAAGTTGTTTTTGTAACAATGTATTCAGAATGTAATGATTTTTTTAAAAGTAAAAATAAAAAAATTATTTTACTTCCAGAGTTAATCGAAAATACAATAATAGATCAAGAACGTTTAGAAATTATTGATCAATTATTAATAAAAACTAGCTTTGGTTTAAACGATATTTTGGAAATAGAAAGGTTTTTTAATGAAGAAAAATATAATGAGAATTATTTTTATAAACTTGCTTTAGTGCTAGACAGTATAATCGACAATAATTCGTTAAATATCTGTTTATCTTTAGATCATTTTGTTTATTGTTTTAGTTCACGACTTACAAACGCTAAAAGTGGCTCTAATTATGCTTTTATTCCAGTAGGTGTTCCATATAATAGTGTAGTTGCGTTAAAAGACTCTTGGAGTATAAGAGTCAATAAAATTAATCAAAGAAAAATAGAAAAGAAAAGCTTGACAGATAGGCTCAATGTTCCTATGACAGAAAGGCTTATTTATATGAAAAAACAGACAAAACCTAACATATTTAAGACTAATTCGAAGAATGCTATAAAGTATTTGAGAAAAGATGCTGAAATTAAGAATCACTTGAATGATACGGGTTACTCTATTATTAAGAAAATTAAAAACAAAATTACTTCAATTAAGAGTAAGAACTTTTACTTACCTGATATTAAATCTTTAGATGAAATAGAAAATAAATTTGTATACATTCCTCTTCATATGGAACCAGAGGCAACTGTTATTGTTTATAGTACCTATTTTCAAAATCAAATTGAAATGACTAAATTAATCTCAAAAGTTTTACCATATGGTTGGCAAATAATAATAAAAGAGAATCCAAAAATGCTTAAAGTACGCAATAAAGAATTTTATAAAGCACTTAAATCTATACCAAATGTAAGGTTTGTTAATATGCCTGTTGAATCTACAGAATTAATTAAAAAATCTGAAATTGTTGTTGCACTATCTGGAACATCTTCTCTCGAGGCATATTTATTAGATAAACCAGCAATTTTATTTGGAACACCTCCGCACCATAGATTATTAAAATATGCAGGTTATGGTATTAATTATAATATTAAAGAATTAAAGGAAATTTTCACTAAAGAATTAAATGTTTTAGATTTTTATAACGACTTAGAATGGGATAATTTTATTGGAGCAACATTGCCTTATAATATGATTCCAAAAAGAAACAATAAAGATCAGTTATTTATTGATACAAAAGAAAATCCACCTGCGGAATTCGGTAAATTTATCCAAGACACATTATTTGATGAAAGAGGATAGGTATTTTGAAAATTTTTTAAAAATATGGAATGTTATGTTTTTTACAAACATTCTATGGATTCTTGGTTTAAACCAATTTAGATTTATATTAATTATTGGTTGCTTTATATTGTTCAGTTTTAATTCTTTTATGAAATTTATAAGTTATGGGAATAAAAGTATACCATATAAAAATAAAGCATATCGATTGTACTCAGGTTTATTAATAATAGGCTCTTTTGTTTTTATAATTGGGCTTTTAAATAATTATACAGATTCTAAATATTTTGGTAGACTTGTTTTCGATTTATTTGCTTTTTCTCTTATTTTATCCGGTATAACATTTATAAATGTTTCAAGAAAATTATGGGTAAAGTTTTTAAATACCTACTTTTTTTGGGCAATATTGTTTATCTTAATAGGTATTCCTTCATTAGATTTTAATTACTTTTTAACTGCAAGTAGTAGGAATAGTATGTTGATCGAAATGGCAGAAAACTCTACCTATAAAATAAATTATGTAGCTCAAATGACAACTTTAGCTTTAGTTCCATTAATTTTAATTATATCCATTCAATTTGGAAAAAAGAAGCATATTGTTTTAACGATAGCTATGTTACTAATGTATTTGTTTAACGGGTTTTATTATGCGAAAAAAAACGTCTTGTTTGAGTTAACATTTTTGGTTATTGTTATGGTTTTTTTTTATTTAAAAGGAAAAGCAAGGTTCCGTTTATTAATCTCTCTTTTCGTTAGTGTATTTGCTTTCATGTATATGTTTTCAGAATCTATATTTGTTAGCCGTTTTGAAAACCGATTAGATACAGCTGTTTCTAATGAAAGAAATGATCGTTTAGTTGAAGCAGATACATTTTTTGATTCTTATGAACTCCATGATTATGTTCTAGGCAGAGGTTTTGGTGGTTTTGTAGAAAACACAGTTGGGGCCAATGTATTACATATTGGATTCGTTAATTTTATATTTAAATTTGGGTATTTATGTATGATTTTACTGTTTCTATTTATTATAAAAAAAATTATTGATTCTTTTTTTAAGAGAAGAATTTTAACTAATAAATTTGAAATCATCATGTCTATGTTTTTTCTTGTTTATATGGTTAGCTCGCCAATGTGGTCTTGGTATACAAATATGTTATACTTCCCTTTTATGGTTTTTGGGTCATATATAATTACTACTAAAAATTCAAATTTATGTTAACAATAGTAACGCCAACTTTAAATTCAGTTAATTATCTGGAAAATAACATTAATTCCATAAAAAAATTAACAATTCCATTTGAACATATTATTGTAGATGGGGGTTCTTCGGACGGAACATTAGAAATTATAAAAAAGCACCCACATATTAAGTTAATTAATCAGTCTGAAAAGTTGGGCATGTACCATGCCATTTCTTTAGGTTTCGAGAAAGCGAAGGGAGAATTTATTACTTGGATAAATTCCGATGATATTGTTGTTAAAGAAGGTTTTGAAAAAATGTATGATGTACTAAAATCTAACAAATACGACTTTGTGTATTCAGATTCAATTTTTAATTATATAAAAAAAGAAAAAAAAACGAGGATTAATGGATCTCGATTTCCAAAGTTTATATTAAAAAATAAGATCATGCCCTTTGTTCAACCAAGTACTATGTATACGAAAAATTTATACGAGAAAATTGGAGGATTAAATTATTTAAAATTCAAATTAGCTGGAGATTTAGACATGTTTAGGCGTTTTTCTTTAGAAAAAGGAGTTAGATTTAAATATTTGAATATTGTGTCTACAGAATTTTTGAAGTACGGAGAATCCCTTGGAGATATAAATATTGAAGCTATGATAAACGAAGTTAAAGAAATGGATGGTAGAACAAATGCTATTTCTAAAATTATTATAAGACTTATATTGTTAATTAGGTAAACTAGTTTTATAGTGATGTTTTTTTTTAAAGTAAGCTGAAATAGTTTTAGGAATTAATAGTTAATTAATAATAAAAATAATGAAAGTTTTAATTAATACAACAAACCTCGTAATAGGTGGAGCGATACAAGTTTCTACATCCTTTTTAGAAGCTTTGAAAAATCATCATAATAATGAGTATCACATTTTTTTATCACAAAAAATTATTGAGCAAATCGATGAAAAATCTTTTCAAAAAAATTTTGTCTTTTATCATTTTTCAACATCTCCAGCAAGCTTAATAAGAGGTAGAGAAGTAAGGAAAAAACTTTCTTATTTAGAATTAAAAATTAAACCAGATATAGTATTTACTGTATTTGGTCCTTCTTATTGGCAACCAAGAAGTCTACACATTACAGGTTTTGCTGATGGTTGGTGTTATACACCTAACTCTATAGCATTTAATAAATTGTCAATTAGAAGAAAAATTAAATCAAAATTTTTAATAGCCATTAAAAACAAATTAATAAAAAAAAGCGATTATTTAATAGTTGAAACAGAAACAGCCAAAAAAAATATTTTTAAATACTTACATTATCCTTTAGAAAAGATTTTTGTTGTGGGTAATACTTTTCATCAATCGTATTTAAATCAACCAATAAAAAAGGGGAATAAGAAAAATGAGGTTTTCAAACTTTTAGTTTTAAGTGCATTTTACCCACACAAAAATTTAGAAATAATCAATGATGTTGTAGAGATTCTTAAAGTTAAATCTAAAGTTAAATTTGAATTCTGCTTAACAATACCCAATAATTCTTTTGAAAAATATTTTAAGAAATCAGATTATATAAAAAATATTGGCCCTCAAACCATTGTCGATTGTAAAGTCTTATATGAAAGAACTAATGCTTTATTTTTACCGACCTTACTTGAAACATTTACTGCAAATTACCCAGAAGCAATGATAATGAAAGTTCCTATTTTAACTTCCGATCTTGATTTTGCAAGAGAGCTTTGTGATGACGCCGCTCTATATTTTGACCCCATGTCACCAGAAGATATTGCTAGTAAAATTATAGAATTACATGGAAACGAAATTTTACAAAAGCAATTAGTAGAAAGAGGAGAGTTAATGATTCAACAATTTGAAACTGCGGATAGTCGAACTGCTAAGTATTTGTCAATTTTTAAAGACATACTTAAAAATTAATATTTTTTTTAAATTATTATAGCGTCATTTTTTCTTATTTCAAGTAGTCTATACTAATTATGCAATTCAAGTAAATATTTTTTATTAATAAAAATATAATAGAAAACCTCTTTCATTATAAAATTAAATAAGATATATTCTAAATATTTATTAGTTATAAATATTAGCATAAATTAATTAAAAATAAAAAAAAGCATTAAATTCGCATTGTTTTTTCAACATTTATAATAAGTATTGACGAATTGGAAGTTCTAGAACCATTTATCCTAATTAGTCTCATTTTTTTTAAATAAATATTCTTTGAACCTTAAATATATCTATGAAAATTTGTGCTTTCGATTTTGACGGAACTTTAATCAAAAATGATTCAATAAAATTGTTTTGTAGATGGGTGTCAAATAATCAATTGGAGTTTTTGATTGTTTATCATTTATATTTTAGGTTTATCTTGTTATTTAAAGATTATAATTTAAAGTTTACAAGGGTTGCATTTTTTCATAAATTATACAAAAAAAGAAAACTTGATATCCAAGAATTTACAAAAATCTTACTTAAGGATCAATTTGAAGATTCTGAAAATATTATAAACGAAATGAAAAAGGAGTATAAAGTAATAATAGTTTCTGCTAGCTTCGATTTTATATTGTCAGATTATTCAGATTATTATGGTATAAATTTATTTGCGAACTCCTTAAATAATAAGCAAGACTTAAATTTTTCCAATAAAGTATATACCATTAAATCTAATTTTAAAAAAGAAGATATTTTAGAAGTAGCTTATGGAAATAGTGAGGGAGATTTTGATATGTTAGAAAGCTCTAAACAAGCTTATTTTAGATATAAAAACGGTAAAATTTTAAAATGGCAAAAATAAAATATAATTCAGTATATAAAGTTTTTGGAATTGCATCTTATTACTTAAGATATAAATACACGCAGTTTTGGTCAGTTAAAAAAATAGAGAAATACCAGTTCAAGAGGCTAAAAAGACAATTAATTAAAGCAGAGAAAACTGTTTATTATAAAAAATTATTTAACGAAATTGGTTTTAACCCAAAGAAAGATTTCAATAAAATAGAAGACATCACAAAAGTGCCTATTACTCTTAAATCGAATGTTAAAAAAAATACGGAAAATTTCGTTATAAAAAAATACAAAAAAAAAGCACTAATATTTTTTACTTCAGGATCTACAGGCAATCCTATGAAAGCATATATACATCCATTGCATTGGGTTGTAGAGCAGGGTGTTATTTACAGACATTGGCAATGGGGTGGTTATAGTTTCTACAACCCAACAGCTATGATAAGGAGTTATTCACCCAAAATAGGCGAGCCACTTACCAAATATAGTAAGTTGTTAAATACCACTTATTTTAGTCCTTTTCATCTTACTGAAAAAAACATGTTCGATTATTACAATAAAATGATTGATTTGAAAATTGAGATTATAAGGGGTTACCCAAGTAGTGTAAAAACTTTTGTATCTTTTTTAAAAAATAAGAATCTTAAAATTCCAAGTGTAAAGCAAGTATTGACAGCGTCCGAAGTTTTAACAGACGAAGATAGAGCTATAATAGAAGAGGTGTTAGACTGCAAAGTTAGTAATCACTATGGTTTGGCAGAGCAAATAATAATGATGGGAGATTGTGAGAACCATACCCATCTTCATAACTATTTTGAATATGGTTATTTAGAATTATTAAATACAGATATAGAAAATATAAAAAGAATTATCGGAACCAATCTCCACAATAAAGCAATGCCATTAATAAGATATGATACAGGAGATTTAGCTGTCGTAGATAATTTAGGATGCAAGTGTAGCAGAAATGGTTTGGTCGTTAAAAATATTATAGGTAGGAATGATCAAAATATTACAACACCACAAGGTCAAAAAATACCGACTGTCAATTTTTATACAATGATGGAGGATTTTATTGAAATTAATAAATGGCAAATAATCTATGATGATAAAACTTTTCTCTTAAAATACATTTTAGGAGACGATTTTAGTGATGCAAGAAAAGAAATTTTATTAAGTAGGTTAGTGCAAAGAATAGGCCATACAGGGTTTCTAATTGAATTAAAAGAAGACATTAAGTTAGATCAAACAGAAGAAGGTAAACTTAAAATAGTAATAAAAAAATAAATATGTACTCAATTAATTTAAAAAAGCCACAAGTTATAATTTCAACAGGGTTGACCTCATATAAAAATATTTATTCTCACGAAGAAGTCTTAAAAGATAGAAAGAACGCTTTAGAATCATATTTAAAATCTTATGGAGGTTATTTTGTTTTGCCATCGATAATTTGTTGCTCAAAAACAGGTCTAATTATAGATGGGCATCATAGATACCATACTTTAGTTGGTTTAAATGTGGATTTAATTCCGGTAACATGGATTGCTTATAATGATGAAACTATTAGAACCCATAATAGCAAAGAGAAAATGTTAAGTAAAAGAGAAATACTTAATGTAATAAATACAAAAAAAATGTTAAAACCAAAATCGACTCTTCATGAAATACAAACGATTGAAGACGATTGGAAGCCTTTGATTTTAATCTCTAGCTTATTTGAAATAAATCTATAATACAACTATTGATATGAATTTAAGAGAAAAGTTTTTAAAACTAAAAAATGATGCAGGTTCACACTCACCAAGTATAAATTCTGTTTTAAAACAAATACCAGAAATAAAAATTGAAGTAGATGCTTGTTTTTTGAGCAATCCTTACGCTACAAAATTATTTATTGAAGAATTAAAAACGGATTTATTCGAAACAAATGAAATTGAAAAGGTTTTAGAATATTATCCTTCACAAAGCCCACAAATCGCGAAATATTTATCGAAAGATTTACAAATAGATTCCGAGAGAATTTTTATTGGAAATGGAGCTATAGAAGTAATACAAGCTTTTTTACATAATTTTGTCGATGGAAAAATAATAATTCCAATTCCAACCTTTAGTTCTTACTACGAATATATTATAAATGAGAATGATGTAATTTTTTATAAACTAAAAAAAGAAGACGATTTTCGGTTTGATGTGCATGATTATATAGAATTTGTAAAAGCAAATAAACCTAATACAATTGTTCTAATAAACCCTAATAACCCTAATGGATATTATATTAATGAAAGTGAAGTAGATTATTTGTTAGAAAATTTAAGTTTTGTAGAAAATGTAATTATAGACGAAAGTTTTGTTCATTTTGCATATGAAGATTCAGATTTAGTTCAAAAATCGTGTGTAAGATTTATCGAGAAATATCCAAATTTAAATATCATAAAGAGTATGTCTAAAGACTTTGGAATTGCAGGTATTAGAGCTGGTTATGGTATTTTTTCAAAGGATAAAGTTTCTAAATTAATGAAAAATGGTTTTTTATGGAATATAAATGGCTTAGCAGAATATTTCTTTAAGAAGTATTCAAATCTAGAGTTTATAGAGAAATACGAATTAGTTAGAAAGAAATATATTGTTGAAACTCAATATTTTCAAGAAAAGCTTCAAAATTTAAAAAACGTTAAAATTTACCCTTCAAAGGCTAATTTTGTTCTAATAGAAATTTTAAATGGTAAATCGTCGGAAGAAATAGCAATTAACTTATTGTTAGACTATGGTGTCTACGTTAGAAACTGTGATGATAAAATCGGATTAAAAGGAGAATTTATACGTGTAGCTTCAAGATCAAAAGAAGAAAATGTAATAATATTAAGAGCATTGGAGAATGTACTTAATTTTTAAAAAAATAAAATTTTGAAACAAATTATACAAGACCTTAAAAACGGAGATACAATTTTAGAAGAAGTACCAGTGCCAGTTGTAAAATCGGGATGTGTACTTATAAAAACCAGTAAAACACTAGTCTCTTTAGGTACTGAAAGGATGTTGGTAGAATTTGGTAAGGCTAATTTTTTGCAAAAAGCGAAACAACAGCCAGACAAAGTAAAAATGGTTTTAGATAAAGTAAAAACTGATGGCTTAAAACCTACTTTAAACGCTGTTTTTAATAAACTTGGGCAACCTTTACCTTTAGGATATTGTAATGTAGGGGAAGTTGTTGCAGTTGGTAAAGGCGTAAGCGAATTTAAAATAGGAGACAGAGTTGCCTCTAATGGAAATCACGCAGAATATGTATTGGTACCTAAAAATTTGGTGGCTAAAATACCAGATAATGTAACAGATGAAGAAGCGGCGTTTACAGTAATTGGTTCTATTGGATTGCAAGGTATTCGATTGCTAAAACCAACTTTTGGAGAAACAATAGTTGTTGTAGGTTTAGGTCTTATAGGATTAGTAACAGCAGAACTTTTAAAAGCAAACGGTTGTAATGTTATTGGTTTTGATTATGATTCAGAAAAAGTTAAAATAGCTAAAGAAAAAGGTATTACAGCAATAAACCCTGCTGAAGGAACAGACCAAGTAAAATTTGTTGAAACTTTTACGAAGGGAATTGGAGCAGATGGAGTTATAATTACAGCTTCTAGTAAAAGCAACGATATTATAGCACAATCTGCTCAAATGTGCAGAAAATTAGGAAGAGTTATTCTAGTTGGTGTAATTGGGTTAGATATTAGTAGAGCAGATTTTTACAATAAAGAAATATCTTTTCAAGTATCGTGTTCTTATGGTCCAGGTAGGTATGATGAAGAATATGAAAATAAAGGAATAGATTATCCAATTGGTTATGTACGTTGGACAGAAAAACGAAACTTTGATGCTGTTTTAAATGCAATTTCAAATGGTTCTTTAGATGTGAAGCCACTAATAACAGAAAGGATTCCTCTAGGAGATTATAATAAAATTTATGGAAATATGGGAACATCTAAATCCATAGCTTCAATTTTAGAATATAATCAAACTGAAAAACCAGTATCTACAGTAGCAATTCATAAAAAATCTTTTGAAGGAAATAAAGGTGTTATTGGAATTGTTGGCGCTGGTAATTTTACAAGTGCAACTATTTTACCTAGCTTAAAAAAGCTAAATGCAGATATAAAATATATTGCAAGTTCTGGTGGATTGTCTTCTACAACAATGGCAAAACAATATCAAATAGCAAACTCTACAACAAACTACAAAGAAATTTTAACTGATGCTGATACAGATTTGGTTTTAATTACAACAAAACACAATATGCATGCAACTATGGTTTTAGAAACCATGAAAGCAAATAAAAGTGTTTTTGTTGAAAAACCTTTGGCATTAACAAAAGAAGAATTAGACGAAATTATAGCTGAATACAACAAACGTAAAGTTAATGTGGCTGTAGGATTTAATAGACGTTTTGCTCCATTAGCAAAGCAAATGAAAAAAGCTTTAGGGAATGATAATGCTCCAATGAATATTATTGCAACAATGAATGCTGGTTTTATTCCTACAGATGTTTGGGTGCATGATATGGAAATTGGTGGAGGAAGAATTTTAGGTGAAGCCTGTCATTACATAGATTTATGTACTTATTTTGCAGGAAGTAAAGTTGTGGCTGTTTGTATGAATTCAATGGGAATTAATCCTGAAGAAAATACAGATAATGCAAGTATATTATTAAAATATGAAAATGGAACAAATGCTGTAATTAACTATTTTGCTAATGGGTCTAAAGCCTATTCAAAAGAAAGAGTTGAAATTTTTTCTCAAGAAAGAACGCTTATAATGGATAATTGGAGAAAATTATATGGTTATGGTTTTAAAGGTTTCTCTAAAAGTTCATCAAAACAAGATAAAGGACACTTTAATCAATTTGATGAACTAATCTCACAACAAAAAAAAGGTGGAAACCCAATTATCCCTTTTGAAGAAATTGTAAATACAACTAAAGCATCATTTGCTGCAATAGAATCTCTGAAAGAAGGAAAATGGATAGAAGTAAAATAAAAACTTTATATCATACAGTAAAATATTTAAAACCAATTCAAATATATTATAGAGTATATTATTTTGCTAGAAATCGTTTTTTTAAAAAATCTTACTACAAAGAATTATCTAAGAAAAATATTTCTCAGTTAATATGGGAAGATGCTATATTTAGTTTTGAATCTTATTTAGACTCGAATAAGTTTCATTTTTTAAACATATCTAAAGATTTTGAAAATAATATCGATTGGAACTTTAGTGAGTTTGGTAAATTATGGACTTTTAATTTAAATTATTTCGATTTCTTAAATCAAAAACAAATTGAAGTAAATGAAGGCTTAAAGCTCATAAAAGATTTCGTAGCTAAAGATAATTTGTTAAAAGATGGCAAAGAATCATATCCTATTTCTCTCAGAGGAATTAATTGGGTTAAATTTTTAGCTAAAAATAAAATTTCAGCAGATGAGATAAATCAAAATTTATACAATCATTATCAACTATTACTTCATAATATTGAGTATCATTTATTAGGAAATCATTTATTAGAGAATGGTTTTTCTTTTCTGTTTGGAGCTTATTATTTTCAAGATGAAGTACTTTATAAAAAAGGAGTTCAAATTCTAAAAAAAGAATTAAAAGAACAAATTTTAAATGATGGTGCACATTTCGAATTATCGCCAATGTATCATCAAACAATGCTTTTTAGAGTGTTAGATTGTATTCAATTAATTCAATTAAATAATTGGAAAGATGACAATCTACTAGATTTTTTAAATAATATAGCTTTAAAAATGTTGTCTTGGTTAGAACAAGTAACATTTAATAACGGCGATATTCCGATGGTAAATGATAGTTCTTTTGGTATAGCACCAGATTCTGATGAGCTATTAAATTATGCGAAGAAATTAGGTTTGCAATATGAAAAAATAAAATTATCTGATTCTGGTTACAGAATGTTTAAAAAAGACAAATTTGAGCTTTTTGTAGATGTTGGCAATGTTGGTGCTTCCTATCAACCAGCACATGTACATTCAGATACTTTTAATTTCATATTTTATGCATTTGGAAAACCTGTTTTTGTAGATACAGGGCTTTCTACATATGAGAAAAACCAAACTAGACAAACAGAAAGAAGCACAGCATCTCATAATACTGTTCAAATAGAAGATATTGAACAAACACAGGTTTGGGGAGGATTTAGAGTTGGAAAAAGAGCAAAAATTACTAATTTAAATGAAAAAAATAATAGTATTGAAGCTACACATAATGGATACAAAGATTTAAACCTTACGCATTCAAGAAAGTTTACAATAAATGAAAGAAGCGTTTTTATAAAAGATATTATATCTAAAGAAATATCTTCTAAACAAGTTGCATACTTTCATTTACACCCAAGAATTTCTAATGTCTTAATAGAAAATTCTAAAGTTACAATTGAAGAAAGTAAAATAGAGTTATTTTTTGAAGGAAAAAATATTTCTATTGAAAGAGGAAATTTTAGATTTGCAAACGGTTTTAATAAAACATCTGAGGCAATAAAATTAAAAATTATATTTGAATCGAGTTTATCAACAACAATTAATTTATGAAAATATTATTTCTAACGTATTATTTTGAACCAGATTTATGTGCAGGATCTTTTAGAAATACTTCTTTATTTAAAGCTTTAGCTCCGAGACTTAAAAGTACAGATAGTATTGATGTTATTACAACACACCCAAACAGGTATGATTCTTATAAAGTAACTGCAAAAAACTTAGAAAAAAGAGGAGAAAATATTATCATAAATAGAATTCTTATTCCAGACCATAATAGTGGTTTGTTTGGTCAAATAAAATCTTTTAGAGTTTTTTATAAAGAGGCTAAAAAAATAGCAAAAGATAAAAATTACGACCTAGTTTATGCTTCATCCTCTAGATTATTTACTGCTTTTCTTGGTGCGAAATTAGCTAAAAAAAATAAAGCAAAATTATATTTAGACATTAGAGATATTTTTAGAGAAAGTATTGTAGAGATTTTTAAAAACCCTATTGTTAAAATCGGTTTAGATTTTTTTCTTAAACCTATAGAAAATTATACCTTTAAAAGCGCAAATCACATAAATTTAGTTTCAAAAGGTTTTCAAAGTTACTTCGTTAAATACAAGCAGTCTACATATTCTTATTACACTAATGGTATTGATAATGTTTTCTTAAATAAAAATATAGAAACGGCTATAAAAGAAGAAAAAGTAAAAACAATTGTTTATGCAGGTAATATAGGTGAGGGACAAGGTTTGCATATTATTTTGCCAAAGGTAGCAAAAGCTTTTCCAAAAAAATTTAAATTTATAATATATGGAGATGGAGGAGCTAAGCAAAAATTAATGTTGGCAATAAAAGAAGAGGGAGTAGAGAATATAGAAATAAAAAAACCTATTAATAGAAAGTTATTAATAGAAGAATACCAAAAAGCAGATTTTTTGTTTCTTCACTTAAATAAATACAAAGCTTTTGAAAGAGTTTTACCATCTAAATTATTTGAATATGGTGCTTTTGATAAACCTATAATTGCAGGAGTTGGTGGTTATGCATATGAGTTTCTTAAAGAAAACTTAACGAATGTAATTTTATTTGAACCAGGAAATGCTACAGAGTTTATAGATTCTTTAAAAAAATATAAATATATTAAAGGACTAAGAAAAGCTTTTGTGGATAATTACTCAAGAGAAAAAATTAATATTTTAATGTCACAATCTATAATTAGCACGTATGAAAATACTAGTAACAGGAAATAAGGGTTTTGTTGGTGGAAATTTATCAGTATTTTTACTTCAAAATAGCAAGCAAGTTATAGGGGTTTCTAGATTTCCGTTGAAAAATGAAGTGGATTATAAGGCTTTAGATTTAGATATTTTAAATAATGCAAAAGCGATTGTCCATTTAGCAGGTAAAGCACATGATTTAAAAAAAACGTCTGAAGATACCGAATATTTTGAAGTTAATACAGAATTAACTAAAACTTTATTTGATAAATTCTTAAAAAGTAAATGTGAGGTTTTTATATATATGAGTTCAGTAAAAGCAGTTGCAGATATTGTTGAAGGAATTTTAGACGAAAACGCAAAACCAAACCCAATAACGGTTTACGGCAAGTCTAAATTAGCGGCAGAGAAATATATCTTATCAAAAGAGATTCCAAATAACAAAAGAGTTTATATTTTAAGACCTTGTATGATTCATGGACCTAATAATAAGGGGAATTTAAATCTTTTATACAGCTTTGTTTCTAAGGGAATACCTTATCCATTTGGTAAATATAAAAACAATAGATCTTTTGTGTCTGTTGAAAATTTATGTTTTATTATCAACAAAATTATAGACAATAGGAAAGTAAAGTCGGGTATTTATAATATTGCAGACGATACATCTTTATCAACTGTAGATTTAGTTAAAATTATGGGAGATGTATTAAATAAACCTTCAAAAATTCTATATTTACCAAAATCATTAATTCGTTTATTATCTAAAGTTGGAGATATTTTACCATTACCTTTAAACTCAGAGAGGCTTCAAAAACTAACTGAAAATTATGAGGTTTCTAACTTTAAAATAAAAAAAGCTATCCAAAAAGAATTACCTTTATCGTCAGAAGAAGGAATTAAAAAAACCATTTCTTCATTTTAAATTATGAAAACTTATTTTCTCGTTTTAATTATTCTATTTGCTCTTTCTTATTTGTATTTAAGAATAGCTCTTAAATATAAGATTATAGATAAACCCAATAAGAGAAGTTCTCACAAGAAAATAACGGTTAGAGGAGGAGGGATTCTTTTTCCTATGGCTATTATTTTATTTGTTTTATTTAACAATTTTCAATACCCTTATTTTTTTGCAGGAGTATTTGCTATTTCAATTATTAGTTTTCTAGATGATATTTATACTCTAAGTTCTAAGATTCGATTTCCATTTCAAGTTATAGCAATTTTTCTTATTTTATATCAAGTAGGAGTACCTTTTGAGCCTTATTATGTTTTTGTTTTTTACTTAATATTTGGTGTAGGTATCATAAATATGTTCAATTTTATGGATGGTATTAATGGTATTACTGGTTTATACAGCATTTCAGTTTTACTAGGTTTCTATTTAATAAATCATTATGAAGGTTTAATAAACTCGAATCTAATTATATATTCTTTAATAGCTCTTTTAGTTTTTGGTTTTTATAATTTTAGAAAAAAAGCACTTTTTTTTGCAGGAGATATAGGTAGCATAGCCATTGGTATGCTAATCTTTTTTTTAGGAATGTATTTTACTTTTTATTTGTCTTCTCCTTTAATTCTTTTATTAGTTATTGTATATGGTGCAGATTCAGGAAATACTTTAATCTATAGAAAATTTTTTACGAAAGAAAGTGTTTTAGAGCCTCACAGGCATCACATTTATCAAAAAATAGTAGACAATAACTGTATGTCTCATCTACAAGTTTCTGCAGTATATGCAATAATTCAAATAATAATTAATGTTCTTATATTTAAAACATATCGCCTAGAGTTACAAACTCAATTTATTATTTTTATATCTTTAATTTTAGCATTTATAATTCTATATATTTATTTGTTTATAAAATTTAAAAGAAAAGAAATTATCTGATGAATAATAGAATATTTTTATCTAAATCTAATGTTCCGTTAAATAACTTAAACTTATTAGAAGATAATAATATCTTAGAGTTCGAAAAATTATTGGAAGAGTATTTTGGGAAAGAAAAATCTGTATTAGCTGTTAATTCAGGGACATCTGCAATACATTTATCTTTACTTTTAGCAGGTGTTAACAAGGGAGACGAAGTACTTTGCCAAAGTTTTACTTTTTCGGCGTCTGCCAATCCAATTATTTACCAAGGAGCGGACCCAATATTTATAGATAGCGAAATAGATACTTGGAATATGTGTCCATATTATCTAGAAAAAGCTATAAAACACAGAATAAAAAATGGAAAAAAACCAAAGGCCATTATTTTTGTTCATTTGTATGGTATGCCTGCAAAAATTGAAGAAATTTACCTAATTGCAAAAAAGTACAATATTATTTTAATTGAAGATGCTGCAGAAGCTTTAGGTTCAACTTATAAAGGACAAAAATGTGGGACTTTTGGAGATTTTGGGATTATATCTTTTAATAATAATAAGCTTTTAACAACATTTGGAGGAGGGGCGTTAATTTGTAAGGACGTTAAACATAAAGAAAAGGCTCTTTTTTTATCAACTCAAGCAAGAGATAAGGCTCCTCATTATCAACATTCGCAAATTGGTTATAATTACAGAATAAGTAGTGTTTTAGCTGGTATTGGAAGAGGTCAAATGAGTTTTTTAAACGAATATATTTCTTTTAGAAGAAGTATTAATCAATTTTATAAGAGTTTTTTTAAAGAAATTGAAGGTATACATGTTTTAGAAGAGTCAGATAAAAATCTTTTTTCAAATCATTGGTTAAGCTGTATACTTATAGATAAAAAAAAAACAGGATTTAATGCTCAAGAATTAAGATTATTTTTAGAAACAGAAAATATCGAATCAAGACCTTTATGGAAACCAATGCACTTACAACCTGTTTTTAAAGAAACCTCCTATTTTGGAGAAACTATTTCAGAAAATTTATTTAAACAAGGCCTTTGTTTACCATCAGGTTCAAATCTTACTAAAAATCAACTTAAAAGAATTTCTATTTCTATAAAGAAATTATTGTAACTTCGCATTATTCTTTACTATTGCTAACAAGATGATTAGAAATTTTTTTTTAAAAGCATTAAATAAGTATGCATCCAAATGGATTGTTCTATTTATAGATGTTTTATTGGTTTGCTTCTCATTTGTTATAGCATACGCAATTCGTTTTAATATAAGTTTTAATTTTAATTTATCAGTACTTAAAACGCAAATACCAATTGTAGCTATAATTGCTTTAATTTGTTTTCTTTTTGTAGGGTCCTATAAGGGAATAATTAGGCATACAGGAACAAAAGATGCTTTCAATGTTTTTTTTGGTGTTACCATTTTTTCAGTATTTATAGGTTTTTTAGTGGTACTTAATCAATTCTTTTCTATTTATAAAGGGTTTACCATTCCAAAATCTATAGTATTGATACATTATTTAGTCTCTGTTTTTTTATTAATAATTAGTAGGTATATATTTAAGGCTTTTTATGAAGTTATTTCCACTGAATTAAAAACTATTACAAACGTTTTAATATATGGTGCTGGAGATTCTGGATTGATAACTTATGGAGCAATTAATAGAGAAAGAGAGAATAACTACGATGTTTTGGGTTTTATTGATGATAATTCAAATAAAATAGGAAAAAAAATAGATCGAATTAAAATTTATGACCCTGCTAAAATCGATGAAGAATTTATTGATTATTATGATATTGATGAAGTTATTATATCTATCCAAAATATAAAACCTAATAGGCTTTTAGAAATTACAGATAAATTGTTGTCATTAGGAGTAGAGGTTAAAATTGTACCACCATTGTCTAAGTGGATTGGAGGAGATTTACAAGCAAATCAAATTAAACAAATTAATATTGATGATTTATTAGGGAGAGAGCAAATTTCTATTGATAACCCTATTGTAAAAAGAGAAGTGAATGATAAGGTTGTTATTGTGACTGGGGCAGCAGGATCAATAGGAAGTGAAATTTCAAGACAATTAGCTTCGTATCAATTAAAAAAATTAATATTGGTAGACCAAGCAGAGTCGCCTTTGTACGACTTACAGCAAGAATTAATTCAGAAAAATATTTTCAACTTTGTTGCAATTGTGGCAGATGTTCGCGATTTTGCAAGGATGGAAGAAATATTTAATGAATTTCAACCAGAAAAAGTATTTCATGCGGCAGCATATAAGCATGTTCCCTTAATGGAGCATAGTCCTTATGAGGCAATAAAAATTAATGTTTGTGGGACGAAAAATATCGCAGATTTATCATTAAAGTATAATGTAGAGCGATTTGTTATGGTGTCTACGGACAAAGCTGTAAACCCTACTAATGTAATGGGAGCTTCAAAACGTGTTGCCGAAAAATATATTAGTTGTTTAAGTAAAGAATCTAAATTTACCAAATTTACAATTACAAGGTTTGGAAATGTTTTAGGCTCCAATGGTTCTGTAATACCTTTATTTAAGAAACAAATTGAAAACGGAGGTCCACTTACTGTAACTCATCAAGATATAACTAGATATTTTATGACAATCCCTGAAGCTTGTAGATTAGTTTTGGAAGCAGGTACAATGGGAGTTGGTGGAGAGATTTATATTTTTGATATGGGTAAATCCGTAAAGATTTTTGAAATGGCAAAAAGGATGATTTCTCTTTCAGGCTTAAAATATCCAGAAGATATAGATATAAAAATAACTGGTTTAAGACCTGGTGAAAAATTATATGAAGAATTGTTAGCAAATGGAGAGAATACTAAAAAAACTTATCATGAAAAAATTATGATTGCAAATTCTCCAGATATGGATCACGCAAGTGTAAAAGCTCAAATTGAAAAATTATGTACTGAGATTTTTCAATTAAATAATTATGCATCTGTTGAGTTTATCAAAGTAATTGTACCAGAGTATATTTCTAAAAATTCTATCTATGAAAAATTAGATCTTAATAATTAAGATTTCAATTAAAAATGCTATTTTTGCGATAAATTATTGTAATGAATATGTCTTTAAAGAAATCTATACTATTTCTTCTTGTTTTAGTAAGCCTAAGCTCTTGTGTTTCAAATAAAAAAATAGCTTATTTTCAATATGACGAAATTGACCAATCTAAGGTTAGTAATAATTATAAAACAATCTTTAAACCAGATGATTTACTTCAAATTACCGTTTCTTCTGAAGATTTACAAGCAGTAAAACCTTTTAATTTACCAGCAGTAACATTTAATACAACAACTGATGCTGTGGTTGGTCAGCCAAGACAACAATCTTATTTAATTGACAGTAAAGGGGAAATTGATTTTCCAATTTTTGGAAAACTAAAAATAGGAGGGTTAACAAGAGAGGAAACAATTTTTTTATTACAATCAAAATTAGATCCAGATTATGTAAAAGATCCAAATATTAACATTCGTATTTCCAATTTTAAAATTTCGGTTATGGGAGACGTACGAAAGCCAGGAACTTATAATATCCCAAATGAACGTGTTAGTATTATTGATGCTATTGCGTTAGCAGGGGATTTAAATATATCTGGAAAAAGAGATAATGTTTTGATTCAAAGAGAAGCGGACGGAAAGAAGACACAGTATAGGGTAGACTTAAGATCCAATAAATTAAATACATCCCCGGTTTTTTACTTACAACAAAACGATGTTGTTTATGTAGAGCATAATAATGCTGCAATTCAATCTGCCTCTTATAATCGAAATACAGGACTTTTTATTTCAATAGGTTCTGTTTTAATTTCTTTAATCACTGTTTTAACTAGATAATAATGAATAGTAAATCTGAAATGATAAATAATCAATTACAGGAAAATAGCGATACGATCAATATAAGAGAAGAGATAGAAAAATATGCACTACATTGGAAGTGGTTTGTGTTTGGGGTTGTTATAGCAATATTAGGGGCTTTTTTATACCTAAGATATACTACACCTCAATATAATGCTTCTGCTACAATTATGATTAAAGATAATCAGAAGTCTGGTATTTCACAAGAATTGTCTGCGATAGCTGATTTAGGAATTGTAGGGACAGGTTCTGTAAATAATACTGATAATGAAATAGAGATTATAAAATCTAGAAAAATTATTGGTCAAGTTGTTGACTCTTTAGACTTAAATATTTCATATTTTAGAGAAGGTAGAATAAAGAAAACAGAATTATATAAAACTAGCCCTATTAGATTAATTTTTTTATCAAAAGATTCTACTTTTATTAACAAGGATACTCTAATTACTATTTCATTTAAAGATAATTTTAAATTTCAATTAAAAAATATAGAAAAAGAAGTTATTTCGGAACATCAATACGATGATATTATTAATTCTAAAATTGGAAAATTTAAAATTATTAAAAATCCAGTAATTGGAAATGATTATTCTGATGTGTTTATTTTTATAAATAAAAGATCAGTAGTCATTGATGCATATAGAAAAGGAGTTAGTATTAGTACAATTGGCAAGAACTCTAGCGTTTTGTCTCTTTCTATAAAGAATACAGTTAGAAATAAAGCGGAAAACTTTTTGGATGAATTAATAAAACAATATAATTTAGATGCTGTTAATGATAAAAGTGAAGTATCAAAAAAAACAAAGGAATTTTTGGAAGAGAGATTAGCAAAAGTATATTTAGATTTAGCTTCTATCCAAGATTCGGCAAAAAATTATAAAAAAGATAACAGTATAACCGGTTTGTCAAAAGAAGGTGAGTTAGCTTTGGAAAATGCATCCAAAAATAATGAAAAATTAATTGATTTAAAAATTCAATTAGCATATGCGGAATCAATTTCAAATAATTTAAGAAAAAACAACTCTTCAGACAAGACATTGCCTCAAATTCTTGGATTTAGTGACCCAAGTGTATCGTCTTCAATCGATAGATATAATGAATTAGTCTTAGCAAAAAATAAATTGAGTATTAATGCTGGTGAGAAAAATCCTGAAATTTTACAGCTTATGTCTGAAATTGAAAATTTAAGACTGAATTTAGGAAAAAGTATTGAAAATTTAATTTTTTCCTTAAAATCGGAATTAAACAGTCTACAAAGAGCTGCAAGCTTGGTAAATAACAAGGTTTCTTCTATACCAACTATTGAAAGAGGGTATATAGATATCGCAAGGCAACAAGAGATTATAGCAAATTTATATTCCTACTTATTAAAAAAGAAGGAGGAAACTGCAATTTCGTTGGCTGTTACTGTTCCAAATGCTAAAATTATTGATGTAGCTTATAGTTCAGGAATACCTGTTTCCCCAAAGAAAAAAATTATTTATTTAGCAGTAATGTTATTAGGGATATTAGTTCCTTTCGTAATTATTTATTTAAAGAATTTACTAGATACAAAAATTCATAATAAAAAAGATATTGAAGCAGCTTTATCAGTTCCTTTTCTTGGTGATATACCAAGATCTGAAAGTGATCAAAAAATTATTGTTAGTCATGATGCAAGGTCAAGTGGTTCGGAGGCATTTCGATTAATAAGAACAAACTTAGACTTTATGCTTGCTAACAATAGCCAAAGTAGTAAGTTTATATTTATAACTTCAACCACTAGTGGCGAGGGGAAATCTTTTATATCCATAAATTTAGCTGCTACTTTAGCTTTATCTAATAAAAAGGTGCTTTTAATGGGAATGGATTTACGTGCTCCAAAAGTAACAGAATACCTTGGTATTGAAAGTCGTAAAGGGGTAACTAATTATATTACAAATGATGATTTATCTTTAGATGATATTAAATTTACTATTCCTGAAGCTAAAGGTTTGGATATTATATCATCAGGAGCTATTCCTCCAAATCCTGCTGAATTATTAGCTAGTAAGAGTATTGAGGACTTGTTTAAAGAAGTTAGAGACTTAGATTATTACGATTTTATTATCGTTGATACTGCTCCAGTTAACTTGGTAACAGATACTCTTTTAATTTCTAAATATGCAGATATGTTTTTATATGTGGTAAGAGCAAATTATTTAGATAAAAGATTATTAGCTGTTCCAGAGGAATTGTACAAAAGTAAACGTTTACCAAACATGTCTATCGTTTTAAACGATACAGATCCAAAGCGAAGCTATGGTTATGGATATGGTGGTTATGGTTATGGTTATCTTTCCGAAGATGAAACAAAACCTTGGTATAAAAAGATGTTTTCTAAATAGAAATATGATAAAATTAAAAAATGCGCAATTTAAATTGCGCATTTTTTAATTAAATACTTTACTATTATTTAATATTAAATGCTCGATTTTTTTATAATTCTTCTTCGTTCCAATTTTTTTAAGTAATTCTAAATGCTGATTATGATGCGTGTCTGTACCCACAAAATCGTACATATTTACCTTTAAAAGTTCGTTGCTAATCTTTTGTACATTTTTACCATATTGTTCTGTTAAAGAAAGTAAATTCAGCTGAAATAGACAACCTGCCTTTTTAAGTTTGTAATAGTTGTCAAAATCATTGTGATAAAAATTATATCTTTCTGGATGTGCTAAAACTGGCTTGTATCCTTTTAGTTGAATTTCAAAAAGTATTTCATATAAATTAATAGGAGCATTAAAATAAGACATTTCTACCAAAATATAATTATCTTTTAGCGGAAGAATATCATTCTTTTCTAAACGAATGCTAAATTGTTCGTCCATCATATATTCTGCAGCTGCATCTATTTTAATATCAGTATACCCTTTATCTTTTAAGGCATTTTGTACGTCAGCAAGTTTGCTTTTTATCGTTTCAGTAGAATTAGGATATATATCACCTAAAACGTGAGGAGTTGTTATAAAATTTTTTATTCCATACGAATACATCTTCAAAATTAATTCTAAAGATTTTTCTATATTTTTAGCACCATCATCTATTCCTGGCAATAAATGAGAATGGATATCAATAAAATTATCTGAGAAAAAATCCGTTAATGGCATTGTTTTTTTCTTAAAAAAAAGCATAAGTAATTTTTTATTACAAATTTACGACATTTCAAATTATTTGTCTTGACGAAAACGATTGAAGTTTTAGTAATTATTGTCTAAATGCTTCTGTTGTTATATATTTGATATTAAATACAAACAAATATGATATTAATAGCTGATGGAGGTTCTACCAAGGCAGATTGGATAGCCATAAATAAAGATAAAAAAGAAGAATTTAGAGCTAGAACTTTAGGTTTGAATCCAGCAGTTGTTCCAGAAGAAGAATTGCACAATAGAATTATTAATATGTTTCAGTTAATAAACATTAAAGATGATGTTACTGAAATTCATTTTTATGGAGCTGGTTGTGGAACTCCAAAACCAATTGAGATTTTAAAAAAAATATTAGAGTCAATTTTTAATAACGCAAAAGTTTTTATTGCGGAAGACATGTTGGCAGCAGTTTACGCAGCAACAGGTAAAAACCCAGCTATGGTTTGTATTTTAGGAACAGGATCTAATAGTTGCTATTTTGATGGTGAAGAGATGCAAATGTTAGTGCCTTCACTAGGGTATATTTTAATGGACGAAGCAAGTGGTAATTACTTTGGTAAAAAGTTAATTGTAGATTATTATTATGGTAAAATGCCAAAGGCAATTGCACAAAAATTTAACGAGGAATTTAATTTAGAGGCAGATTATATAAAGAAAAATATATATAAGGAGCCAAACCCTAATATGTATTTAGCTTCTTTTGCCAAATTTATGTTCGATTTTAAAGACGAAAAATATATTAAACGAATCATTAAAAAAGGGTTTCAAGAATTTTTTAAATATAGAATTCTACCTTATGATATTAATGATGAAACAAAAATTTATTTTATAGGATCTATTGCGCATTACTTTAGAGATATTTTAGAAAAAATTGCACGAAAAAATAACTTACAAATTACAGATGTTATTCAAAGACCTATTGACAATTTATTAGAATACCACAGAAATAATATCAATTAATAAAATCGAGAACTCTCTCTAATTGCATACCTCTAGAACCTTTAATTAAAATAGATTGATCTTCTAGAGGTTTTTTTATGACATGTTGTTTCAAATCTTCAAACGTTTTAAAGGTTTTGTTTTTGGTTTTAGTTTTGTAGAATAATTCTCCAACATAAAATGTGTTTTTAAATGAATAGCTATCACACAAATCTACTATTATTTGGTGCTCTTTAGAGCTATCTTCTCCTAACTCGAACATATCTCCTAAAATAACTGTTTTTCGTGTATCTTTTAAAACAGAAAAATTATCTAAGGCTGCCTTCATACTTGATGGATTCGCATTATAGGCGTCTAAAATAATTTTATTATTATTTGTTTTTATAATTTGAGAACGATTATTAGTTGGGGAGTAGTTTTCTATTGCTTTTGTTATTTTTTCATCAGGAACATTAAAATAATTACCAAAAGTTATAGCGGCAACAATATTTGTATAATTATATTTTCCAATTAAATTACTGGAAATAATGTTAGAATTATATGTTAATTTTACAAATGGATTTGCTTCCAAAAACTTAATTTTATCAGAAAAAAGTACGCTCTTACAGTTCTCAGTTTTTTCAACTTGAATAGTGTCTTTAGGGTTTACAAAAGCAGTTTTATTATTTTTAATCAAATACTTATACAATTCACTTTTGCCTTTTATAACACCTTCTATTCCTTCAAAACCTTCTAAATGTGCTTTTCCGAAGTTAGTAATATATCCAAAATCAGGTTGAGCAATCGAACATAAAAACGCTATTTCTTTTTGGTGATTTGCACCCATTTCAACAATACCAATTTCTGTACTTGTTGTTATCGATAGTAAAGTTAGCGGAACTCCAATATGGTTGTTTAAGTTTCCAACAGTGGCAGTAGTTTTATATTTTTCTGAAAGTACACAGTTTATAAGTTCTTTCGTAGTTGTTTTACCATTGCTACCTGTTAATCCAATAATTGGAATGTTAAGTTGATTCCTATGATGTTTTGCTAAATTTTGCAATGTTTCTAAAACATTATCAACTAAGATTGTTTTACCTTCAATTTCGAAATCAGCTTCATCTATAATTGCGTATTTAGCTCCTAATTCCAAAGCTTTTTCTGCAAATTCATTACCATTAAAATTCTCTCCTTTTAGTGCAAAAAAAAGGGTGTTAGAACGAATTTTTCTAGTATCTGTATCTACTAAATAGTGTTCTGTATATCGTTTGTAAATATCTTCTATATTCATTTTTAAAAAATAAAAAACCTCATTGTAAAGATAACAATGAGGTTGTATATATTCTAAAGATACATCAATTATCTAGTTGGTGTTCTCTTTTTTCTTTTCTTATAAGTCATTGGGCCTAATTTATCTGTTACACATCTAAAACCAATGTAGTTTGTAGCCATATATTCTGGTAAATATCTTCTTTGAGCAGGATCTAACCAATACTCTCTATCGGACCAAGAACCACCTTTATAAACTCTTGTTTTATCACTTATTAAAGTTGTTCTACTTTTAGAGTCTGTAGCAATAACATCTCTTCCTGTAATAGAATCTCTAACTCTCATAGGTTTTTTTGGAGAATTGTACATACTAGGTCTAGATGCAAATCTTTCTTCGTCATCTTCGTAATAACGTGTAGAGTTTAAATCTCCATCTCCAATATTTGCATTTTCGGCTTTAGAGAAATTTGTTCTAAAAGTAGCGTCGTCTTTTGTTATTGGAATGTATTTAATTGATCCTGGAAGTTGTTTTGGTATAATTCTACCATTTGGTAAAGTATCATATTCAACTTGTGCAGTTTCACCACCAACAATAACAACTTGGCCATCTTGGTTAATCATTTTCTTGGTAAATAAATTACCCCTAAAATAGTTAAAATCATTTGCTTCGTTATCTATAATTGGTCTGTAAACATCTGCAACCCATTCTGCGACATTTCCAGACATGTCATATAAGCCAAATGCATTTGGAGGGTATGATTTTATACGAATTGGAATATCAGATCCATCTGAACTCCAGCCAGGTAAACCACTATAGTTTCCTCGTCCTTGTTTAAAGTTGGCTAATTGGTCTCCTCTAGAGCGTTTTTCTTTTTCTCTAGTATATTTACCATCCCAAGCATATTTTTTTCTACCTCTAATGTTGTTGTACTCTCTGTTTTCAATATTTGCTTTTGCTGCAAACTCCCATTCAGCTTCTGTAGGTAATCTAAATTTTTGTTGTAAAATTCCGTCTGCTTTTGTAATTTTTCTACCTTGAAACGAATTTGGCCCAGCATTAGAAGACCTCCCTCTTGTTCGAACACCTCTTTTATAAATAGTAGTATCTCCTTCAAATAATTGAGAATCATCAGCTAAAAAAACATCGGTATCAAAAAAGTTTCTTACAGAATCTCTTTCAAAAATATTTTCTATATGCCCTTTCTCAATTAATGTCTTTAGGTTTACAGCATTTGTTCTCCATTTACAAAATTCATTCGCTTGTAACCAACTTACACCCACTACAGGATAATCTGCGTATGCAGGATGACGAAAATAATTTTCTGCTAATATATCTGTATTTCCTAAACTTTTTCTCCAAACCAAAGTGTCTGGCAAAACAGAATTGTAAATATGTTTGTATTTTTCTTCAGAAGGAGGAAAAACATCTTTTATATATTGTACATATAAAAAGTATTCCGAATTTGTAACTTCTGCTTCGTCCATAAAAAACGAACGAACGTGCATTTTCTTTGGAGTTGTATTCCAATCGAACATAACATCGTCTTGAACTTGCCCCATTGTAAAACTACCACCTTCAATCTCAACCATACCTAATGGCGGTTTTTGACCTTCGAAAGAATTAGAACGAATATAATTACCGTTTTTGGGATCATTAAAAGATAAACCCGTTAAACGAGATTTACCAGCATTAGATCTATTACAATTTGCTAAAAGTATTGTTGTTAAAGCAATTAAAGTTATTTTTAAGATATTTTTCATTTCCGAATTGAAAATTATTTATGATATTTCGTATTTGCGATGCAATTTACAATAATTATACTTTCGAGCAAGTAAATTATAAAATTTAACGCATCAATTTTTTGTTCACTTTTTATTAAACGAGCACAATTTAAATTTAGTATAATTTATCTTTGTAACTATTAAAATATCTCTAATTTATTTGCGTTATTTGAATATATTTTATGAAAAGAATTTTAACACTATTTTTATTTACTTTTTTTATTCCGTTTTCTAATGCACAAACCACTAGTTCTGTTTTGTCTTCTGGGAACTGGTTTAAATTTTCTGTGGATACTACTGGTGTATTTAAAATTGATAAAAATTTACTACAAAGAATAGGAGTTTCTACAAACGGATTGAATCCTAAAAAAATCCATATTTATGGAAATGGAGGGAACTTATTACCAGAATTAAATAGTGAGTTTAGGTATGAGGATTTACAAGAAAACGCCATTTTGGTAGAAGGTGAAGATGATGGTAACTTCGATAATAGCGATTTTATTCTCTTTTATGCTAAAGGGCCTCATAGTTGGAGTGTAGATACAGCATCTAAAACTGCAAAACATCGTCAGAATATTTATTCGGATAAAGCCTATTATTTTATTACTGTAAATGATACAGATGGTAAAAGAATTACTACAAAAACTACAAATACAAATACGTCTTCTTTAACGATAAATTCATACGACGATTTTACTTTCCTAGAAAAAGAAGAATTGAATCTTTTAGCAGCTGGAACCCAATGGTTTTTCGATGATAATTTTAACATAGAGAATACTCAAAAATTTAATATCCCTTTTACAAACGCGGTTGCAAATGAACCTATTTCCATTAGAACGAGAGGTGTTAGCAACTCTATTGCTTCTTCGTCCATGTTAGTAAAAGTTAATGGACAAGATATTTATACAATTCCTTATTCAGGAGTAAATCCTTCTTTTTTAACCAAAGCTTTAACCTCGGAAAAAACTGCAACTATTAATAATTCTGCAACTTCTATTAATATTGAAATTATTTACGATAATGGAGGAAATCCTTCTGCGAATGCTTATTTAGATTTTATTGAGATTGTTGGAAGAAAGAATTTGACTGCAAATGGTAAACAGTTTTCGTTTAGAAGCTTCGAACAATTTGATGCTACTGGTACTATAACTTTTAATATTCAGAATTCAAATAATATTTTTCAGGTTTGGGATGTTTCCGATTTTATTTCTCCGAAATTAATTACAAACGAAAGCACTGGAAACAATTTTAGTTTTAATGATGAAGCAAGAGCAATAGATAAAAATAATAAAGAAATTTTAAGAGAATATGTAGTTTTAAATCAATCAGATTTTTACATTCCAGAAACCATTGAGAATGCAAAGGTTGAAAATCAAAATTTACATGCTTTAAAAGACATTAATTATATTGTAATTACAAATTCGGAATTGTCTTCTCAAGCTCAAAGGTTGGCAGATTATCACCAAACAAATTCAAATCTAACTACAAGCGTGGTGCTGTTAGATGAAATTTATAATGAATTCTCTTCAGGTTCTTCCGATATTACAGGTGTTAGAGATTTTATAAAACATATTTACACGACAAATTCAACTGCAGATAAAAAATTAAAATATGTTTGTTTTTTTGGGGATGCTTCTTACGATTATAAAGACAGAATTGCTGGCAATAATAATATTGTTCCTGTAAAATTATCTGAATTAAGTTTTAATTTGGCCAATTCTTATGTTACAGACGATTACTTTGTAATGTTAGATGATAATGAGGGTACCATGTCTCCATCACATACTTTAGATGTTGCCTCTAGTAGAATACCCGTAAACACAAATGTACAAGCTAAACAAGTTGTAGATAAGATTTTATCGTATTACAGTAAGGCTGCTTTTGGAGATTGGCGAAACACGATAACACTTTTAGCAGACGATATAGACGATCCAGGAGAAGAGGTTATACAAAATGGAGTAGAATCTATTGCAGATGAAATTAAAAATAACAAGTCAATATTTAATATCAATAAAATTTATGTAGATTCTTATGTGCAAGAAAATTCTTCTGGAGGAGAACGTTATCCCGAAGTAAAAAAAGCAATTACAAATGCAATAGAAAAAGGGACTTTAGTTTTCGATTATTTTGGACATGGAGGAGAAGATGGTTTTGCTGCTGAAAGAATTTTAGAGAAACCTCAAATACAAGAATTTAATAATGCCAATACGTTACCATTACTAATTACAGTTACTTGCGATTTTTCTCGTTTCGATAATCCAAATAGAATTACTGCAGGCGAATTAACTTTATGGAATAAAAATGGAGGTGCAGCAAGTATGATAACTACTACTAGAGAAGTTTACATTTCTATGGGGCAAGCTTTTAATGAAGAGTTAATTCGAATTTTATTTAAGTTTCCAAATGCAGATTTAACAATTCCTAATGAAGATTTAACTATTTCTGAAACTTTAATGAAAACGAAAAATAATTATTCTGGCTCATTCAAATTTCAAAAATTCTTTATTTATTCATTTGGCGATCCAGCAATGAAATTATCCGTTCCAGACCCAAATGTAAAAATCACTAAAATAAATGGCAAAGATATCTCCCAACCTTTAGATACTTTAAAAGCACTATCTAAAGTTCGTTTCGAAGGTGTGGTCGTAGATAACTCCGATGTTGTTTTAAATAATTTTAATGGTTCGTTATCTACAACTGTTTTTGATAAACCTATAGATAAATCTACCTTAGATAACGATGGTTATGGTATTACTATGACTTTTGATACACAAGATAGCAAGTTGTTTAGAGGAAAATCGACGATTACAAACGGAACATTTACTTTCGATTTTATTGTACCCAAAGATATTAAAGTCGCATTTGGTAAAGGAAAGCTAAGCTTCTATGCAGAAAATGGAGAAACAGATAAAGCAGGTTTTAATTTTGATGTGGTCGTTGGTGGTATTAACGAAAACGCTCCAGAAGATACAGTTGGTCCAGAAATTCAATTATTTATGAATGACGAATCTTTTATAGATGGAGCAAATACAAATACATCTCCAAATTTAATTGCAGTTTTGGCAGATTCAAGTGGAATAAACACTTCTATAACAGCTGTAGATCATGATATTGTTGGTGTTTTAGATGGCGATACTTCAAACCCTATTATATTAAACGATTTTTACCAAACAGAATTAAACGATTTTACCAAAGGAAAAGTAAACTATAGATTACGAGATTTGGCAGTTGGCCCACACACTTTAAAAATAAAAGCTTGGGACACATACAATAACTCATCAGAAACTACGTTAAACTTCGTGGTTGTAAGCGATGCAATTTTAAATTTAGAAAACGTTTTAAATTATCCAAATCCTTTTGTAAATTACACCCAGTTTTGGTTCAATCACAATAAGCCAAATGAGTCTTTAGAGGTTCAAGTACAGGTTTTTACAGTTTCTGGTAAATTGGTAAAAACAATCAATCGAAATATCCAAACCACAGGTAATTTATCAAGAAGTATTTCTTGGAATGGATTAGACGATTTTGGAAATAAAATAGGAAAAGGAGTTTATGTTTATAAATTAAGGGTAAAATCTACCACAAGTAATTTAGTTTCCGAGAAATACGAGAAATTAGTAATACTTCAATAAATAGTATATTTGCAATAATTAACAAGAGAATTATAGATGAAGAAATTAGGATTATGTTTATTGTTTTGTGTTTTAGCAACAGTTAAAGTTACAGCACAATCAGGAGGAATCACAACAGCAACACCATTTTTATTAATTGTACCAGATGCAAGATCTGGAGGAATGGGAGATGTTGGTGTCGCAACAACAGCAGATGCTTATTCGTTGTTTCACAACCCTTCTAAAATGGCATTTAGTAACAGACAAATAAAAACAGGAATTACGTATTCTCCATGGTTACGTAATTTAACAGACGATATTTTCGTAGGAAGTGGATCTTATATTAATAGATTTAGCGAAAACGCAGCTTGGGGTGCAGATTTTAAGTACTTTTCTCTAGGTCAAATCGATTTAACAGACAGTCAAGGAAATGCAAATGGTTCTATTAACCCTAATGAATTAGTAGCAACTGGAGCATATTCTTTAAAGTTAAGTGAAACTTTTGCAATGGGAGTTTCTTTAAAATACATTCGCTCTAATTTAGCATTTAATGGAACAAATGGAAACAATTTACAGCCAATTAACTCTTTTGCAGTAGATGTTTCTGGTTATTACCAATCTACAGAAGAATTTTACGGAAATTTTAATGGACGTTATAGGTTTGGTTTTAATATTGCGAATATTGGACCAAAAGTCTCATATACACCAGGAGAAGAAGATTTTATACCAACAAACCTTAAATTAGGTGGAGGTTTCGACTTTATTTTAGACGATTACAATACAATTTCTACAACAGTAGAATTTACAAAATTATTAGTTCCAACTGTACAGGATCCAAATAACGAAAAAGGTTGGGTAGAAGGTATGTTCAGTTCTTTTGGAGATGCTCCAGGAGGATTTAGCGAAGAAATGAAAGAAATTACTTATGCATTAGCTGCTGAGTATTTATATAATAATGCATTTGCATTAAGAGCAGGTTATTTTCATGAAAGTGAAGACAAAGGAAATAGACAATATTTTACAATGGGTGGAGGTTTTAAAACCAATGCACTAAATATCGATTTGTCGTATTTAATTAATGCTTCTGATGTAAATAATCCTTTAGAAAATTCTTTACGTTTTTCTTTATCATTTGATTTAGGAGAAATTTTTGAAGATTTTTAAAAGTCGTAAAAATTTAGTAAATTTATCAAAGTTAAAAGCAGTCTACAAAAGGCTGCTTTTTTTTGACTCCTTTATTTATGAAAAAAATAGAAATTAGTACTTCAGCAATTGTTTTTAAAGATATTTCTGAACTTCCTAAAGATGATAAAATGTTGATGGAAAAAGCAATTGAAGCTAGAGGAAATGCATATGCACCTTATTCTAAATTTAATGTTGGAGCAGCTTTACTGTTAGAAAACAACGAAATTGTTTTAGGAAATAACCAAGAAAATGCAGCATATCCATCAGGAATGTGTGCAGAAAGAGTTGCCATTTGGAATGCAGGTTCTCATTTCCCTGGAGTTAAAATTCTAAAATTGGCAATTACTGCAAGTTCAACAATTTCTAAAGTAGATAAACCTGTAGGACCATGTGGAGCATGTAGGCAAACATTATCGGAATTTGAAATTAATCAAAAACAACCTTTCGAACTTTTATTTATGGGAGAAGTTGGCGAAGTTGTAAAAACAGAATCACTTTTATCTTTGTTACCTTTTTCATTTGATAGTGCTTATCTATAAATATGAAACAAGACATTTCAAATAGAAAAGACATAAAATTTATTATAACAAAATTCTACGATAAATTGTTGGTTGATGAAACTATGCTTCCTTTTTTCGAGGATATAGTAGCCGAGAATCATTTAGAAGAACATTTAGAAATTATTTCCGATTTTTGGAACGATATACTCTTCTACACTTCCACTTATAAAAATAATACTATGCAAAAACATTTAGATAAAAATGCATTTGTAAAGTTCCAGAAAGAACATTTTACAAGTTGGATATCGTATTTGTTCGAAACAATAGATGTTTATTTCGAAGGCGAAAATGCCAATAATATGAAAAACCGAGCAAGGTCTATTGCTACAGTAATGGAGCTTAAGATGGGAGTTTATAAATAATAGAATAGTTCTGTTAATTTATTTCTTAATGTAAAAAGCATTCTGAACATCGGTTTTTTGTTTTCTTCACATTCAAAAAAATAAACACTTTTTGTAATTTTAATGCACAATTTATCAGTGTAAAACTTATCAAAATTTATGATTACTTCAAAAATTACAGGTACAGGAACATTTATACCATCCATTAAAAAGGGGAATAATGCTTTTTTAAATGCAGACTTTTTAAATGAAGATGGCTCTGTTTTTGCTTCTGAGAATGATGTAATTATCGATAAATTCAAAACCATTACAGGTATTGATGAAAGACGTTATGCAAAAGAGGAATACAAAACTTCTGACTTGGCCTTTTTTGCAGCTCAAAAAGCAATAGAAGATGCAAATGTAAACGCAGAAGAACTAAATTATATTATTGTAGCGCACAATTTTGGTGATGTTAAACAAGGAGCAATCCAAAGCGATATGTTACCGAGTTTAGCAACCAGAGTAAAATATAGATTAGGAATTGCTAACCCAAATTGTGTTGCTTACGATATTCTTTTTGGTTGCCCAGGTTGGATCGAAGGTGTAATACAAGCACAAGCATTTATAAAAGCAGGAATCGCAAAAAAGTGTTTGGTTATTGGTGCAGAAACCTTGTCTAGAGTTGTAGACAAACACGATAGAGATTCTATGATTTATAGTGATGGAGCTGGAGCGTGTATTGTAGAAGCTTCAGAAGATGAAAACTCGGGAATTTTAAGTCATGCCACACAGACATTTGCAAAAGAAGAAGCTTATTTCTTACACTTTGGGAATTCTTTTAATAAAGATGAAAATGAAGATGTTCGTTACATAAAAATGTATGGACGAAAAATATACGAGTTTGCGATTACCAATGTTCCAGCTGCAATGAAAATTGCTTTGGATAAAAGTGGTGTTTCAATTGATAATGTAAAGAAAATATTTATTCATCAAGCAAATGAAAAAATGGACGAAGCCATTGTAAAAAGGTTTTACAGATTGTATAAAATGAAAACTCCAGAAGGTATTATGCCAATGAGTATTCACAAATTAGGAAATAGTTCTGTAGCAACAGTGCCTACTTTACTAGATTTAGTTTTAAAAGGAAATATAGAAAACCAAGAAGTAAACAAAGGCGATGTTGTTATTTTAGCATCTGTTGGAGCAGGAATGAACATCAATGCTATTATTTATAAATTTTAAAATAGTATAATTGAAAGAAAAATTAAAAGTTATTAAAATAATCCACTTAGCACTTTGTTTAGGGGTGTTACTTGGTTACTTTATTATTGGAGATTTAAAATCTTTTGATTTTCTAAAAATACCAAGCATAAATTCTTCTTCTGTAATTTATTTACTAATCCCTTTAATAGCTTATGTTCTTAGCAATTATTTATATAAAAAAAAATTACAAAATATAAGTTCAAAAAAAAACTTAGAAGATAATATGGTTGAATATCAGAGTGCATCAATAATACGTTGGGCAATATTAGAGTATGCTGCTTTTGCTATATTAATTTTAAATAAAATTTTTTTAATATTTGGTATATTAATTATTCTGTACTTATCGTTATTACATCCAACAGAAGATAAAATTAAAAATGATATTGATAATTTTGGTTCTTAAATTTTAGTTTTTTTTGTAAAAATACTTTACAAAGTTTGCTTTTCATTCCAAATCAATATATTATTTTTGCGCATGCAACAACACAACGTACTTATATTAGATTTCGGTTCGCAATACACTCAATTAATTGCGAGAAGAGTAAGAGAATTAAACATTTACTGTGAAATTCATCCTTATAACAATCCACCAAAAAACGCTTCAGAATTTAAAGCTGTTATCTTATCTGGAAGTCCAAATTCCGTAAGAGGAGAAAACGTTTTACATCCAGATTTATCTGAGATTAGAGGAAAAAAACCAGTATTGGCTGTCTGTTATGGAGCACAATATTTGGCGCATTTTTCTGGCGGAAAAGTAGCACCTTCAAATACGAGAGAATATGGTAGAGCAAATTTATCATTTATTAAAAATGATGAGGTTTTCTTTGAAAATATTTCTGAAGGAAGTCAAGTTTGGATGAGCCATTCAGATACCATTAAAGAGTTACCTACAAATGGAGTAAGGTTAGCAAGTACAGCAGATGTAGAAAATGCTGCTTATAAAATTGAAGGAGAAGAAACCTATGCAATTCAGTTTCATCCAGAAGTGTATCATTCTTCAGATGGAAAACAATTGTTAGAAAATTTTTTAGTTAAAATTGCAGGAGTTGCACAAACTTGGACTGCAGATTCTTTCGTAGAAAGTACAGTTGCAGCAATTCAAAAACAAGTAGGAAACGATAAAGTAGTTTTAGGGCTTTCAGGAGGTGTAGATTCTACAGTAGCTGCAGTTTTATTACACAAAGCAATTGGTAAAAACTTGTATTGTATTTTCGTAAACAACGGTTTGCTTAGAAAAAATGAATTCGACAGTGTTTTAGCGCAATATGAAGGAATGGGATTAAACGTAAAAGGTGTAGATGCATCTGAACGTTTTTTAACAGCTTTGGCAGGTTTAGTAGATCCAGAAAAGAAAAGAAAGGCAATTGGAAATGCATTTATAGAAGTTTTCGACGATGAAGCCCATCAAATAAAAGACGTAACTTGGTTGGCACAAGGAACTATCTATCCAGATGTAATAGAATCTGTTTCTGTAAATGGAGGTCCATCTGCGACTATTAAAAGCCATCATAATGTAGGAGGTTTACCAGATTTCATGAAATTGAAAATCGTAGAACCTTTAAAAATGATATTTAAAGACGAAGTAAGAAGAGTAGGAGCTTCTATGGGATTAGATCCAGATTTATTAGGACGTCATCCTTTTCCTGGACCTGGTTTAGCAATTCGTATATTAAGCGATATTACTCCTGAAAAAGTTCGTATTTTGCAAGAAGTAGATGCTATATTTATCAATGGATTAAGAGAAGATGGTTTGTATGACAGTGTTTGGCAAGCAGGTGCAATGTTATTGCCTGTAAATTCTGTTGGAGTTATGGGAGATGAAAGAACTTACGAAAAAGTGGTTGCTTTAAGAGCTGTAGAAAGCACTGATGGAATGACTGCAGATTGGGTAAACTTACCTTACGAATTTTTACAAAAAACTTCAAATAAGATAATAAATCAAGTAAAAGGCGTTAATAGAGTAGTATATGATATCAGCTCAAAACCACCTGCAACTATAGAATGGGAATAGAACATATGAAACATTTAAAATTTTTTATTTTTCTGTGTATTTTAACGTTTACTGTTTCTTGCGGTCAACAAAAAAAGTACATTCAGTACAAAGTCAAAAAAGGAGAAACGATTACAGAAATTGCTAAGAAATTGGACATGTCTGCTAGAGATTTGTATCGTTTAAATCCTGATGTAGATAAGAAACCCGAAGAAAACACGGTTATTATTATTCCGAACAAAAAGATGCAAACTCTTAAAAGTGAAAATCCTAAAAAGGATGTTGCTACTGAGAAAGATAAAACAAAGGAGAACAATAATATTGAAGATGATAACTCTGTAAGCAAAGATATAATAACTGATAAAGAGCGTCAAAAAACCGAATTAATTGAAGCGTTAGAGAAGGAGTATAAAATACATGAAGTTAAAAAAGGAGATACTTTTTACAGCTTAACAAGATTCTACGATGTTTCTAGGGAAGATTTAATTGCTTTAAATCCTGAATTGTCTGAAGGATTAAAATTACAGCAGATTATAAAAATTAAAAAATTAGAAGAGGTTTTTGATGAAGAAGATTTTTTATATGTAGACGAAATTGAAGATGGAGTTTCTATAAAAGCAGCATTAATGTTGCCTTTTAGAGCAAAAGAATTAGATTCTTTAACTCGAACTCAAATTTTTGGCAATAGTAAATTGGCAAACATAGTAGCTGAGTTTTACATGGGAGTAGAAATCGCAGTAGACTCTTTAAGAAAGCAAGGTGTTAATATTCGTTTAGATGTTTACGATACAGAATCTAATAGTACAAGAATTAGAAGTATAGTTGCAGAAAAAGATTTAGATGATAACGATGTTATTATTGGCCCTTTATACTCTGAAGAAGCCCAGTTCTTAGCAGAGAAAATTAAAACACCAATAGTTTTTCCTTTTTACTCTTCAAAGCAATCTACCTTTACATCTAAAAGACTTGTAAAAACATCTCCTAATAAAAAGTTGTTTAGAGAAAAATTACTCGAACACATTACAAATAATTTTCATGATGGAAATATTATTTTAGTTGGAGATGGAGAAGCAGAATCTAATCTTAATGCAAAACAGATTCAAAATGAATTAGAAAAGCACGATTCTATTAACTCTGTAGCTGTAATTACTCCTCAAAAAGGTTACATTAAAAGAAGTAAGTTTACAGATGTTTTAAAACCAAATATGAATAATTTGGTTGTTTTAACAACAGACGATAATGTAATTGTAGCAAGTGCTATAAACAGTTTAATTAGTTTACCTGAAGATGTAACTGTTCGTGTTTTTACTTTTGATAAAGTAAGTGCTTTTAATAAAGTAGATAATTTTAAATTAGCGAAAATTGGTTTTACATATGTAAGTGACGAATTTGTTAGAGAAGATTCTTTTAAATCTATAAACTTCAACAATAAATATTTGGAGAAAAATGGCGTTTTACCATCTTATTATGCAACTAGAGGTTTCGATGTTACTTATGATGTTCTAATGCGTTTGGCATCAGGAAAAAGCTTAAAATCTACTTTCGATGAAGGATATTCTTATAGAGTAGAAAGCAAGTTCGATTATACAAACAAGTTGTTCAAAATAACAGAAAACAAAGGTTTGTTTATTGTAAAGTATAATCCTGATTTAACTTTAACGAGGATAGATTAATAATACAAGCATAAAACAAACGAGCAAGCTCTGTTATAATATTAAAATAAAAAATCCGCTGTAAAATTATTTACAGCGGATTTTTTATGTTTATGAATAAAAAGATTTAAATCTTTTTCATTTGTTGTTTCATCATTGTCATTTGTTCTTTTAACATTCCGTGTTTGTCTAATTTTTTAGCTTCTGCCATTAAATTTATTGCCTCACGTTTACGTCTTTTAGTCATAGCAATTCCTGCCAATTGTAATTTGGCCATTGCCAAATCATGATCCATTGCCAATCCTAATTTTACAGCCTTTC
Organism: Polaribacter haliotis; assembly: GCF_014784055.1. Lineage (NCBI taxonomy): Bacteria > Pseudomonadati > Bacteroidota > Flavobacteriia > Flavobacteriales > Flavobacteriaceae > Polaribacter > Polaribacter haliotis. The sequence continues at coordinate 1,499,029 of NZ_CP061813.1, read as the reverse complement.
TTAAGAATTTTTCAGCTTGCGTAATATTTGTTTGGCTTAACATAATTCCATGTAAATAGTTAAAGTAACCTTGTTGTTTCACTGTTAAAGCTGCTTCAGGATTTTTAATATAATCTAACCATTTTTTAGTTCCTTCGAAATTTTGCTTTCTTAACTGTAAAAAAGCAAGTAAGATAAATTCATTTTTAAAATAGAATAAAACGAAAATCCCAGCTAATAATAAGATGGAAATACCATTCATTATATTTCCTTGACTAAATTGATATATAGACCAAACTGTAATTAAACCTGCTAAAATTAATTTTATATTTTTATGGAACATTTTTATTTTTTTATTAGTCTCTTCGAACGTATTCGAGAGGTTATTTTAAATTGAAAAGCAAAAGTACATTTTTTGATTATAAATACCTACAAGGTTTGTAAAACCTTACAAGAAAGAATCTACGAATTAAAGAAATTATTTTTTATAATATTTACGGTATTTAAACCAAGCTAAAATTCCTAAAATAGTAACAAAACCTACTGAGTAATATGCAGAGGATGGGGTTATAACTCGATCTCCACTTGCATAAGAATGTAACCCAGATAAATAGAAATTAACACCAAAATACGTCATCATAATAGATGCATATGCAATTATGGACCATAAATTAAAAGTATATCTACCACGTAAACCCGGAATTAAACGCATATGTAAAACAAAAGCATATACCATAATAGAAATTAATGCCCAAGTTTCTTTTGGATCCCAACCCCAATAACGACCCCAGCTTTCATTAGCCCACATGCCGCCTAAAAAGTTACCAATAGCTAACATTACTAAACCAACAGTAACTGCCATTTCATTAATAATAGTAATTTCTTTAATGTTTAAATCCATTTTCTTTTTATTCTTTTCATTGGTAAAAATCATTAAAAAGAGTGCGAAAATTCCTAAAATCATCCCTAGTGAAAGTGGACCATAACTAGCTACAATAATAGAAGTATGCACTAAAAGCCACCAAGAATTTAAAACAGGTTGTAAATTTGCAATTTCTGGGTCTAACCAGTTTTGATGTGCAAATCCAAGTGTAATTGCCACCAAAAATGCAGTTGCTGTAATGGTTAACGCAGATTTTCTTCCCATAAAAAGACCAAACAACATGGTTGCCCAAGCAACAAATATTATGGATTCATAAGCATTACTCCAAGGTGCATTTCCACTAATGTACCAACGTGAAATTAAACCTAATGTATGGAATATAAATAATGCAACCGTAATTGCGATTAATACTTTAACAATAGTATTAATCCATTTTTTAGAATTAAAAATTTGCCAAATCACAAATACAATTAGAAATAAACTAACAAAACCATAATAGGTTGCCAATTTTTGAAAAGGTTGCACTTTATTATAACCAATCTCTAAACCTATTTTACTTTCTGAAGGATAAATGTCTGCCCCAAATTTTTTCTGAAACTTTTTAATTCCGTCTAAAATCTTATTAGCTTCAGTATAATCGTTTGTTTGCTTCGCTTGTTGTAAAAACTGGATGTAAACAGGTAAAGATTGTCGAACAAAAACAGAATCGGTTCCTTTAAAATTTGCTTGAGAGCTTTCTGGTCTGGAAACCCATTTGTTATTATCGTCATTTGGAATTGGATAAATTTTTAAAATTCCACCACCAATAGCGCTATATAATAAACCAATTCTTCTATCAATTTTTATAAGATCTTTTTCAAATTTATTTTTTACCTTTTTCTTTTGAGCTTCTGCAATTTTTTCTCGAATTTTATATTCACCAGTATTTGGTACAATAAAGTCAGACAAACTTGCATATTCAGCATCTTTATCTACCCTAATAAACTCTCTAATTTCTGTATTTCCTTTTTCTAAATAAATTACAGGAACTTCGTACCATAAATATGGATTTTCGATAATAGATAATAAAACCTGACTAGGATCCATATCTTTAAATTTACTTGTTTGGCTTACTTTTCTAACCAATTCCGATGCAAAAGTATGTGCAGGTTTCATTCTACCACCAGCATCTTGTATAACTAATTTATTAAAACTTTCTGCATGTTTTGCATCTACCAAGTTAGCTTTTAAAATAGAATCTATTTGCTGGGTAGATAATTTATTTGTTTTATGGTCGTCATGTTGAGAAAATCCAGAAATACTCAATAAAACTGCCGCGAAAATCGATAAAGTTAACTTCTTCTTTCTAATTTTTGTAAGTCCTTTTTTCAAATCGTCGAAACGCGTATTTTTCGCAAAAAGAATACAAATTAATCCTGTATATAATAAAGAATACCCTAAGTAAGTAACAAAAGTTCCTAAGAAATCGTGGTTTACAGAAAGGTGTGTTTCTTCTTTACCATCAGACAAATCGTAACTTGCTTGAAAGAATTTAAAACCTTTATGGTCTAAAATATGATTCATAAAAATACGGTAATCGAAAGTTTCTTCTGTATCGATAACTGTAACTTCGCTTGCATAAGCAGCAGCACTTTCGGAACCTGGATATTTTTCTAGTTGAAAATCATTTAATTTTATACTAAAAGGAGTTTCTAATATTTTAGAACCATACAACATTCTAAAATTTAAACCACCAACTGCAAGTTCTTTGGAACCATCCGAATTAAATTTACCTCCTGTAAGCTCTACTCTTTTCGTTTCGCTATTTGCAGTAACATCAACAATAATTAAATCTTGTTTTTTATCATCTTTTGGCCCACTTACGGTTTTCATAATTCCTTTTTCTGCAGGTCTTGGAATTACAAACTGTAAATCCTCAATATTATGTAATGTTAGGTATTGGAAGTCTTGCACAGAATCTTTTACAATATTTCCTCGTTTTTGATCTGCCATTCTAAACCAATCTCCATTTGCTTTAGAACTCATTCTTAAAACACCATCTTCTTTGGTAAAATGGATAGATGCATTTTTTTCTTCAGCTTCAAAGCTTACTAAAATACCATGAATATTTTGTATAGTTCCTTTTTTAATCCAATGTTCGTGACGTGTTCCTTCTGAAGATTCTACAAAAAATAAATGATCTTCTCCATTTTCGTCTTCTACTAATTTTTTCTCTGCCCAAGGAATATAATCTACAAGTTCGAAAGAGAAATCAATGTTGTTCTCTTTAGACTTAAAAGAATCTGAATACGACCATGAATTACTTCCCCAAGCAGAAAGCATTATTGGTTCGTTAATTTCTGGTTTTTGTAAATTACCATCATCTACAATGGCATTTAAATAGGTGGTTTCGGATAAGAATTTATTGGTGGTTTGCCCTTCTTCAATTAACATAATTCCTTCATAACCAATATAGCGTGTAATTCCAGCACCAATTAAAATTAATAAAAAAGAAGCGTGAAACATTAAAACAGCCCATTTTTCTTTTCTATACAAACGATATCTAAAAATATTTCCAAAGAAGTTTATTACGAAGAAAACCATAATTAACTCGAACCACCAAGCATTGTAAATAAGTGCTTTAGAAGTTTGTGTGCCAAAGTCGTTTTCGATAAATGTGGCAATTCCCATTGCTGTCGCAAATAAGATAAATAAAACTGCCATTAAACGAGTAGAGTATAGGAAATTGAATATATTTTTCATCCTTATGAAATGCTTTTTAAAAGAGTTACAAATTTAAGCATAAAAGCACAAATAAGAGGTTTGTATGCGCTATATTTATTGAATATAAATTGTTAAAAATCGAAATAAATTCATGTCTAAAACACATATAATACCATTAAATATAAAAGAAGAAGTCGAATTTGCGTTGCAACATTATCCGCAGTTAAAAAATATTCATATAGAATTTAAGTTTAAAAAAAACATTAAAAAGTCTACAATGCAGGCAAGGCCTACTTTCGATAGTTTTTTTAAAACGAAAAAGAATCGAAAATTCTTAATTTTAATTAGCGAAAAATTTAAGATTTCTGGTAGAGAATTTTCTACAATAGATATTCCTAAAGATATTTTTATTGGTTGGATTGGGCATGAATTAGGGCATATTATGGATTATCAGCATCGAAATAAATTGAATTTAATTTGGTTTGGAATTAAATATTTGTTGTCCGATAATCATATAATCGAAGCAGAAAGAGCTGCAGATAGTTTTGCAGTAAATCATAATATGGAGGAGTATATTTTAAAAACAAAAGATTTTATTTTGAATAATGCAGATATTCCTGAAGCTTATAAAAATAGAATTAAAAGATATTATTTGTCTCCAGAAGAAATTATGGTTTTGATTAAAGAAAGAGACGAATTAGCAACACAGTAATGAGAAAATTAGCAATTGTAGGTTTTGGTCCAAGAGGTTTACATTCATTAGAATGCTTGTGTATAAAGTTATCGAAAGAACAAAAAGATAAATATGTAACCATTACTATTTTCGAAAATGAAGAAGATTTAGGAGCTGGAAAAGTGTGGAATGTAAATCAGCCAAATGTAAATTGGATAAATATTTCTGAAAGAGCACTAAAAGATTTGTCTGGTAGAGAAAAGATAAAATTTAGTGATTTTGAAATACCTGCATTTCCTTCTTATAAAAAATGGTTACCTAAAAAAGATAAAAATTTATCGAAAACAATTCCAGATAAATTTCCGCCAAGAAATAAAGTAGGTTGTTATTTAATAGAGCGAGCAAATTCAATTATTTCAGTTTTAAAAGCACACGATAAAATTAAAATTTTAAAAGCAGTTATTGTAAATGTCGATTTTAAGTCTGATAAATTTAATTTAACATCTTTAGACAAAGAGATATTTATTTTCGATGAGGTTTTATTAACCATTGGACATCAGACAACAAAGTTTGATAAAGATGTGGAAACTTATGAGGTACAATCTTTAAACAGAAAACACACTTCTTTCTCTCAAGTATATCCTTTAAAAAAGATTATTAATTCCGATAAAATTACTTCAGAAACAAACATAGCAATTAGAGGTTTAGGTTTAAGTATGATTGATGCAGTAAGAGCTTTAACCATAGAAAAAAGTGGGCGCTTTAAAATCCTAAATAAAAAAACTTTTGAATCTGAATTTATTTCCTCCAGTAATGTTGCTCATAAAATTATTCCATATTCATTAAATGGTTTGCCAATGGCACCAAAACCAATTCATGCAAAAATGGATGAGATTTTTAAACCTTCTAAAAAACAGTTAAAATTTTTTAAGAAAAGTATTAAAGGGGTTGCTAACGGAAAAAAGGAGACCAATGGGAATTCTTTTTTAATGGAAGTTATTGCAGAAATTGGAAGTGAAGTTTATTTAAATTTAGAAAATAGGATTTCTTTAAATATTGATAAAAAAGGACTAAAAAAAATAATTATCATTTTGCTAGAAGATGATTCTTATAAACACGATTTAATTGAAGACTCTAGCCAAGATACTGCTACTATTCTTGCCTCTTTTGTTGAAATGGCTATTGGAAAAAGACAAATTTCTTTAGATTACTGTGTGGGACAAGTTGTGCGTCATTGCCAACCTATTTTGTATAAGACTTTTTCTCATGCTAAAGTTACTGAAGAGATTATAAGCGAAGTTATAAAATTAGATGAACAATTAAAACGATATTCGTATGGGCCACCAATTGAGAGTATGCAACAGTTACTAGCATTACATAGAGCTGAAATTATTGATTTCTCTTTTGCTGCGAATCCAAAAATTGAACATAAAGAAAATGGATGGAAATTTTCTAAAAACGGAAAAGAAATTACTGTAAATACAATTATAAATAGTGTTTTAAGTGCGCCAGAAATATTAGATGTTACTGCTCCAATTATTCGAAATTTATTAAAAAATGATATTATAAAACCAATTCATACGAAACTTGGAGTGCATACAAATAAAAACGGAATTATTATAAATGCAGATAAAAAAGAGATTCCTTTAGCAGTTTTAGGAAGATTGGCAAAAGGAAGTGTTATTGGAGTAGATGCTATTTTAGAATGTTTTGGGCCAAGAATTAAAGATTGGGCAAAAGGATGTGTAAGCAGATTATAAGAAAAATTTAAGGTTGTTTTTCACTTAAATATTTCCAATAACGTTTTGGTACATGTCTAATATGCAATTTCATGTTTTTACGTTCTGTAATATTGGTGCTTTTAAAATAGTTTTGCCATAATTTCTGAAATTCAAATTCTTCATCTGCAAAAAAGTTGGTATCGGTTTTTGAGAAATCAAAATTCTTTGGAAATTCCATTTGCATCATTTCTAATGTTTCTAAATCGTAGAATAAACCATAGTTTCTTTTAATATCATAAATAACCCATTTTTGGTCTGCATATCTGCTTTTAAAATGTTTTGAAATTAGTGGTAATACATTAAAATCAGGTTCAATATTTGCAAAATAAATGTTGTCTTTTGTAAGTTTAAACCTTACAAAAGCTTCCATTCTATGTTTTTCTCTGCTTACGTTTTTTGCTATTTGAGAAGTTTTTAAAACACTGGGTTGTGTAAAATCTGTATCAACTTTTTTTGTGTTGTTAAAAATATATTGAATGTAATCTAACAAGATATTTTCTACCCCTAATTGTTCACTTAAAAAAGCATAATATATTTTTGTGGAAGAAATAGTGGAAGCTTTTTGTTTTAAACCTTTCCAAACTCTGTCCGCTTTTTTTGTGTCTGTAGCAATAGTTTCATTTTCTGAAAACAATCCATTTTGTACAACAAATTCATTTTGAATAATAACATCTGTTAATTTGTATTCGAAAATGTAAAAGACACAACTTAAAAAACCTTCAAAAGAACCATCATAAATTAACGTTTTGCCTGTCATTTAAGAAAATAAATTTAATTGAGTACTTAATAATTTATCGTATTTACTATTTGAATTCTTCAAAATAGTTGCTTTTAATTTTTCTGCGGTTAAATCTCTTCTTTCAAACAAATTACTATCGCAAACTAAAAAGTATTGTGCTCTGTTAAATGCGATTCCTATTTTTTTTAAATGATCCCAATTTAATCTTCTAAATCTTCTTGCCATTAAAATTTTAGCGACAGATTTCATACCAACTCCTGGTATTCTTGCCAACATTCTTTTATCGGCTTTATTTACATCTACAGGAAATTCGTGCAAGTTTCTTAATGCCCAACTCAATTTTGGGTCGATATCTAAATCTAAATTTTGATGATTTAAGTTTACAATTTCATTGGTTTGAAAACCATAAAAACGCGTTAACCAATCAGATTGATACAATCTGTTTTCACGTAACATTGGTACTTCTGTACCAATTTTTGGTAATCTATCATCTAAACTAATAGGAACGTAACCAGAATAATAAACTCTTTTTAAATTATAGTTTTTATAATAATGCTCTGCAGTTTTTAAAATTTGGAAATCGTTTTCTCCACTTGCACCTACAATCATTTGTGTACTTTGCCCTGCTGGAGCATATTTTGGTGTGCTTTTAATAATTTTCTTTTCAGATTTATATTGAATGATTTCATTTTTTACCTTTTCCATTGGTTTTATAAAATCTTCAAAATTTTTGTCTGGCGCTAATAATTTTAAACCAGATTTTGTTGGTATTTCTATATTTACACTTAATCTATCTGCATACAAACCTGCTTCTCTCATTAATTCATCTGAAGCGCCAGGAATAGATTTTAAATGAATGTATCCATTAAAATTTTCTTCCAGCCTTAATTTTTTTGCTACAGCAACTAGACGTTCCATAGTATAATCTGCACTTTTAAAAATACCTGAACTCAAAAATAAGCCTTCAATATAATTTCTTCTGTAAAAATTAATGGTTAAATCTACTACTTCTTGTACTTTAAAAGCGGCTCTTTTTACATCGTTACTTTTTCTGGTAACGCAATAGGCACAATCGAAAATACAATGATTTGTCAATAATATTTTAAGTAAAGAAACACACCTTCCATCCTCTGTATACGAATGGCAAATTCCCATTCCTGTTGCGTCTCCTAAACCTTTGTTTGTGTTTGCTCTTTTACTTCCGCTGGAAGAACAAGAAACGTCGTATTTAGCAGCGTCTGCAAGAATTTTAAGCTTTTCTAAAGTCCTTTCGAAAGACATAAATTATTGAAATATTGAGTTTTATATTAGGGAATTTTCCGAAGAAAAAAGTAGTGTAAGTTACGAAATAATTAAGGTAATTTTAGACTGAAAAAGAACATTTAACATAATTAAAAAACAACTATTTTTAAATTTAAAATAGCTGTTTTTTAGGGTTTGAGTGAGTGCGTTAGGGATTGAAGCAGTTGTTTGAGCTCTTTTTTCTTTTTCAGAAAAAAAGCGAGTGCGTAAAGCCCGTTAAAACGCCCAAATAAATATATTTAAAATAAAATTAATTATTCACGAATTCTTCCCACTCTGCAAATTTTTCTTCTTTCATAACGCGTTCCATTTTTACTTGTCCACCTTTTTTCTTGTTTTTATCACTCCAATCGTGGAATTTGTCTGTGGAAATTAATTGAACTTTTACTCCTTTTAATGCTTTGCTTCTAGCAACTTTGTAATTTTTATTGGCATCTTTTAGAAAATTATCCAATGCAGTTGCAACTTCTTCTTCGTCTTTCTTTAAATCGGTTCCTAAATACCAAGAATGATAAAATTCGCCATCTTCGAAACGTTTTGCACAAATGGTATATTCTGGAATTAAAGTATCGAATTTTTCCTCTAAACTTTTAATGGCATCGTCCATTTTATTGACAGATAACTGTGAACCAACTGTATTTAAAAAGAATTTAGTTCTTCCAGTAATTTTAATTTCGGCTTTTTCTACATCTGTAAATTCAATTGTATCGCCAATTAAATAACGCCAAGCACCAGAAACTGTGCTAATAATTAAAATATAATCTTTATTTTTTTCTACCTCATTTATAGTAAAAACAGGTGCATCTTGGTGAATGGAACCGTCTGCATTTATATAATCTGGATTCATTGGAACGAATTCGAAATAAATTCCGTTTTCGGTATTCAATTGCATGGCATCTGTTTCTGGCCTAACTTGTGTGGCAATGTATCCTTCAGAAGCCAAATATGTATCTATAACTGTAACTGGTTTTCCTAAAAGCGCGTTGAAACTTTTTTCATACGGTCCGAAAGCAACGCCTCCAGAAGTATAAACTTGTAGATTTGGCCAAATTTCGTGTATATTCTCTAAATTATGGTGCTCAATAACTTTTTGCATCATTAATTCTATCCATGCAGGAATTCCACTTAATGCACCAATATCCCAACTTTTAGCATTTTCTGCAATGTGTTGCACGCGTTCGTCCCAATCTTCAATTTTTGCAATATCTTCACCTGGTTTATAATATCCTTTAAACCAAAAAGGGATATTACTTGCGCTAATTCCACTAATTTCTCCTTCTAGATGATCATCTTTTTCTTCTAAATCTGTAGAACTACCCAACATCATAATATCTTTTTCGAAAAAATCTGCTGGTAAATCGAAATTACTTAATGCTGTAACTTGTTTAATTCCAGAGCTTTTTATGGCGTCAATCATTTCGTCTGTTACAGGGATTTTTTTACTGCTTTTCCCTGTTGTTCCTGAGCTTAAAGCAAAATAAGACGGATTTCCTGGCCATGTAACATTTTCTTCTCCTTTATGTAATTTGTGCCACCATTCTTTATCGATACTATTATAATCGAAATAAGGAACATTTTTAGAAAATGTTTTTTCTATTGTATCGGATTCTAATATTTCTTCAAACTTATATTGTTTTCCAAACTGAGTGTTCTTTGCTTTTTCTAATAAATTTTTAAGTACTTTTTCTTGATTTTCTGTATGGTTTACTTCCGAAGTAAAAACTCCTTTTAAATCGATTAATCCTTTTATAACGTTTCCTAAAATAGCCATTGAATTTAATTTTACACAAAGATGAATTATTTAGGATGTAAAAATGAACTCATTAGAAATAAAAATTAATTCAATTCGATATTATTATTATTCGGGTTTGTAATTATATGAGTCAATTTTAAGATGGATTGCAATAAAAGAACTCTCTAACTTTTTGTTATTTTGATAAAAATAAAAACTAAACTATTATGGAAAATGCAAAAAACGAGTTAGAATTAATAAAAAAATATGAAGAAAAAGGATATACTGAAAGCTATAGGGTGGTAGATTCTAAATTGATAGCCAACAATGAAAAGACAAAATACATACCAAAAGATGTGAAAATTGTTGCTGAACATAGATTTGAGGGGATGAGCAATCCTTCTGATATGTCGATTTTATATGTATTAGAAACCAAAGACACAAAAGGAACTTTAGTAGCTGCTTATGGTGCAACTGCAGATTTAGAAACAGCAGAATTTTTTAAGGAAATTCCTGATGAGAACATTTCTAAGGATGAGAATGTTTTTATGTAGGATTGGAATTTTTTGTTAACAAGTTAGTGTGAGATTGGTAGTAGATTTTAAGTACTATTTTTTTATAAGGAATTACAATGCTTTTTTTCTAATAAATGAAATTTCTTCATAAGTATTAGATATAGCAAAGATTTCGTAACCATAATTATTTAAAATATTTATTAGTTCTATAGATTTTTCTTTACCATTTTTAAAGAACCTTTCATGTAGTTCAATAGCCATTTGGTTAATCTCAATTCCAGTTTTCAAAATATTTTCAATCACATCGTATTCAGAACCTTCTATGTCCATTTTTAGAACATCTATTTTGTCATGTTCAAGAATTTTCAAAATTTCATCAAACGATTTCATTTCTACCTCTACCACACAATCTTCAGAAACATTATTTTGTAAAATTAAGCTTCCAGATACATGTTGGTTATTTTTTGGTAGATGAAAATTAACTTTCCCTGTTTTAACTGAAATACCAAATTTAAATAAATGAAAATTTTCTGGTAAGGTTTGTTTCGAACACCAATCTATAGATTTTGGGGTTGGGTCAAATCCATAGACATTGCAATTATGATTGTCAATTAATGCTTTGTCAAAAGATATGTCTTCTCCAATTCCAAACGAATATACAATAGAGTTTTTATTTAGTAAGTTTGGATTTAAATTAAAACCACCATACTGATTTCCATACCACTTAGTTTTACATTTTAAACCAATTTTTAAATGCTTAAATTTAATTGAATTATAAAAATACCCTTTTAGTTTCTTATATATTTTTCTAATTAATATATTCATTTACAAAATTTCTTTAAATGTATTATTACTATATTAAAGTGAAATGTTTCATTTTTTTCTATAAAAAGTTAGCAAATTTATTAGAAAATAAATTTTTAAAACCCAACTACTCAATAACACTGTCAATTAAAATAGTTAGCATATCAATAGCAGCTTGTGCAATTTTTGTTCCTGGGCCAAAAACACCAACAGCACCAGCATCAAATAAAAATTGATAATCTTGTGCAGGAATTACGCCACCAACAATTACCATAATATCTTCACGTCCGTATTTTTTTAATTCTGCAATAACTTGTGGCACCAATGTTTTGTGTCCTGCAGCCAAAGAAGAAATTCCTAAAATATGAACATCATTTTCTACAGCTTGTTTTGTTGCTTCAATTGGAGTTTGAAAAAGTGGGCCAATATCTACATCGAAACCTAAATCTGCATAACCAGTTGCCACAACTTTTGCGCCTCTGTCATGACCATCTTGCCCTAATTTGGCAATCATAATTCTTGGTCGTCTTCCTTCTAATTCTGCAAATTTATCTGCTAAATCTTTTGCTTTTTTAAAGAGTTTATCTTCTTTTATTTCTTTACTATACACACCAGAAATTGTTTTATGAACTGCTTTGTGTCTTCCGAAAACTGTTTCTAAAGCATCGGAAATTTCTCCTAAAGTAGCTCTGTTTCTTGCTGCATTTACAGCTAAATCCAATAAATTTTCTTCTCCAGTTTTTGCGGCTTTTGTTAAAGCTTCTAAAGCTGTATTTACAGTTGTTGTATTTCTCTTTGCTTTTAATTTTTCTAATCTGTCTATCTGAGATTTTCGAACTGCTTCATTATCAACATCTAAAATATGTAAAGGATCTTCTTTTTCTAATTGATATTTATTTACACCAACAATTACATCTTGTCCGCTATCAATTTTTGCTTGTTTTTTTGCAGCGGCTTCCTCAATTCTCATTTTCGGAATTCCTTTTTCGATTGCTTTAGTCATGCCACCTAATTCTGCAACTTCCTCCATTAATTCCCAAGCTTTATTGGCAATTTTTTCTGTTAATTCCTCTACATAATAACTTCCAGCCCAGGGATCTACAGTTTTTGTAATATGCGTTTCTTCTTGTAAATAAATTTGTGTATTTCTTGCAATTCTTGCCGAAAAATCTGTTGGCAAAGCAATTGCTTCATCTAATGCGTTTGTATGTAAACTTTGTGTTCCGCCAAAAACTGCAGCCATTGCTTCAATTGTTGTTCTGGCAACATTGTTAAATGGGTCTTGTTCTGTTAGGCTCCAACCACTTGTTTGGCAATGTGTTCTTAATGCTAAAGATTTTTGGTTTTTTGGGTTGAATTGTTTCACAATTTTTGCCCACAACATTCTTGCTGCTCTTAATTTTGCTATTTCTGTAAAATGATCCATTCCAATTGCCCAAAAAAATGATAATCTTGGTGCAAATGAATCGATGTCCATTCCTGCGTCAATTCCTTTTTTAATATACTCTAAACCATCTGCAAGTGTATATGCTAATTCAATTTCTGCAGTGGCACCAGCTTCTTGCATATGATATCCAGAAATAGAAATAGAATTAAATTTCGGCATTTTATTACTGGTGTATTTAAAAATATCCGCAATAATTTTCATAGATGGAGCAGGAGGATAGATGTACGTATTTCGTACCATAAACTCCTTTAAAATATCATTTTGAATGGTTCCAGAAAGTTGTTCTACAGAAACTCCTTGTTCTTCTGCAGCAACAATATAAAAAGCTAAAATGGGTAAAACTGCACCATTCATTGTCATAGAAACAGACATTTTATTCAATGGAATTTGGTCGAATAAAACCTTCATGTCTTCAACTGAGTCTATTGCGACTCCAGCCTTACCAACATCTCCTTGCACACGTTCGTGGTCGGAATCGTAACCTCTGTGAGTTGCCAAATCAAAAGCAACAGATAATCCTTTTTGTCCAGCTTCTAGGTTTCTTCTATAAAAAGCATTGCTTTCTTCAGCTGTAGAAAAACCTGCATATTGTCTAATTGTCCAAGGTCTTCTTACATACATTGTTGAGTATGGTCCACGTAAATTTGGGGCAATTCCTGCTACAAAATCTTCGTGATTAAAAGATTTTAAAGGTTTAGAAACTCCTTTTTTAAGTGTAATATGTTCTACTGATTTTCTACTCATCTTCAAGCTTCATTAAGCTGTATAATTTTACACCAATTGCTTTGGATAATTTTTCTTTTGATTTAATTTTTCTCTGACAATAATAATAGAATATAACTCCAGATATTATTGTTATAGATATTCCTATTAATATAAAATTTAAAGATCCTTTAAAATAGATATACAATTTATCTTCAAAAAGAAATATGATTAAGAACATTATAAAAACAAATCCAGCTAAATAGATGGGTATTGTTTTTTTTATCTTTTTGATTTCTTTTTTTAATTGAACCTGTTTTTTTTGATGTTTTAAAATTTCTTCTTTTTCTTTCATTTTCATTAATATTTAATGAGTACTACTTTCGTTTTTCAATCTTTGTTTTTCATGATTTTCCGAAAGTCGTTTTCTAATTAATGGGGGAATTAATGTTTTAATTTTTCTTTGTTTTAGGAAAGGGTCTATTTCTAAATATTCTTTCATAAAATCTTGTTTGTTGGCGTGCAAATTTGTTCCTAATAAAATCAGTTCATTTTTAGCAAACTGTGCTTCTTCTTTTAAAGCACTTTCTTTTGTTTTTTTCTGAATAATACCTTCTTTTAACTGTTTTACTAAACCACCACCTTTTTCTATTTGTTTAAAAATAGCTAAAGCTTTCTCTGCCATTTGCTCAGTTAAAGATTCTATATAATAAGTTCCGTTTGCAAAATTTTGAGCGTTTAGAAACCCACTTTCTTCTTGTAAAATTAATAATTGATTTCTTCCAATTCGTTCTCCAAATTCATTTTGCTTTGCATATATAGTATTATAAGAAATGTTGGAAATTGTGTTTGCGCCACCTAAAATTGCACTCATACTTTCGGATGTTGTTCGCAACATATTTACATTGTAATCGTACAGTGTTTTATTTCGAAAAGATGGCTGAACAAATAAATGAGTTTCCTCTTTTTCTTCGATATTATATTCTTTTAAAAGAGAAGACCAAAGTAAGCGAAATGCTCTCAATTTTGCTATTTCATGAAAATAATTTCCACCGACAGAAAATTGGAAATGAATTTTAGAAGCTATTGAAGCACCAAAATGATTTAAATATTCGTTTGCATGCGCCAAAGTGTAAGCTAATTGCTGGGTGTTATTAGCGCCAGCATTTTGGTATAAATCTCCAAAAATGGAAATGCTGTTTTCTGTAGTATTTACAATGCTTTCTAGCTTTTTGTAATCTTCTTTTAAGTTAACGAACCAATTACCAGTTTCTGCAAAGTTTCCAATAATATCTGTTTGAAAAAAACAAGTGTTACTGTTTATAAATTCGAATATTTCTTTAATGAAAAAATCATCTAAAAAACTGAATTTAAAATAAACTACAATTTCTTTAAGTTGTATGTCTTTCAATAAAACTTTAAAATCGAATTTAGAATTCGCCACAAATTGAAGGGCAGTTGCTCCTCTATTTAATGAATCTACTGCAAAAGTGTTTGCTGTTATTTCATCATCAATAAAAATAGTTTGGCAAGTTTTAAAGCTGTTTTTCGGTAAGTTAATTTTTAAATTATTTCTATCTTCTTTTGTGTAAAATGGTTTTACGGTTAGACCATCATTTGTTTTCCAAAGTAATGTTTCATTATAATCTGCACCTTTTAAGTCTACTTGAATTTTTTGTTTCCAAGCGGCAGGTGAAGTTCCATTAAAATCATCAAATAGAAATTTGCTCATTATTTTTTTATGGTATCGAATTCAATAATATAAATGTCTTCATTTTCTTTTTTCATTAGATACTTTTCTCTTGCAAAACGTTCTAATTGTAAAGAATCTTCTAGCTTTTTTATGGTTACTCTGTCTTCTTTTATTTTCGTTTTATAAAAAGAAATTGTATTTTCTAAATCGTTTATTTCTTTATTGAATTTACGATGGACTAAATATGAATTGTCATCAAAAAAAAGCATCCATATTACAAATGGAATTAAAATTAAAACAAAAATATTTGTTAGAATTTTTACGGCTTTATTTTCTTTTAAATTCTTTAAAGTCATTTTATTATAAGCGTTCGTTTATCACTGTTCTAACGATGTCTATTGCAACAGTATTGTATTTGTCATTTGGTATTATTAGGTCTGCAAAGTTTTTTGTAGGCTCTATAAATTGCTGATGCATAGGTTTTAATGTTGTTTGATATCGATTTAAAACTTCGTCTAAATCTCTTCCTCTTTCAGAAATATCTCTTTTTAACCTTCGAATTAATCGTTCGTCTGTTTCTGCATGAACAAAAATTTTAATATCGAATAAATCTCTTAATTCTTTATTATTTAAAATAAGAATACCTTCGACAATAACCACTTTTCTTGGGTGTGTTTTTACAACATCTTTGGTTCTATTGTGAGTTACAAAAGAATACACTGGTTGGTTTATTGTTTTGCCAAGCCTTAATGCTTTTAGATGTTTTATAATTAATTCGAAATCAATGGCTCTTGGATGGTCGAAATTTATTTTTGCACGCTCTTCATATGCCATGTCGTCTGTGGCATTATAATAAGAGTCTTGTGAAATTACACAAACTTCGTCTGTAGGTAATTGTTTTATAATTTGATTTACAACAGTGGTTTTTCCACTTCCTGTTCCACCAGCAATTCCAATAATAAGCATATAAAATATTAATTAATGTACTAAAATAGTAAAGATTTTATAAATTAAGGAAATTATTAATTTTAATGTCCTTCGCTTTTAAATCGAACATTAAATTATAGAGCCCGAAAAAAGTTCTATTCATGTAAATAAAATGCTTGGAGCCTCTGCTACCATTCATAGATCTTAATTCTGCACTTTTAGAATAACGCTCGCCAAATTCAGATATTTTATTGAAAAATACTTCGTCGGAAAAATCAAAAGTTTCTACGTGAAAAGGTTGTGTAAAAATTGATAGCATTTCATGAAACATTGCTCTAAAAAATTCCAATTCTTCTTTGCTATCATCTTTCAATAAGATTTCTAATTCGTACATTTTCTCATCAAATAATGCATCATTAGCAAGCGTTTCTTTGTTTGCTAAAACAAAATATGGATTGTAAAAATCTAAAGGAATAGTTTTCATGCAACCAAAATCTAAAGCGACTAATTTATCATCTTCAGAAATTAAAAAATTCCCTGGATGAGGATCTGCATGTACTTTTTTTAAATTATGAATTTGAAACATATAAAAATCCCATAAAGCTTGTCCAAGTAAATTTGCTTTTTGTTGATTTGTGTTGGTATTTGTAAATTCTGATAAATGGATTCCTTGCATCCAATCCATTGTAATTATCTGTTTAGAGGATAATTCTTTATAATAATTAGGAAAAGATAAATTTGGAATGTCTTTACAAGCATCTACAATTTCTTGGCTTTGTTCTACTTCTAAAACGTAGTCTGTTTCTTCTAATAATTTATTTTGAACCTCTAAAAAATACTCATCAGACATTTTTCCTTTCATGTTAAACATTCTAATAACAAAAGGTTTTAGTAATGCTAAATCAGATTTTATACTGTCTGAAACTCCTGGATATTGAATTTTAACTGCTAATTTTTTACCATCTTTTTCTGCTTTATGAACTTGCCCAATACTAGCTGCATTGTATGCTTTTAAATCAAAAAAATCGTAAATATCACTGGGGAATTTTCCAAAACTCTTTTTAAATGTTTTTGTAACTAACGCTTCAGATAGTGGTGGAACAGAAAACTGCGCCAAAGAAAATTTTTCTACATAAGCTCTTGGTAAAATACTTTTTTCCATGCTTAACATTTGCGCAACTTTTAGCGGACTTCCTTTTAAGTCTTTTAAGCTATCGTAAATATCTTCTGCATTCGATTTGTTTAGTTTTTCTCTTGCGTCTTCTTCGGATTCAGTTATTTTATTTCCGTAATATTTTAAATAATTTACACCAACTTTTGCACCTGTTGTAACTAATTTAGAAGCTCTTTGTAATTTAGAAATAGGTATTTTACTTGCTTTTTTCATAGAATTTTATTCTTTTTGAAACTTCTCTTTGTAGATAAATTTCCCTAAATCCAAAGCGTTTTTCAGAAAATTATTTTCTAAAAGCTCAAAACTTGTATTGATAGATTTTTCAATTAAAATATCGGTTTTTTCAAAAGATTCAGAAGTGTCATCTAACCAAAATTTAATGGTTAAAAAAAGTTGAATCCAGGCAGATTCCCCTACAAACTTTCTCTGTGCTTTTTCTAGACCATCAATAGGTAAGATGCTTTCAGAAATTTCTAAATGATTAACAAATTGAATAAATTCCTTTTTTAAATCAGAAAATGTACTGAATGATTTTATCTTGTTTTTACAACCTTTTAAAACAATAACAATGTATTCTCTGTTTAAATTTAGGTTCTCAAAAAAAGTAAAGTATAAACTTAAAAGTTGATTTTTTTTATCGAAAGAAACAAATTCTTCACTTTCATTTAATACTTCTAAAGAATTATTAAAAAGTTCTTTAAAAACTGTTTTTTCAACCTTTTTTAAAGACTTAAAATGTTTGTGAAAAGAAGTTGTTTCAATCTTTACAGTTTCACAGAAATCTTCAACATCTAAAGGTTTATTTTGATGTTCTACAACGAAATCCATGTACAAAGTAAGGATGTCTAATTTAGAAACTTTTTTCTTTTTTGCCATGTAACAAAAATACGAAACGTTTTATGGTTAAAAGAATAAGAAATGATATAAAAACAAAAAACCAAGTTAAAAATTAACTTGGTTTTAAAAAAAAAATATCAGGGAACTTTTAAGCAAAAACTTTACTTAATTTTTTCTTTCCATCTATTAATTGAGCTTTTACTGTCTCTAACGTATCAAAAATTAAATTTTGTTGATTCGCCATTAACTTTACGCCACCTTTTAAAGCTTTGTCTGTTACTTTTTGCCAGTTTTCCGCAATTGTAATTGTTTCTAAAACTACTTCTTCAGTTGTGTTTAAAGCATAATCATTTGCTTTTTTTGCAGAACTTTTTGCATTAACAATTGCGTTGTTTAATTTTTCGGTAACTTTTATATTTTTAGTTTTCATTTGTATGAATTTTTAAAGTTGATAAAATTATTTCTTCTCCCAGTTTTTAACTGCTTCCATATCTCCTTTTAAAGCCAATTTTGCTTGTGCTTTCCAACCAGATAAATCATAAATTTTTGCATTTATTCCTGCATCAGTTAATAATTGATTCATGTTTTTAAGCGTCATTTTTGCAATTTGATCATAGGCAGTTACACCTAAATCATTTAAAGAAGTTTCTAAAACGGGTCCAATTCCTTTAATTACTTTTAAATCGTCTTTTACATCCGTTTTTACAACCACTACTTTTTCTACTTCAACTTCTACTTTTTTAGTAACCGCTTTTTTCTTTGGAGCCGTTTTTTTAGGAGTAGTTTTTTTAGCTGGAGCTTTTTTAGATTTTGTACCTGTAGCTTTATTTACTTTTCCTTTTACGTCATCTATAACGTCTTCTGTATAATCTTCTATTTTTTCTTTAACATCTTCAATTGTTTCTGTGATGTTCTTTTTTAATTTAGAAGACATTTTTTCTGCTTTCTTAACTAATTTATTGTTAGAAACTTCTTTTTCGATTTTGTCTTTCATTTCTTCAGCTTTTTCAACTAAAGGATGTTCAGACACCATTTTCTTTGCATTTTCTAACATTTTTGGGTCGTAACCAACCAATGTTTTTAAACGCTCTGTTCCGTTTTCTAACTGACCTTTAATAGATTCTGCAGTTTCTACAACCATATTAATTTGTTGCTTTGTTAATGGTTCTGCTTTCTTTACTAATTTAGCCGTTAATTTTTGCCATTTTTCTCCTGTCTTAACAGTAGTTTCAATTGCGTTAAAAGAAGCATCAATTAAATCGTTATTTATTTTCTTAACGATTGCTTTTGCTTTTCCTAATTTGTTATCTTTTTTAGATTTCTTTGTTGCCATAATATATGTTTTTGTGCGTTGTTTATTAATTTATACTGCAAATATAATTTCTGTTAGTTGCAGATGAGTTGCATTTTAGTTTTTGCTGAAAAAATCTACAGTTTTGTTTATTTTTTTCCAAACCAAACTTTTTACATTTTCAGCTTTATTGAAGAAATTTTCTTGTTGCTTCTCTGTAAAACTTAAAGTGCTTTTTATTTTCTTTGCTGTAAATTTTTGTAAATCTTCAGTTGTATTTATTGTTTTCAAAACAACTTTTTCTGTAGATTCTAAAGCGAAATCATTTAACTTTAAGGTATGCTCTTTTATATTTATTGTTGAAATAGTTTTCATCTTTTTTTTAGTTTTATTTACTAATTATGATGCAAACATAAAAAATGGAGGTTGCAAATGAGTTGCAGATTAAGTAAGAGGTTGTATTTTAGGTAATTGCTTCTATTTCTTGTAGTAGTTTTTTTGTTTCAGGAAGTGGAGAAATTCCATATTCTTCTTCTAAAATAACCTCACATTTCATATAGGTTTTTATCGCTTGTGGTCTATTTCCTTTAACAATATAAGCCTTCATTTGTATTCTGTAAGCTTCTTCCCAAGCAGCATCAATTGCTAATGCATTTTGCGCCAAACGAATACTTTCTATAGGTTTTTCTTCCAATAAAATTTCTGCTAAAGTAATATAGGCTCCTAAAATAAGTAACTGAGATCTTTCTCTTTCTTCGGAAGTCCAATCTTCGTAAATTCTGTTTGGTAAATAAGAACCTTTGTATAAATTTATAGCATTTTGATATGCTTTTTTAGCAACTTCATTATCAACTTCAAAAGCCTGGTTTCCTAAAATGATGTATTTTTCTAATGCTTCAACATCAATCCAAAGTTTTTCCAAATCAATTTGATAACTAACACCTTGCCTTGTAATGTAAATCGCTTCAGTTCTGGAAGGTCTGTTGGGTTCCAAAACCTTATTAATTCCATGTAATGCGACTTTAAAATCTCTATCGTTCCAATCTTCCCAAAGATGATCCATTATTTTTTCTTTGTGAAGCGCGTTTCTTTTTCGGTATGAAATTAAATATTGTAAAAGTTGAATGGTTTTATCTCTTCCCCATTCTTTAGCATCTATTTTTTCTTGATTTCTCCATAAATTAAAACCACCTAAAGTTTGAATGCGAATTGTTGCATTCTCTTGAAAGGTTTCTAATTCTCGTAATTGTTGAAGTAAATCTGACATATAAATAACTACTTCTTTTTGTTCAATTTGTCAATTTTCGAAGTCAGTTTTTTCATTTCTGATGATAAATTTTGAATCTGATTTTGAATTTTATTAAAGTCAGATCTTGATGCATTTCTCCATTCATTTATATGAACTTTCTCGCCAATTTCTTCACCAAAAGAACTTATTTTTCCCTGGATTTCATCTTGTAAATTCGTCAGCTGTTTTTTAGGATCCTTTAAAGTGTCTTTAATTAATTGCGGACCTACATTTTTAATGGTTTTCCACATAGAAAGACTTTTATCTAAAATAGTTTCTTGCTTTTCGGAACTTTCATGTTTTGTAGCTTCTTCCGTTAATTCTGCCAATTTTTGTTGCATAAAAGAAAGTGCATCATTAAAGTCCGTAAAACGTTGTTCTTCTCCATCTTGAATATGAGAGATTTTTCCACGCCATTGCACAGAAGATTCTCCTTTTTCTTCAAAAATTTGCTGATTAAAACGCACCATAAAAGAGGCAGTTTGTTCTTGTTTTTTTGTCATAGTCTCAATTTTATCCTGGTTCTTTTTCAGAGCCAACTTCATATCTTAATAATCCTTTAAAAGCATCATTTACAGTATTTCCTTCGTACAAAACTTTATAAATTTCTTGAGAAATAGGCATGTCAACATTATAATCTTTTGCTAATTCTACCACAACTTTTGCAGTTTTTACACCTTCTGCAACTTCATTCATTTCATTAATAATTTGCTCTAAACTTTTTCCTCTTCCTAATTGAAAACCAACATGATGATTTCTACTTTTAGAACTCGAACAAGTTGCCACTAAATCTCCCATTCCTGCTAAACCTGCAAAGGTTCTTTGTTTTCCACCCATTGCAATTCCTAATCTTGTCAATTCCGATAAACCTCTGGTAATAATTGCGGCTCTTGTGTTGTCTCCTGCATTTGCGCCATCTCCCATTCCTGTTGCAATGGCAATAATATTTTTTAAAGCTCCACCTAATTCACAACCAATAACATCTGTATTTGTGTACACACGAAAAAGACCAGAACTAAAAACGCTTTGTAATCTGGTTGCAATCAATTTATCTACCATTGCAATAACAGCAGCAGCAGCGTTTCCAAAATGAATTTCTTTCGCCAAATTTGGCCCCGTTAAAACTCCTGCAGGATGTCCAGGCATTATTTCGTTAACAATTTCTGTCATTCGCATTTTTGTGCTAATCTCTAAACCTTTTGCTAAATTTACAATGGGAACCCAAGGTCGAATATGAGGTTTTGCTTCTTCTAATACTTTTCTAAAACTTTGTGCAGGAACACCCATAACAATAACATCTGCTTCTTCTACAGTTTCTTTTATGGAAGAAGATGCTCTTAAGGAAGATGTTAGTTTTGCATTTGGCAAATATTTCTCATTTGTATGATGCTCATTAATCTCGTTAACTGTTTCTTGGTTTCTTGCCCAAAGAATTGTTTCAGCATTTTTTGCTGTTAAAGAAGCAACAGTTGTTCCCCAAGATCCACCACCTAATAATCCTACTTTTAGTTTCATAAAATGTATTTTTAGTTGATTAATTTTCTAATTCTTTCTGAAATAAATTACGAACATCTTCCACGTACGTATCTATATTTTTTGGTTTCCATTCAGAAGTATCTACAGGATCTAAAACAACCACTTCTATATGCGTTGGTTTAAACATTTTACTTCCTTTTGGCATTGCCATATATGCGTTTTTAATTACAATTGGTATAATTGGAACTCCACCTTTCATTGCTAAATGAAACGCACCTTTTTTAAATTTCCCTAAAGTTTTAGTTCCACTTCTGGTTCCTTCTGGCGCAATTACTATAGAAATTCCATCTTTTAAAGCTTGTACAGCAGGTTTCATGGCTGCAATTGCTTTTGTTTTGTCAGATCTGTCGATAAAAATAGCACCCATAGCTTTAAAAATTGGTCCCATTGGTGTGTATTCTAATTCCTTTTTTGCAACTCCAGCAATGTCTTTTCTTAATAATTTCATCAAAATGAAAAAATCCGCAGAACTTTGGTGGTTGAAACAAAAAACAGCGGGTCTAAAATCTTCTAAATTATGTTTTCCTTTTACTGCAATATCTAATCCAGCCAATTTTGTTCCTAAATCGCCAATACTTGCAAAAGTTGCATTTGCACCTTCTTGTCTCGACATTTTTAAAGTCCCAGTTACTAAGCCTTTAAATGCTGATGGATAAATACTTGCGCCTGCCAAAGCAGTTCTTACGCCATTAATAATTGGTTTCTTTTTAGTTTCTTTAAAACGAAGAATTGGCCAATTACTTTCGAAAGCAACTTGCGACAATCTACTGTCTGGATTAGTTGCAACCGGATTTCCAACAATTTCCATTAATGGGAAATCATCTATACTGTCTGTGTAAAAGAAACTTTTAGATAAATCGATATTATTTAATTTTGCAAACTTTCTTCCAGCTTTCGCTTTTCCTTCTGCCCAACACATTTCACTAATAGAACCTGTGAATTTTCCTTTTCGGATTTCCATCTCTGTACAGTAAATATCAGTAATTCCTAATTCGTTGGCAATTGGAGTTACTTGATAACGTGTTGCTGCAGAAATAATAACAACTTGATGTCCTTTTTCTAAATGTGATGCTATTAATGCTCTAGATTCTGGATAAATTGTATTTGCTAAATGATTTGCATACACTTCTTCACCTAAATCGTAAAAATCTTTTTCTTTGATTCCTTTTACACCAGATGCAGAAATTTTTGTTAGAATTTCAAAATCTCTATTTCCAGCTGCATAAATTAATATTGTTGCAAATTGAGAAAGCAATTCTTTGGCGGTAGATTTTCCACTAAATAATCTCGATTGCATGAATTTCTTTGCTGAAAAATCATTGATTAACGTTCTGTCTAAATCGAAAAAAGCAGCAATATGTGGCCCTTCTTCTTGTTTTTCGATTTGTTTAGAAACACTATTTAGTTCTGAACCAGGAACAATTTCTGCTTCCAATTCATTGTTTTGTTGAATGCTTTTTTTGTTGATGACAACTTCTAATCTACGAAGATAATTTAGACGTTCTGTTAAATTGTCTAACAAATCCATCCAAATATCTAATTCTTTAAAATCTATTTTTTTATCAATAGGAGTTAGTTTGCTGTTTTTTGCCAAACGTAAAGCACTTACCAAAAATGGTTTAGAAACACTATCTAATCTGCTAATTCGAGATTGCCAATGCAATTCTTTTCCTTTAAAAAGACATAGTTCTATAAAATCGATATCGTTAAAATCATCTTCTAAATCCCAAGTATGTAAGGTGTGACAAACTACTTTATTTGCTTCCAAATAAATTTGAAGAATTGCTTTTGAAACAAATAACTCTTGTTTCGATAATAATTTATCAATATCTCCTTCTGGGTTGCTAATAATTGCTCTCCAATTTTTGTCAAATAATTCTAATTCAGCTTCAATTTCACTACTGAATTGTGGTTTGTTGGTATAGAAAAATTCAAACTTAAATAAATTTCGAAGGCGCATTATTTCTGTCCAAAAAGATAAAATTCTATCCGTTTTTTCATCTTTAATTTTTACCAAAGCCATTTCTATAAAAGCTCTGTGATACAAATGAGCAGAAGCTATATTTGCATAATAAGTAGCCGTTAAAAACTCATTTTGAGTTAAACTATATTGTGTTTTATAACCTGCTTTGTTTTTCTGAACAATTCCAGCACTTTTCAAAAGATTTAATGCTTTTTGAACAGTAACTGCAATGCTATTTCCTCTGTCTATTAGAACATCTTCTTTTCGTTGTTCTATATAATTCATCAATTTAAAAACACTAAACTCTAACTCTTTTTTGGTGAGTGCAAAACTGCTTAAAAGTACGTTGCAAACTAAAGAAACTGTGGTTACAGGAGTTATCATATTTGCTTTATGAATCAACTCAAAAGCAAATCTTGGCAATGTGTTTTTGTCTGAATAACTGTCTTCTTCAATATCTGGAATTATGGCATTTTGATGCGCACTTGCATTTACAGGATCGCCAAAACGAATGGCTGCTTTCCCAAATTCATTTCCTAATTTTTTAAAATATTTAATAAAAGCAGCAACGTTTTCAGACTTTTTTTCCTTGCCTTTTCCTTCTTCCATCATTTCTTTTACATCCGGAATTAAATCATACACAATAGAAACTGGTATGTATTTAATGTCTTTGGTGCTTTGTTTTTCACCTTCCATAATGTATTTTAAAATCCCCATTTGAGGATAGACAATTTTACCTGTTCTGGAACGCGTTCCTTCAATATTCCAAGTAAGATGATCGCCATTTTCAATTAAAGAAGCAATGTAATGTCTTAATGCAGCTTTGTAAATAATATCGTCTTTAAAACTTCTTCTTATAAAAATTAATCCAGAGTTTTTTCCCAATTGTTTAAATCCTGGAAACGCTAAATTTATACCACCAAAAGAAAACGGAATTGGCATTCCATAACGTGCTAAAGTGCTTACTAAAACAACAGTATCTAAATAGGTTTTATGGGTTAAAATAAATGCAACAGAGTTTTGTCGCATAATTTTCATTAATTTTTTTATTTCTCTTGGATCAATATCTATTTTGTCATTGTAAGCTTTTGAAAGCAAATATTGAAAACCTCTTACAGAAACTGTATTTGCAATTGGATGTTGTTGAGAATATAATTCCTCAATACAATTTCCAGCCGTTTTTTGAACTTCAGAAAGGTCTAATTTTAATTCTTTTGCAATTTCTTTAAGACTATTTTGAAATTCAGCATGCTGAATAATGTTTTGCATTGTGTGTTCCATAATCAATTAAAAAATAGATTTGTGAATTTAGAAACGCCTTTTTGTTCCCAAAACTTTGGAAAAAATAAACTTTCAACTTTGGTAATAATTCCTTTAGGTTCTTTACCAGTAATGTTTTTGTTTAGGGAATTTGCTACAGTTAATAAAACGGATGCATTTGCGCCCATTCCACAATGACTTCCAAAAACTTCAATGTTTTTGATGTCACTTCTCAACGTTTCTGCCTCCATACAATGTTTCCAAGGTAAAAGTCCGTCTGTTTTTGTGTAAATACACGTTACAGGAACATTTGGTATTTCCTCCAATTCGTGTATAAATTTATCATTTCTGGCTCTTAAAGTTTTTCCTCTTAAAAATTCTAACATTCTTACCAAAGGTGTTTTCATGTTTTTAACTCCCCAAACTGGCGAGCCAATAGTAATTAATTGTTCTACTTTATCTGGATATCTATTGGCGATTATTTTTGCGAAAATTCCACCACCAGACCAACCTACAAGACTTACTTTTTCTTGATGTTTCTCGAAAATTTCATCTAATTTTTCGATCAATTTTGGTAAATATTTAGAGTTGATCATATTTACACCCAATTCCCATTTATAGGTTTTAAAACCAACAGATTTTAAATAATTACGTACAAAAGTTGTAGAAACATCATTACCTAAATATGGAGGCATTAATAAAACAGGTTTGTTTTTGCTGGCTTTGTGCTTTGGAATAAAAGGATAAATACCAAACATGGTTACCCATTCAATAGCAGATCTTGTTTCTAATAAGGCATTGAATAGAGGAGGAGCATCAATTTTTGTATTGATATTATCAATCTGATTTTTAAAGGTCAATAAAATTCTTGCAGAAATAGTATCTGTTCCTTTTTTTGTCGCTTTTATTTTATCAATTCTTTCTAAAACAATAATTAAAGTGACATAATCTCTATCAGGCCCAAAATCTTCACAGACTGAAATACAGTCTTTTAATAATGAGTCTACATCTTTTCTGATTAATTTTTTACTGTCAATTAGACCAACAATCATTTTTTCAAAAGGATGTAATTCAAACTTTTGAATAACTATTTCTTTGGCTTTTTTTAATGTTATTCCTTTAGACATTGCAACTTTTAAAGCCAATTTGGTAAATGATGTATAGAGTGTTTTGTTGTTTTCCATGTTTTGAGTTTTAGACTTTCGTCCTTTTTTCTAACCAATTAATTACATCTTGCTGAACTTCTTCTTTGTTCACTTCATTCAACATCTCATGTCTTCCTCCTTCATATAATTTTAAAGTCAAGTCTTTAATTCCTGCTTTTTTATAATTTTCTGCAACTCTTTTTACACCTTCACCCATTTCTCCTACAGGATCTTTATCACCCGAAAAAATAAAAATCGGTAATGCTTTTGGTGTTTTCTTGAAAGTTGATTTCTCGTTTATTTTTTTACTTCCTTTTAAAATATCTAAAAAGACACTCAAAGAAAAATCTTCTATTCTGTATGGGTCAGCTTCAAATAAATCGACTTCATTTTCATCTCTACTAATCCAATCTACTTTTGTTCTGTTGGGTTTAAATTTCTTATTAAATTCAGAAAAAAACACCGATTTTAATAGTTGATTGCTTCTTTCTCTTCCTTTAAATTTGCTGATAACTTTTGCGCTATACAAACCAAAAGTTCCCAAACCTTTCATAAAACTGGCAGTTCCAGAAAGAATTAAAGCTTCTAAATCGTCGCCATATTTTGTAACATAATCTCTACTTAATAAAGAACCCATGCTATGACCAAATAGAATTATTTTTTTATTCGGATGTTCGTTTTTAATGATTTCTGTTAATTGACGCATATCATTTATGGCGTCATCAAAATAATTATCACCATCATAAAAACCTAAATCATTTTTATTTTCGGCAGATTTTCCATGAACTCTATGATCGTTTGCATAGACTTCATACCCTTTTTCTTGTAAAAGTTTTGCAATAGAATGATAACGACCTGCATGTTCGCCAACTCCATGAGAAATTTGAACAATACCTTTTAAAGGCATTTTTTTCACTTCCCATTTATAGTAAAAAATAGTTTCCTCGTCTTTAGTTTTATATGTATCTGTAATAAACACCATTTATGCTTTCTCTAAAAAAGTTGACATTAATTTTAAGATTAAATCTGTGTCTTTTTTTGTTCCTGTGAATTTTATTCTTTCTTGAATTATAAGTTCTTCCAATAATAATTTTCCTTTAAAAACATCGTATAAAATAGTATCATCAATTGTGATGACTGTATTTACTTTTGCGGTTTTTTTCTTACTTAAAGAAGGTTCTTTTTTAGAGAAATCTAATGTCCAATATGCAATGGTTTCATTTTGATGAACCTCAAAACTATACACAGCTTTTAGTTTTTTATCTAAATATTTGTTTTCTTTTAAGAACTTTCTAAAGGAATTAAAGAAAGAGATACTTTTAAATTTAATTACTTTAGAAACTGTTTTTTCTTCTTTCTTTTTTAGAATAATTTCTTCTAATTCGTTTGCAGAATCTCTAATATATCTTGAAAATTTATCAGCATCTGGCATTGTTTTCGCATCCGAAGTTGTTGTAATTGTTACTTGTCCATTATAACTAAAAGCAGCAATAATTAACCCAAAACCATCTAAAACAGGCGTTAATCCAAAAATACCAACAATTTTATGACCTTTTAAATAGAGCAAACCTTTTGGTCCAGGAACATTTGTAATTGTAACATTAAAAGGTGGTCTGTGAAATTCTTTAATATTGTATTTACTATACAAACCAGCAGCTAAATTTGCCAGCCCAAAAGGAACAGCATCTGCCATTTTTGCTAAAGATTTTGCTCCAACAGCTTTGTGTCTTGTTTTTCCTAAATTGGTTTGTTCTTGTATATATTCTAATCTTTCAATTGGGTCTTTTATATGCGTTGCAATTCTAACCAACATGTTAGAAATTTGATTGTTCATTTTTTGTTTTTCACCTTTTACTCGAATAGAAATAGGAACATTTGCAACTAAAGGTTGTACAGGTAATTGCTCTCTTTCTTCTAAATATTTACGAATTCCACCAGCACAGATTGCCAAAATAATATCGTTAATACTAACGTCCATTATTTTACGAAGCGTGTTTATTCTTTCGAAAGATAAAATAGCAGTTCCCCAAGTTCTCTTTGGTGAAACAGAGCCATTAAAAATAGTTTTTGGAACAGGATATGCACTTTTTTGAAACGTTCTTTTGTTTTTAAGTTGCGCATTTATTTTTCCTTTCATCATAGAAACAGCAGTTTCGCTAACTAATTTCGGAATTTTTAAAGGGTTTTTAAGAAAACTATAGGTGCTTTTTAAAAGTAAACTCAATTCATCTGGCAAAGGTTCTGGGTCAAATGGTTTTGGTTTTGCTGGTTTTTTATCTTCTGCTTTTTCATCTTTATCAAACAGCAATCCCATAATACCAACACCAGAACTACCATCGACCATTACATGATGTACTTTGGTAACAATTCCTACAGAACCTTTAGGTATTTGGTTAATTTCATCTAAACCTTCAATAAAATAAACGGACCATAAAGGTCTTTTTAAATCTAAAGAACTGCTAAAAATATTCGATGTTAAATCTCTTAAGGTTTTCCAATTTGCTGGATCTGGCAATTTTAATCGATTCAAATGCAAATCAATATCAAAATTTGGGTCATCTGCCCAATAAGGATAATCTAATTTTAATGGCACATTTACCAATCTTTTTCTAAATTTCGGAATTAAATGTAATTTAGAAGCGACCATTTCTCTAAAATCCTCAAATTTTAAAGAGCCTTCCACAATTGTTAATGTAGCAATGTGCATAGGACTTGAAGGTGAATCTGCATATAAAAAAGTTGCATCTTGTCCAGAAATTTGCTCTGCTGAAGTTTCAATTGCGTCTTGTAGAAGCTCTGTTATTACTTTTTTCGCCATTTATCAAAATAATTAAGTTGACTTTTTAGTCTAAAATTGATCAAAAAATTGCTGCTAGAATACCACGCAACTCTGCAAGATAAAGAAAATTCGTTAGATTTTTATTGTATTACTAAAATTACAAAACACTTTTTAAATTGATTTTTTTTACTTGTTGTAAAAGATGTTTTTGTTTGTATATTATTGAAAGTCAATTATATAATATAGTTGTCTTAAGTAATAATTCTAAAATGAAATTTTAAAAACAAAAAAAGTCTCAAAAATTAATTTGAGACTTTTTAATAAAAAGAGCCGATGGAGGGACTCGAACCCACGACCTGCTGATTACAAATCAGCTGCTCTAGCCAGCTGAGCTACATCGGCTTTTTGTTTTAACGAGCGCAAATTAAACACAAAAAATAAAATTGACCTAAAGAAAAACGATTTTTTTTAGCAAAAAAAAACTCCAAAATAAATTGAAGTTTTCTAACAAGAATAATAAATTTTACATAGTGTAAAAGAATTGCTCATTCGCAATCTTTCCATTCTGTACTTCAAAAACGCAAACTTCGTCCATTTGTTGTCTTCCTCTACTTTTAAATGTAACATCGAAACTCATTTTGCTTGTAAAATGATTGTCTGCAACAACTGGTTCAGAAATTTCACTGCTGTGGAATTCCACAACATCTTCTAACCATTGTTTACTTTTTTCGAATACATTTTGTTTTCCGGAAACAACTTCTCCATGAGGTACACCTGGCATTTCTCTACTAACTACATTGTCTGCATATAACTCTGTAATACATTCTAAATTTTTTCCTTCTTGGCACATTTGGCGCCATTTATTGGCAACTTCTAAAGTATTCATATATTTTATTTTTGGTTGACAATAAAGTTAAGAAAATTAATTTAAAGCTTCTTTATAAGTTTTTAAACAACGTTCTCTTGCTTCTTTATGATCTACAATTTCTTTAGCATACGTTAATTCTTGAAATTCTGGAACCCACTTTTTAATATATTTTAAATCTTTATCGAACTTTTTGATTTGTGTTGTTGGATTAAAAATTCTAAAATATGGCGAAGCATCAACTCCAGAACCTGCAACCCATTGCCAATTACCAACATTACTTGCCATTTCGTAATCGTGTAATTTTTCTGCGAAATATGCTTCTCCCCATCTCCAATCGATTAATAAATGTTTGCATAAAAAACTACCCACTAACATTCTTACTCTATTGTGCATAAAACCAGTTTCATTTAATTCACGCATTCCTGCATCTACTAAAGGGTAACCAGTTTGACCTTCGCACCATTTTTTAAACTCTTTTTCGTTATTTCTCCACTCAATTCTGTCGTATTTCGATTTGAAGGCTTCTTTATGAGTTTGTGGAAAATGCCATAAAATCTGCATAAAAAATTCTCTCCAAATTAATTCTTGCCAGAAAATTTCGTTTTTTTCTGCAGTTGCTTTTTTAATCATTTTTCGAATACTAACCGTTCCAAATCGTAAATGTGGTCCCAGTTTTGAAGTGGAATCTTTCGCAGGAAAATTTCTAGTTTCTTCGTATTCTTGAATTAAAGTAGGCCTAACATCGTACTCTTTAATTTCTTGTTTCGATTTAGTAAAACCTAAATCTGACAATGAGAGATTTGGTAAACATGTATTTTTTACCAAGTTTTTTAGGAAAGAATTTGTGTAGTAGATATCTAAATTATGTGTTTTAAATTTTTCTTTCCACACTTTCATGAAAGGCGTATAAACCACATAAGGAGTACCATCTTTTTTTACAACTTCGTCTTTTTCGAAAATTACTTGGTCTTTAAAAGTCTTAAAATTGATGTTACTATCAGCTAATAGTTTCTCTATTTCTTCATCTCTTTCTTTTGCATACGGCTCATAATCTCTATTTGTAAATACAGTATCTATTTTATATTCTTTTATTAAATTTTGATAAATATTCTTTGGAGTTCCATGAAAAATAGCCAAACTACTGTCGTTTTCATCTTGTAAGGTTTTTCTCATTTTTTGCAATTCATCAAAAATAAAGTTGACTCTTGCATCGTCTTTTGGTAGTTTGTCTAAAATATTTTCATCAAAAATAAAAATAGGGAGAACAGGATACTCACTTTTTAAAGCATTGTAAAAACCGATATTGTCATCTAATCTTAAATCACGTCTAAACCAAAAAATATTTATTTTGTCTTTCATTTTACTTGTATTCTCCAAAAAGTTCTGTCAATTTTTTTTGTCTGTATTCAAATATTTCTTCCAATTTTGGTTTCACTAAAAAAGGATGTACCATTTGCCCTAAAATTCCCATAGGAACTTTATAATCTATAATATCTTCCATTTCTACACCACCATCAATTTCTTTGATAAAATGTTTGTGATGCCATAAAGCATAAGGTCCAAAACGTTGTTCGTCTACAAAATATTCGTTGTCTTTTACGTGCGTAATTTCTGTGACCCATTTTGTTTTTATCCCTAAAATCGGAGTAACAATATATTGAATTATCTGTCCAGGATACATAGGTCTGTCTGCTCCTGAAAGGATATCAAAACTCATATAATCTGGAGTAATTGTTTTTAAATTCTTCGGGTTCGATAAGAATTCCCAACCTTTTTCTAACGAAATTGGTAGATTTTGTTTTCTGTGAAACGTGTATATTTTCATCTTAATTATGAATTAAAATATATAGATTTAAGGAAGTTGCAATGCACAACCAAATCATATATGGAAGTAATAAATATTTATAATTTTTTACTTTACTACTCAAATTAAAGAAGTAATAAAATAGGAGGGAAGTGAGTAATGAAATAGTTATCAATCCAAATAACACTAAATGTTGGTTGAAGAAAATATAATTCCAACTTACATTCAATATAAATTGAAGTAGAATAAATAATTTCATTTTCTTGGAATTTTCTTCAGAAAATAATTTTCCTAAATAAATGGAAAAGCAAATCATAATTAACGTCCAAGCAACACCAAAAACCCAACCTGGAGGTGTCCAAGGAGCTTTATTTAAATTGATGTACCAATCTGTCATTGGTCCATTTTCCATAAGCCAATTTCCAATTACCAAACCACCAAAATTGATGATTAAAAATAATATGGTAAGTTTTAGTTGTTTCATT
This sequence comes from Polaribacter haliotis, assembly GCF_014784055.1. Lineage (NCBI taxonomy): Bacteria > Pseudomonadati > Bacteroidota > Flavobacteriia > Flavobacteriales > Flavobacteriaceae > Polaribacter > Polaribacter haliotis. The sequence goes on along the minus strand of NZ_CP061813.1, from coordinate 1,466,719 downwards.
TTAAGAATTTTCTTTCAATTTTTCTATTTCTTTTAAAAGATTGTCCGCTTCCAAATATTTCTGATCACTATCACTTCTATTGATAGATTGAAGCTTAAAACCTTCTTCCATCAATTTTTTATATTTTTCTTGTAATTTTTCTACTGCTGATTTCTTTTTGAAAAGTCCGAACATTATTTTAAGTGTTTAGTGATTTTAGAACTCAATGGTTTTGTAATTGAAAAATAATAATCGATTAATTTTCCTTCAGGAGAAACCAAATATTTTTGAAAATTCCACTTAACAGTAGAACTCTTCTTGTTGTTAAATTCTCTACTTGTTAACCAAGTATATAAAGGATGTTGGTTAATTCCTTTCACATCTACTTTTTCTGTTATTAGAAACGAAACTCCATAATTTACCTCACAAAACTCTTGAATTTCAGAAGCATTTCCAGGTTCTTGTTTTCCAAATTGATTGCAAGGAACTCCAATAATTACCAAGTTTTCTTTGTATTGATTACTTAATTCTTCCAATTCTTTATATTGTGAAGTAAAGCCACATTTCGAAGCGACATTTACAAACAAGATAAATTTGTTTTTGTATTCAGATAAGTCAATAGCTTTATTTTGTAAACTATTGATTTTAATATCGTAGATATTGGTCATATTTTAAATTTTGAAACTGACAATTCCGCAATCTAATTCGAAAATTTGTCCGGAAATAGATGTTGCTTTGTCAGAAATTAAGAAAGTTGCCAAATCTGCAACTTCAGTAGGTTGTAAGTATTTTTTAAGCGGATGACGTTCTGTGATATTTTCTATCATACGTTCATTTCTTAAAAGTTTTGAAGCCAGTTCAGTATCTGTAACTGTGGGTGCAATTGCATTTACACGAATTGTGGGTGCTAATTCTGCACCCAAAGATTTTGTTAAACCTTCCACAGCAGATTTTGCTGCAGCCACACTTGCGTGAAAAGGCATACCTAATTTGGCGGCAACTGTGCTAAATAATAAAATATTTGGGTTGTTTCCTTTTTTTAGTGAAGGTAAATAATGTTGAATCGCTTTTACAGCACCAACAACATTAATTTCGAAATCGTTTCTAAAATCTTCTAACTTTAACCTCGAAATTGGTTTTAAGTTAATGCTTCCAGGACAGTATATTAAAGCGTCTATTTCTTCAATTTCTGGTAAAGCATCTTCTAAAATATTGCAGTTATAATGAGTAAGATTAGTGTGAGGCTGCAAAGGAGCAGATCTGCTTATGTTTATAATTGAGTTTTCTTCAACTAAAGCAGTTACAATTGCATTTCCAATTCCTTTGCTTCCTCCAATAACTAATATTTTTCTCATAGTGCTTTTAAGGTCTTCCTTTCAAGCGCTTTTCAATTTTTTGTTTTACAACTGTTAAGCGCTTCATCAAATCCATTAATTCTGGATCTTTTTCTTTTTTATATTCTTCGTTAAGCTCTAATACTAAAGCTTTTACTTCTCTTGATGCTAAAATTCTATCACTTGTAGTTTTAAATGAGAATTTTCTTGTCTCAAATTCTACTGCCTTTTCTTTTAATGTCATTATCTTGTATATTCGATTTTTTATCTAATTTTCGAATATAATTATAATTGTTAGAAAAGCAAGTGAAAAGTCAATTTATTATGCAGTTAAAGGTTTTCCCTTTAAACGTTTCTCAATTCTTTGCTTTATTACAGTAAGACGTTTCATGATATCCATAATCTTTTCGTCTTTATTTTCTTTGTAAATTTCGTTTAAACTTAAGACCAAATCTTTTGCTTCTCTTGCGGCCATAATACGATCGCTTGTTGTTGGGAATCTCATTTTTCTTGTCTCGAATTCCAAGGCTTTTTCTATTAATTCCTTCATAATTAGTAATTTAATGTATTTTGTAATTCTGCTATTTTTTCTTGATTTTGGAATTTACCTCCAAAATAAGAGGTGACAGTAGAAGAAGTATCATCTTTAATTCCCCTTGAAGAAACACATAAATGTTTTGCATCAATTATTACTGCAACATCTTCTGTATTTAAAATTCCTTTTAATTCTTCCGCAATTTGGTTTGTTAATCTTTCTTGAACTTGCGGTCTTTTTGCATAGTATTGAACGATTCTATTCAATTTAGAAAGTCCGATTACTTTTCCTGATGAAATATAGGCAACATGTGCTTTTCCAAAAATTGGCACAAAATGATGCTCGCAATTAGAATAGAAAGTAATATTTTTTTCCACCAACATTTGGTTGTATTGGTATTTGTTATCAAACAAAGCAACTTTTGGTTTATTGGCTGGGTTTAATCCGCTGAATATTTCATCAATATACATTTTGGCAACTCTTTTTGGAGTTCCTTGTAAAGAATCATCAGTTAAATCCAACCCCATTACATCCATTATTTCTGAAAATAAATTGGCAATTTTTTCTTTCTTTTCTTCATCAGAAAGTTCAAACGCATTTGCTTTCATTGGAGTTTGCAAACCAGTAAATAAATGGTCGTCTCCAACTTCTTCGAATGAAAAGCCATTTAATTTTTCTGAAATTTCTTTTGGTATTACTTCTGTAATCATAATTTGTCTTTTTAATGTGCTGTCTTTAAGTACTCTAAACTTAAAAGCAAAGCACGATTTTTATCTTTTTGCTATAGAGTTGTTTGATATTGATTTTTGCCTCGAACACTTAAATCTTCCTTTTTCGAAAGTTCTTAATTTCTCGTGTTTCGTTCTCCTTCCTTGAACTCTTTCTCGCCACATTTTAAAGCTTTTCGGCTTCATTTCTCTTCGCATTAAATCGATAACTTCTTGCTCTTTTAATCCGAATTGAAATTGAATAGCTTCGAAAGTTGTTCTATCTTCCCAAGCCATCTCTATTATTCTATCAATTGCTATACCATCTAAAATCATTTCTTATCAATTTAATTTATAGCGTCATAAAACTCGTAATTCTTATCATTTTCAATTTTTAAATCAACCAACTTGTCGATAAATTTTTTATTTTCTTTTAGTAATTTATTACTTGTAAATTTTATAAAATTTCCTTGTGCGTGAATGCTAAAACCATCTGTCTTATACATGTAAAGTTGATAAAAAGGAATTGCCCAACTGAAATTTTTGAGTCCTTTATTAATATGAACTAAAATTCCTTTTTTTCTGATTTCGATATTTGCATAGTTAATATCAGAAACGACATTCATTATATTTTTGAAATTAGGGCTTACATCAGAAACCATCATTCTTTTAGAACCTACACCTTTCTTTTTTATAGCTTCAAAAAAAGTGTAAGCAGATCCTACTAAATCATTAATAGTAGCTTCTGCATCTTTATTTTTATGTGTAGTATTAAAAATCACACTCAAAGATACATAAAATATATTTTTGTTTAACTAATATTTGTTATCTATAAACAAAAATTAAGAAAGTATTAACAATCAGAGTAATAAGGAAGTAATAAAAGTTCTGTTTTAATAGAAACTACAACATTTTATCTCTGGTTGTAATGGTATGTTTTTTAAAAATTCTACTGCTTTCTGCAACAACATCTGGGTCGTCTTTCATTTTCCAGAGAATTTCTGTTGCTTTTTTACGAGTTAATTTAATGTCTACAATCGTTTTAGGATAATCTGTTCCTAAATGGAAATTATTAAATTGCTCATCTAAAGAAGTCATTAAATAAGGTTCATGAATAAATGCTGTGGGTAAATTTGCTAATTCTGGAACCCATTTTTTTATAAAAGTTGCATCTTCATCATGCTCTTTGCTGTTTTTAATGGGGTTGTAAATGCGAAGCGTGTCTAAACCTGTATCGCCAGAACTCATTTGTAATTGAGGGAAGTGAATGCCAGGTTCGAAATCTAAAAACATTTGTGATAAATGAGTACTTGCATCTTGCCAAGGTTGCCACAGAATATGCGTAAAAAAAGAAACCAATAAAGCACGCATTCTAAAGTTTAAATAACCAGTTTCATTTAAACAACGCATACTTGCATCGACTAAAGGGAAACCAGTTTGCCCATCTCTCCAAGCTTCTTGGTACTTTTCTGAAATGCTTTTCTTCAATTTTTGAAAACCTTTATTCAAACTCGCTTTTTCCATGGTATGTTCCATTTCAAATTTTTGAATAAAATGAGCCTGCCATCTTAAACGTGACGTAAAAGCATCTAAATGTCTTTTATTATTGTCATTTTTCGCCTCATTTGCCTGCTGAAAAATTTGTCTAATAGAAACATTTCCCCAAGAAATATAAGGCGATAATCTGCTACAACTTTCTCTTGCCAAAGCTGGTTTCGAAATATTGTACATATATTGTTTATGTCTTGTCTCAAAGAAGGTGTTTGCGTATTTCCAAGCTGTTTTTGTACCTCCTTTTTGAAATATTTTTGAAGTAGGAGTTTCTAAATCAACAATAGTGAACCCTTTTTTTAAGTCGTTAATTTCTTCAGAAGAAACAAGTTTTTCCGTTTTTAAATTGATTTTAATCTGATTGGAATTCATATATTCTTCCCAGTGTTCAAACCAATCTTCTCTATTTAATAAGCCTCTTAAAATGGCATTATTTTTATTTTCTATCCAATTAATTGAATTATTTCTGCAAAAACGAGCAAAATCTTTATCTCTATTATAGGTTAACAACAAACCCGTTTCTTGATGCGAAAAAACAGTATTTATTTTATAAGTATTTAAAAGCTGATTGAAAGTGGTCGTTACTTCTGAAGAAACGCATATAATTTCCGAATTAAACGCTTTTAAATCTTCATTCAAATCCGTTAAAGATTGTTTTATAAAGTTCCAATGACGCTCACTATAATGCAAGTCGTTTTGAAGTGATTTTTCAAAAACATACAAAAACAATACTCTTTTTTTTGATGCAAAAGCATTAAAAATCGCCTCATTATCTTGGATTCTTAAATCGCGTTTAAACCAAACAACATTTATTTCTTCTCTGTTACTCATTGTCTAATTGATTTAAAAATAATTTTGCATTTTCGAAATGTGCTTCTTTTTTATCTTGATTCATTTTGTCGAAAGTTCTTATTAGCATGCCCAATCTTGGGTTGCTTAAAAAGAAATCTCTGTGTTTGTCCATAAAAGTCCAAAACAAACCATCCCAAGTTTTTTGCCAATCGCCTTTTTTGTAATTACTCATTTTCATGATGTAATTACTGCTACTTATGTAGGGTTTTGTGCTCATTAAACCACCATCTGCAAATAAACTCATTCCATAAACATTAGGCACCATTACCCAATCGTAAGCATCAATAAAAAGTTCCATAAACCATTGGTAAACTTCATCTGGGTCAAATTCGCACAACACCATAAAATTTCCTAAAATCATTAAACGCTCTATATGATGTGCGTAAGCAGTTTTATTTACTTTTTTAATTACATCATCTATGGGTTGTATGCCAGTTGTGCCATCATAAAAAGATTTTGGAATTTTTTTACTGAATTTCCAAAAGTTTTTGGTGCGTTCTTCAGTTCCTTTTACTTCGTAAACACCTCTTATAAATTCTCGCCAACCTAAAATTTGACGTACAAATCCTTCTGTGGAATTTATGGGCACATCATTTTTATTCGCAAATGCTATAGCTTGGTCAATAACATATTTTGGGTGTAATAAACCTACATTTATTAATGGTGATAATAAACTGTGATTCAAAAAATGTTCTTCTCTAACAATAGCATCTTCATAAGTGCCAAATTCGTGAAAACGGACTTCAAAAAATTGTTGTAACCACTCTTGGGCAGATTTAAAATCGATAGGATACACTAAAAAATCGTTTAGTTTTCCGTAGTTTTTAGAGAAGTTTTCATTTACATATTTTGTAGCTTCTTTGTGATATTTATTTTGCGTTGGAAATTGAATTACTGGTGGCGTTTTTGTCTTCGGATATTTCTTTCTGTTTTCATCATCAAAAGTCAACTTACCTCCAACATGGTTTTTTCCATCCATTAAAATATCTCTATTTTTTCTTTCACTTTTATAAAATGAAGTCTGGAAAAATTTCTTTTTTGATGGTTTGAAAAATGTGGACAACTTTTCTTTTGTATTGATAAATAGAGAATTATTATACCAGATTAATTTTAAACTTTCTTTAGATTGATGAATATGTTTTTCTAACCAATTATCTGTTGGGTCGATAATATGGATTTCAGAAACACCTTCTTTTGCTAATTTTGGGAGTAATTTTCGAACATCATTCAACTCATTTTTAGCCTCTATATAATTTACTTTTTTTCCTTTTTCGGTTAAAAAATCGGCATAAGATTTCATACTCGCTCTGTGAAAAGCAATTTTTTGTTGATGAAATTTATACTGATTGAAAAACAAATATTCTTCAACTATAATAATATCATCCACCTTACCTAATACTTCAGAAGTTTTAAAAAGTTGATGCGGAAATATAATATGAACAGATTTTTTACTCATTTAAAACAATGTTTTTTCTAACCATAATTTTCTAAACTTATGATTCGCATCATAACGTTCAGCTTGCAATTTTGTGTTGAATTTTCTGTCTCTTGGATCATTTCCAACGCCAGCAACATACATCCAATTTCCATAGTTGCTGTGTACATCGTAATCTAACAACATCGATTCGAAATAAGAAGCTCCAATTCGCCAATCTTGCAATAACTCTTTGGCAAAATAAGAGGCAACATTTTGTCTTCCTCTGTTGCTCATCCAACCAGTTTCTTTTAATTCTATCATATTGGCGTTAACAAAATCATCTTTTGTTTCTCCATGTATCCATTTTTGAATAATTTCTGAATCGGAGTTCCAATGATATTCTTTTTCTAAAATTCCACCTATTTTAAAGATTTTGGAATCGTATTTTAAGGAAATGTATTTAAAATAATCTCTCCAAATTAATTCAAAAATTACCCAATATGTAGATTGATTTGCGCCAAATTCAGCTTCAAATTCTTTAATTTTCCAATAAATTGTTTTTGCAGAAATACTGCCATTTGCCAACCAAGCAGAAAATTTTGTACTGTAATCTGTACCAATCAAACCATTTCTAGTTTTCTTATAGAAAGCAACTTTTTTAGTTTCAAAAAAGTAGTTTTCTAACCTTTCTAGAGCAGAATTTTCTCCTCCAGAAAATGGAAAAGCCGTTTTTTTGTTTACTTCAAAATCATCAAAACCTAACTCTCTTAAACTTGGAATTTCTGTTCTGTTTTCAACTAAATTATTATCCGAAAGTTTAGAAACAGAAGTCAATTGTGGTATTTCAACTGTCTTTTCTAACTTCTTTCGAAACTGTGTAAACACATTAGGAATGTTAGAAAAATCATTTGAAACAGTTTCAGGATGATATAAAAATTGGTCGTAATCTTCAACAAAAGAAATAGTATCAGAAAGGGTGTTTTTTATTAGATTGTTGGTTTCAATTTCCTCTTTTGTCCATTCTTTTTGAGTGTAAATTTTATCAATAGAAAATTCATCACAAATTGTATGTAGTTTGTTTTCTGGAGCATCGAAATAGGTGAGGAGTGTAATGTTTAAATCCGAAAGGTTTTTTTGTAAATCTTCAATCGTTTCAATTAAAAATTTTGCTCTAAACTTTGCTGTTTTTTGGAAACCAAATTCATCAACTTTAAAATATTTAGGATCAAAAAAATAAACAGCAATTACTTTTTTATGATTTTCTGTAGATTCTTTTAAAGAGCTATTATCGTTTATTCGTAAGTTATTACGAAACCATACTAAACCTGTTTTTTCTTGTTTCTCCTGCATTTTTCGCTACAATATTTTACGTCTTCCCAATTCTTCTCCCATTTTTTTCGCCAAGTGAATGGTTTTTCACAGACCAAACATGTTTTTTCTGGAAGGTGCTGTTTTTTCAAAATTACTTGTTAATGTTATTTATCATTCCGTTGAAAACGAACCAATGAAAAGGCATTACAGCATACCAATACAATCTTCCAGCCAATCCATGAGGTCTAAAAGTAGCAGTTTGGTATAAAACACCATCTTCAATTTTAAATTCTAACCAGGCTTCACCTGGTAAAACCATTTCTGCATAGAGTAGGAGTTTCCCTTTTTCTTTATCAGCAAAAATAACACGCCAAAAATCTAAAGCATCTCCAGCATTTAATTGTGTTGGGTGTCTTCTTCCTCTTCGCAAACCTGCTCCACCAAAAATCTGATCTACAAAACCACGTATTTTCCACAAGAAAGTTCCATAATACCAACCAGTTTCTCCTCCAATTGCCCAAATTCTGTTTATTGTTCTTTCTTTGTCTTTTACTTTTCGTTTCTTAAAATCTTTAAAGCAACCATATTCAGGAACATTTATAAACTCATGAACATAGTTTTTTAATTTTCCACTGCTTACATAAGAATCTTTCCAACTAGAAACAATACTATTTTGTTCAATTTTTTTGAAAGCTAATTTTACAGCTTCTTTGTATGACATAGGATTTACATCCAAAATCTTATTAATGTCACTTTTATTTCCAATAACTTCTACACCCATTGAGTTTACTAAAGTACTCGCCAGTTTATAAGAAGTTGACGTAACAAAATATAACCAGTAGGAAGATAATTTGGGTGTCATTATAGGAACTGTAATTATGGTTCTTTTTAATTTCCTAACTTCAGCGAATTGCAATAGCATTTCTTTATACGTGAGTATTTCTGGGCCAAAAATATCGTAAGAAGTGTTGTATAATTCTTTTCTGTCAAGAGCATTGTGTAAAAATGATAAAACATCTCTAATGGCTAAAGGTTGTGTTTTTGTATTTAGCCATTTTGGGGCAATCATTGCTGGTAATTTCTCTACCAAATCTCTAATAATTTCAAAAGATGAGCTTCCTGAACCCACGATTATTCCTGCTTTAAAAGTGGTTAATGCGTATTTTTCTGAAGCTAAAGCGTTTTCAACATTTTTTCTTGATAATAAATGCTTAGACAGTTTTGTGTCGTTTGTAATTCCACTTAAATAAATGGCTTGTTTTAAGGTTGTTGTTTCTGCAAATTTTTTGAAGTTAAAAGCACATTTTTCTTCCAAAGCATGGAATTCTTTTGCAGAATTAGACATCGAATGAATTAAATAATAAGCAATATCAATATCTTTAGGAATGTTATCTAAACTATCTGCATTCAAATAATCTGCTTCAACAAGAATTACATTTTCTTTTTCTTTAAAGTAATTTTCTGCTCTTTTAAAATCTCTAACAGGACAAACTACAGTATGACCGTCATTTAATAATAACGGAATTAATCGTTTTCCAATATAGCCAGTTGCTCCTGTAACGAGAATTTTCATAGAATTTATTGTTGTTTTTTTGGTCTTTGATATGACAGTTGTTTTTTGAATTTAGGAATCGCGTACGTGTCTAAACCGTTAATAGTTGCTACATTTCCTTTTGATAAGTTTATGAGTCCGTCTTTTTCTAAAAGTTTGTCATTAATATATAATTCTTCAATTTGAGCAACCACTAACATTACATCGTTAGAAGGTACATAAATTTCTTCAACAAATTTCATACCCATCTGAACTGGGCTATTTTTTATGAAAGGCGCCTTAAAACTTCCTTTGTATTCTTCTTCAAGATTTGTCATATCAAATTCAGATATTTCTTCTGGATATTTTGCTGAGGTGTGATGTGCATCTTCTATAATATCTTCAAAAATATGATTGATGGTAAAAACACCAGTTTCTTTAATATTTTTATGAGTATTTCTTGGAACAGTAGTTGGTCTTAAAATAAAGCCCAAAGTTGGTGGGTTTGAGCCTAAATGTGTTACAGAGCTAAAAACAGCAACATTCGGTTTTCCTTCTGTGGAAATTGAACCCAAAAGATTGGCAGATTTAAAACCAGAGCAACTGTTTATTAAATTTATTTTATAGATTTTGCCTAATTCGTCGATATCTTTTCTGTTAAAAAATGCCATTATAGAGTTTTATAATTATTGATTTTTACGTCTTTTGCCTTTAAATCGTGCATTAAATTATACAATCCAAAAAAGGTTCTATTAATGTAAATAAAATGCTTAGAACCTCTGTTTCCGTTCATGTTTTTCAACTCTGTACTTTTCGAATATTTTGCGCCTAACTTAGAAAGTTTTCCGAAAAATATTTCATCAGAAAAATCGAAACTTTCTTGGTGAAAAGGTTGTGTAAAAAGACTTAACATTTCGTGAAACATTGCTCTAAAAAATACTAACTCTTCTTTAGAATCGTCTTTTTTTAAAATTTCTAATTCGTATAATTTCTCTTCAAAATATGATGGATTTGCTAAATTTTCTTTTTTAGCTAATTCAAAATATGGCAAATAAAAATCGTTCGGAATTGTTTTCATGCAACCAAAATCTATGACGATTAATTCGTTTTCTGGAGAAATTAAGAAATTTCCAGGATGCGGATCTGCATGTACTTTCTTTAAATTATGAATTTGAAACATATAAAAATCCCATAAGGCTTGCCCTAATTTATTGGCAACTTCTTGGTTTTTAAAGTTGAATTCAGATAAATGAACACCATTCATCCAATCCATCGTAATTATTCTATCTGAAGATAATTCAGGGTAATAATTTGGGAAATTCAAATTCGGAATGTGTTTACAAGCTCCTACAATTGCTTTACTTTGCTCTACTTCTAAAACGTAATTGGTTTCTTCAACTAATTTATTTTCGACCTCTTTAAAATATTTATCGGAATCTTTTCCTCTAATATTAAACATTTTAATAGCGATGGGTTTTACCAAAGCTAAATCGGATGCAATACTTTCTGCAACACCTGGATATTGAATTTTAACGGCCAATTTCTTACCATCTTTTTCGGCTTTATGGACTTGACCAATACTAGCTGCATTAATAGAAACTGAATCGAATTTATCGTAAATTTCATTTGGGTTTTTTCCAAAATACTTTTTAAATGTTTTTATGACTAAAGCTGGAGAGAGTGGAGGAACAGAAAACTGAGAAAGGGAAAATTTTTCTACATAGGCTTGTGGTAAAATACTTTTTTCCATACTTAACATTTGAGCAACTTTCAGAGCACTTCCTTTTAGTGTTTTAAGACCATCGTAAATATCTTCTGCATTATTTTCGTTCAACCTTGCTTTTGCTTCAACTTCTGTTTTAGTGATTTTATCTCCATAATATTTTAAATAATTAACTCCAATTTTAGCACCTGTAGTTACTAATTTGCTAGCTCGTTTTATTTTGGAAGTTGGTATAGAGTCTATCGTTTTCATTTATGCTGAATTTAGTTTAGTATTTTTCAACTGGTATTAAATTGTATTTCTATTCTTTTATTTGAAATTCACTTTTTCTTTTAGGATAAACTTCCCAAAATCGATAATGCTTTTTAACGGCTTTATATCCATCGAATCGAAACGAGCATTAATAGATTTTTCGATAAAAATATCTGTTTTTTCAAAAGAAGCAGAAGTATCATCCAACCAAAATTTTAACGTGATTAAAAGATGTACCCAAGAAGATTCTTTAATAGATTTATTTTGAATTTTCTCTAAAGTTTCTTGCTTTAATTCAATTCTTTCGATGTTTAAATCTTCTACAAACTGGGTGTATTCTTTTCGTAAATGTTTTAAAGAATTTAATTTTTTAATATCCTTTTTACCATTTTCTAAAGCATAAACCACATAACTTCTGTTTGCTGTTAAAACTTCAAAAAATGTAAAGTAGAAGCTTAATAATTTATTTCTTGCATCATAAGATTCAAAATCTTCACTTTTATGTAAAACTTTTAAAGTATGTTGAAAAAACTCTGAAAATATTGCTTCTTCAATTGCTTCAAAAGAACCATAGAATTTGTAGAAATCGCTTTCTTCGAAATTATTTTCTTTCGCAAAACTAAATACAGATTTTGGTGCGTGGTTGTTTTCAAGTACAAATTCCATGTACCAAGAAATTAATTTATCTTTAGTTATATTTTTTTTTCGAGCCATAATATAGAATTTATGTAAAGATACAAATGTTTAACATTATCACATATTTGTTAAACAATAATTTTTTGTTAAATTGAATACACAAAAAAAACCAAGAACATTAGTTCTTGGTTTTTCAATTAATTTGAATTAGTATGTGTCTTTTAGAATCCTGCACCAGGAGCTTCCGGACTTTGCGCTTGCGCTTTCTGGGGGTTTAAAATCATATATGTGCCTAATGCAGTTAAAGCTGCATATTTTCCGTAATTTCCAATTTTTTTAATTGCGTCTTTACGAGTAATTTCTTCGGTTTGCTTGTTTTCTATATTTTTATTCATGATGTTTTGTTTTAAATATTCTCGTAAATTATTCTAAAATTATTTTCTTATCTAACTTTCCGTTTTCTGTTTGTACATTTACCATGTATACACCTTTTGCTAATCTTGGTAGAGCAATGTTGTTTACGCTTGTAGCTTCAAAAGAAGTGTTTAAAACTTGTTTCCCTAAAATATTGAATAAAGAAACTGTTGTTTTTCCTTTTTGTAAACCAATTATTTTTAAGTTTTCGTTACTAGTTTTGTAAATAGAAACGCTATTTAAAATTTCAGTATCAGTGCTTAAAATCGAATTTGTTCGAGCATGAATAAAGAAACGTCCATTTGTTTTAGCATCTGTAACTGTTGCTTTATAAGAGTTTGTATTGTCTAATAAAGTTACTATACTATTTAATCTATCTTCTAAATAAACATTATAACCTTTTGGTAAGTTAGCCGCTTTTGCGGTAAATGTAACTTCAGAATTTATTGCTGCTGTTACACCAATTGGAATTATCATGTTTTCCAAGTCTGAATTTGGTAAAGATTGTACTTGATAATTTTTACCCTGGTTACCATCAACTAATTGAGAATAAACATCTAAACTGTTTGGAATTCCTCCAAAAGTTTCTCCATCCCAACCAATATCGAAACCTTTTGTAGCACTATCTGTATAATAAAATTTCGCAAAACGGTTATTTGTACCATCTGTCATTAAAAGTTTTATTTCTGTTCTTGTAGATTGTGATTTTTTAAATGTATCTGCATTAGGTTGCTGATTAGATTTTGAAAAATTAACAGGAGTTGCTGCTGTTGCTTTTACAAAGAAACCTTGTCCTGGAGCTAAAATGAAATTATCTGTTTTGGTTGTCATCGTAATAAAGTTACCACCTGTTGCTCCTTGTTCCCATACCCAAATTTGACCTTGGTCTAAGTCTGTATTTGCAGTTAAAAAAGTTTGACTACTCATATAAGAAGTATAAGGTACACCTAATAAATTAAATCCATTCCCTGCAGTAGAAACAGTTACACCATTAACATCTGCTGTATTTATAGTTCCAGTAAAAGCAATATTTCCTGTGCTTGCTCTTTTAACTGAATATCCTTTTCCAGAAGTAAATGTTCCTGAGTTACTATCATCATCTTGTAAATAAGTGTATTTTAATAACGAAGTTGGTGCATCATCATCATAAGAAACAGCTAAACCTCTTTTAGTTCCACTTGTTGCTAAACTGTTTGCGGTTGCATAGTCATTATCATAAGATTGCCCTACAACAGGAGAAGCCAATAAATGCCATCCATTTGTGTTTCCACCAACAGCTGTTAGTGTTCTATTATAAGTTACTTTTCCAGAAGAAGTTCCATTAACTTTTAAAGAACCACCAGCACTAATCGATAAAATAGTTTCAGAAATAATATCTAAATTATTAGTTTCTGCACCTGTAGAAGTTCCAATAGATGGAGTATTTGAAGAGCTCTGTATCACTACATTTTCTGCACTTGTTGGTGTAGTACCAGTATTCCAATTAGAACCAGTACTCCAAGTTGTATTAGTATCTCCAATCCAAACACTTGGTGTAGTAGCAGAATTATTAAAAATAATATAATCAAACTCAACAGTATCTGCGTCTGAAGGTCTATTTTGTGTATTACCGGTATTTCTAATAGCAAAATCTAAAACCTCTATATTTCCAGTCCAATTAGCATCTGATGATAGGTCATAAGAATATATTTTAAAATCTGCATCTGATTGAGAAATGTTTAAATTCTCTCCTCCTGTACCTGCTGATGAAGTAAAAGAAAGCCTTACTTGATTGTGTGTAGCTGAATTATTTTTTAGTCTAACGTGTATATATTTATTATTTGTTGCGTCTACTGTTAATGCAGAAGATAATCTAATTTTTGAATTAGCGTTCGCTTCTGGAGTGAAAATTAATTTCCCTGCAGTTGCAACTACAGATGTACTATTTGTAATAATATTGAAAAAATCTGTATGAGGTGCATTACTGAAAGTAAATAGAGCTTTAGAGTCTATGCTAGTTATTGGAACAAATTCAATTTTGTCAATTAACATTTCCTCACCTGCTCCGTAAGTAGCATTATCGTTTTCATTTAATTTGGTATGCACTTTTATATCATTAACAGTACCTGTGTAACCATCATTTCCAGTCATATCAAAAGAATATGTTTTAAACTCTGAGTCATTCGTAGAAATATATAAATTTTCATATTCACGACCAGAACCTCCAGATTTTAAGTTAGAAACACGTAAATAAGAGTTTCCTGATAAATTTTTAACTGTAATTTTTACAATTACATTGGTAGCACTAACATTAGCAGTTGTGCTTGACGAGGTTCCTGAAGACAAAGAAGCTAATCCGTTTGCGACGGTTAAATTACTCCAGCCTTCGTTATCTCCATCTGTATTAAAATTAAAAGTTTGTGCATTAATAGCTAATGAAGCCAAAAAACATATAGTAAGTAATAATTTTTTCATAATTGTAATTTTTAGTTAATAATTAATTTTTGAGTAGCTGTTTTGTTTACAGAATTGAAAACTTTAATTAAGTATACTCCACCATTTAAGCCAGAAACATCTAAACTTTTATTAGATAATGTTGTAGTTTCTATTACTTTTTTACCTAATAAATTAAATATTTGCACTTTAGATATTGTTGTATCTGTATTTATATATAAGTTGTTGCTAGCAGGGTTTGGGTAGATTGATAAACTATTTGCAAATGTAACTTCGTCATTTACACCTAAAGAAGCGCTACTACTAAAAGTAACACTGTCTATTTGTAAATCTCCAGCAGATGCTTTATTACCGTTTTCTGTATCTCTAATTACAATTTGAAAATCTTGAGCTAAACCAGTCCACTCTGCTTTTTCAGATAAGTCGAACGTTAATGTTTCAAAATCGGTAGTACTTGTATTCATGCTTTTGTTTGCTCCTGTAACCGAAGCATAATTATCTGCAGAACTTTTGAACTGAAATCTTATTTGATTATTAGTTGCAGATTTGTTATTGTATACAATGTGCACAAATTTGTTAGTAGTAGCATTTACATTATTTATAGATTGAATAATTTTTGAAGATTCACCAGCAACTGGAGTAATTGTTAACACTCCAGCAGAAACTACTACACTTGCATCTAATTCTTCCCAGTTTTCTGCGTCAGTATCAAAAGTATAACTGTTTTTTTCTACTTTAGGTATTTCATTAATAAATTCTATGCTATCAAATTCTACTGTTTCTCCTGTAGATGTGTGGTTTGTGCCGTTATTTGCTGTACTACTATCATCCTTAAAATGAACTTTAACATCATTTACTTTTCCTGCCCATTGAGCATTTGAAACATCAATATAATATGTTTTAAACTCACTATCATTTTTAGAAATTATAACGTTTTTGTATACTCTACCAGAAGGTGCTTTTGGAAAAGAAACACGCATAAGAGTTGGTCCATTTTCACTAACCTTTACAGTAATTGCGGCAATCTTATTGATTTCTGCATCTATATTTGCTGTACTATTTGTTAAAAGTGGGTTTGTTCCTCCATTTGTAGTTAATGTAACTGAAGTTGCATTTACAGTTAAATCTGCGGATGATGTTGTCCATCCCTCTGCATCGTTTGTAAAATTAAATGTTTGCGAGAAACCAAAAAATGGTACAAACATTAATAAAATAATTAAAGTAGTTTTTTTCATAATAAATTTGTTTAATTGTGTTTACTTATATATTATAATCTTAGATTGTTTAACAGTGTTATCTGTAAAAGAAGTGTATAAAAAATAATTTCCAGTGTTAAATTTAGCTAAATCTTTGTGGTTTTCAAATTTTTTAACAAAATAAAATTTTTCTTTAACGTCTAATTACATCAACAATCTTTTTTTTTAATGACTTATTTTTTATGAGGTTTTGCTAAACATAGTTTAAAATTCTAAAAATGTGACACTCTTTGAAATTGTATATTCACATTCAAATTCAAATAAACTACTGTATAAACTGTCGCCCAATTTCCTTCAGAAGGTGCACTTAAAACATTTCCTGCATTAATACCTCTCTCGATATTTAATACCATTTGTTTAGAGAAAAATTGTCCAAACATACCTAACCTAAGAGAGTAGAGTAATAATAAGAGATTGTTTTTAAGTTGCATAATTAAACCTTCGTTTAAATATTGTTATTCTTTACCTTCTTTAATTGCTTTTTTTTGTTCTTTGGTAAGGATTTCTTTATTAATTTTTTTAAAAAACGTTTTATTTAATGCTTTCTTATCTTCTTTACTTGCATCTTTTCCTAATTTCTTAAGTGCTGTTAAACGCTCTACATGAACTGCAGTAATTTTTTTCTTTTGCTCATCAGATAAAGCCAGACTTTTATCTCCTTTTGCAATTTGTGTATTTACTTTTTCAACTAAATCTGCAGCTTTTTTTAGGATGCCTTTAGACTGTGAAAAACTTATTGTTGAGATTCCTAAAAATAGGATACATAAGAATGTTAATGTTTTCATTTTTTAAGATTTGTTACAAATTAGTTATTATTGATTTTGTAAATATCTATAATAATTACAATTTTAAGGTTCAATTACTGTCGGATAAAGTTTAATAAACGTGAAAACACCTAAAAATCAGAGATTTTAGGGTGTTTTTTATCGATTTAATTGTAAAAAAAATATTTTTAAAATGTTAATTCTGATGTTAATTAGGGTAAAATAACATGTAGAAATGAAGCTAAATTATTCTGAAAAAACAAAGATTATTTTAATTTAACTTTAAAAAAGGGTTTGTAAACCGTTAAAATTTTCTTCTAAAATTACTTCAGGATCACCACCTTTTACATGTCCTAAAATGTTAAAAGAACCTGTGTAATTTAGGTCTAATAATTCCTGAATCATTTGCTTTTCTAAAGTGCCTTTTCCAATGGTTATAATTTTAGGTCCTTCAGCTTTCATTCCATTTAAACTAACTGCCCATAAATATGGAAACAGCATTTTTATATTTTTAGAATATTCGTCTAAAGAATCATGCGCATGATGAAAATTAAACACAACTCCCAAATTTTCATTTGGCAATGCTTTTATGATTCGAAGCTGATTTTCTGGCTTCCCAAACCAACCACCATGATTGTATAACGCAATTTTACAGCCTAATTTACTGGCTCTTTTAGAAAGATAAGAAACCATGGCTACAGATTGCTTCAAAGACTCCTCATCCGTTAATTTATCAAAATATGTTGGCTGAAAACCAATCCAAATTTGAGTTTTTAAGCCAGTTTCTTCCAAATTTTTAAAAACAACTTCGCTATCTGGTTTTAAAGAGTCTACTTTGTCTTTATTTAAATTGATGTATAACCAAACTGCTTTTATGTCTATTCCTTTCTCTTTTGCCAAGTTCCATTCTTCTTGCATTGTAGGTATGTGTTTTGGGCGATTTCCATACGCATATTGTTTGTAACCCAAGCGTTCTAACATTTCTAAACGCACTTTTGGCGTACGTTCTTTTACATCGAAACCAACAATAGACCAAGGAATTAGATTGCTTTTGGCAAATAGCTTTTTTGTGTCATTTTTAGGTTTGGTATCTGTTTTACAAGAAACACTAGTAACTAGAATTAAAAGTAATAACAATAATATAGGTTGATTTTTTTTCATAATTTATTTTGATGTGCAATAAATAGGATGCTTGTTTTCAATTAATCAAATCTATAGATAAAGATACCAATTATGGTATATAAATTATCAAAAGGTGTTTGATATACGTTTTAGATTGGAGTAAATGATAAAAACAAAGAAGTCTTTGATATATTAAACATCAAAAACTTCTAGTAGTTAAATTTTATTATTAAAAACTATTTTTTAAAATCAGGATTTGCCTTTGGCTTTTCATAACCAGTATCTATTTTCCATTCTTCCAACCTTTTTTTCATTTTTGAAATGATTTGCGGATTTTCTTTTGAAATTTCTTTAGTTTCATAAGGATCGTTCTTTAAATTGTATAAATAATACCTATCACTTTCTACAACTTCTGTCATTTTATAACCATCCATTTGAATGACATTTACCCATTCGCTTGCAAACTCATTTTTTTTGTCACTCCATCTTGCATAGTTTGTGTATTCCCAAACCAAAGCATCTCTTTTTGTTGCTGAATTTTTCCCTAATAATACAGATGAAATATCTTCACCATCTAAAATATAATTTGTTGGTTTAGCAGTATTTGTTAAGCCCAAAATTGTAGGATAAATGTCTACGTGAATAATTGGTTCTGTTGAAGTTGATCCTGCTTTAATTTTATTTTTCCACTTAAAGATATAAGGAACTCTAATTCCGCCTTCAAAAGTTTCTCCTTTAACACCTTTATAAGGTTGATTAAAAATATTACTTTCTGTTTTATAATGTCCATTATCACTTGTAAAAACAATAATTGTATCATCTTCCAATCCTAAATCTTTTAAAGCTTGTAACAATTGCCCAACACTGTCATCTAAACTTTTAATCATTGCCAAGACTTTAACCTCATCTTTGCCAACGTCTTTATTTCCTTTTAATTTATTTTTGAAATGTGCTAAATATTCAGCCTTTGGTTGCAAAGGTTTGTGCACTAAATAATAAGGAACATACGTAAAGAAAGGTTTATTTGAAGCTTTTGCTTTTTTGATGAAATCAATCGTTTTTTCGGTAATTACATCTGCTGAGTACAAAGTATTGTCTAAATCTGGTTGATTTGGAGATGTTTTAAATTTATAATGCCCTGTAATTTCATAACCTTCATCAAAACCTTGGTTTTTGATTTGCAATTTATCTTTTCCTAAATGCCATTTTCCAAAAGCAGAAGTCGTGTATTTGTTCGTTTTTAAAGCTTCTGCAATAGTTGTTTTATCCAAACCTAACCCAATACCAGCACCTTGTACACGATTTTGGGCAGGTGGTAAAAACTTCATTGCTTCCAACGTTTTTTTATCCTTTTTATAACGGTCTGCAACTCTGTACACCTTGTGTCTTGGCACATATTGTCCAGATAAAATGGAAGCTCTTGATGGCGCACAAGTTGGGTCGTTTGAGTAGCCATTTGTAAAATGCATTCCTTCAGAAAAAAGTTTATCTATATTTGGAGATTCTACCAATTTGTTGCCATAACAATTTAGAGCATTAATACCCAAATCATCTGCCAAAATAAAAACTACATTGGGTTGTTTTTGTTCGATTTTTGATGAAGTGTTTTGTGCTTTACAGCATTGTAAACCAAAAAATAAAACTAATAATAGCGTAAAATATTTCATCTTATTTCTTCTTTTTATTTTTTAACCAAAATAATTCTTTCCAAACTTTAGGACCATCATTTTCTAACTTTTCTCCATCTGTACTTCTTCCATTTAAGATAATATCATTTAATGTTGAAGTCAATTCTTTCTTTTTATCGGCGTAGGCTTCATCCTGAAATAAGTTGTTTGTTTCAGAAGGATCTTCTTTTATATTTATTAAAGAATTTTTCTTGTCAAACTTATTTAAATCTAATTTCCAATCTCCTTTTCTGATTGAAAAACGACCAGCAAAATCAGTATAAACTGAAGCTTTTCTGCTGTAATTATCTTTTCCTTTTAAAAGCGATAAAATACTGTAACTATCTACACCTTGGTTTTTATCAGTTTTTACGTTTAATAAATCTGCACAAGTGGCATATAAATCACCCAAAGTAATTGCAGTATTGTTTTTTGTATTTGGTTTTACTTCATTTTTCCATTGTACAATAAAAGGAACTGTATGTCCACCTTGATTTAAGGATGCTTTTCTACCTTTTAAATAGGCACTTGGTTTATGATTGTATTTACTTTCAAATTCTACAGGAAAAGAAGCTTTGGAAGCGCCATTATCTGCAGTAAAAATGATAATTGTATTGTCTTCAATGCCTTTTTCTTTTAAAGCAGTAACAATTTGGCCAACTGTCCAATCTAATTCTTGAATAAAATCGCCATAAATTCCTGCTTTACTTTTTCCTAAAAATTCGTCTCTTGGGTATACAGGAGTATGAGGTGCAGTTAAAGGAATGTATAAAAAGAATGGTTTTTCTTCTGAAGATTTACTAATATAATCCACAGATTTGTTGGTTAAATCGAGCATTACTTGTTCTGCTTTAAAACCTGGTGCTTTGTCTCCTTTACGTTTTAATTTTTGTCCGCCAACCAAATCTTTTTTTCGTCCACCAGGAAAATCTTTATTTCTTCCATCTCCTTTCATTGTTTCAGTAGGAATAAGAATCAATTTATTATTTTCTGAATACACGTAAGGAGGGAAATCTAAAGACGCATTTAATCCGAAGAAATAATCGAAACCATTATCTGTTGGACCACCTTTAAAAGGTTTGCTATAATCTACTTTTTTGCTGATGTCATTTTTAAATTGATATGGATTTTTTGCATCCATTTCCAAGTTTTCTTCAACTTTAAGTTCCCAGTTCCAACCCAAATGCCATTTACCAATCATTGCAGTTTGGTAACCTTTTCTTTGCAATAATTTTGGTGCAGTATCTTTTGTGTCTTCAATTAATGCTTTGGAATACCCATCTAAAACTCTTGCTTTTAATTTTGTTCTCCAAGAATATTCGCCAGTAACAATACTGTATCTCGATGGCGTACAAACAGATGAAGTGGTGTGTGCATCAGTAAAAGTCATACCATTACTAATCAATTTATCAATATTTGGCGTGTTTACTTTTGCTTCGGGATTTAATCCTGAAACATCTCCAATACCTAAATCATCAGCTAATATATAAACGATGTTTGGTTGATTTTTATTGACTTTAGAAGTCGTGTTTTGTGCTTTACAAGAACCGAATCCTAAAAGAATTAGAGAAAGCTTGAAAAATTTATTCATAACTATTAAATGCTGTAATTTGAATTGCTTTTGTGTTTTCTAATACATTTAAACGGATTCCGTAAATAGCATCGCCATTCAGTTTTATTCGCAAACCTTCGCCAATTGTTTTTCCATTATAAACAGTATTCCAATTACCATTTTTATCTTTAGTTTCAAGTGTAAAATCTCGAGTACAATGCGAACGCATGTTCTCACTCAACAAAACAGTTTTTACTTTTTTTGCTGATTTAAAATCTAACGTTAGACTTGGAGTTTTATCTTCTTTTTTAGGTTCCCACCAAGATTTTAAGTGAATACCTTCACTAAAGACATTTCCTTTGGTGTTGTAAATTGCTTCTGGTTTGTTTTTTGCTTTTGCAAATGAAGATGAACTTACCTCAAAATCTTTTTTAGCAATTGGATTTGCTTTCCAAGTTTCAATTCTTTCAAATTTTGAAGGATTTTCTACCAACGTCAATTCCACAATATTATCTAAATTTTCATCAAATTTATTTTTATCAAAATGAAGATATAATTTTCCGTTTTTAACATCATATTTTGTAAAACTATCTGTAATTCCTGTTGCTGAAATAATTTCAATAGGTAATTGAGGTAGTTCTATAATTGCATCCGTATTATTTGCTCTTTGCTGTAAAACATGAATGTATAATTTGTTTCCAACTTGTGTTGATGCTCCATAGTCGCCACCAATATAAATTCCACGTCTTGTGTTTTTAATTGTGTTTCCGTATTTTTTAATCCAATCTCCCACTTTTTCAGCTTCAATTGCTTCTTTTTCTACAAATTCTCCTTTTCCATTTGGGCCTAAATTCAATAATAAATTCCCACCATTTCCAGCAACTTGAATTAGCATACTTAAAACAGTTTCATAAGGTTTTATGGGGCCTTTTGGGCTATATAACCATTTGTCTGTCATAGTTAAACAAGCTTCCCAATATCTGTGATGATTTACGGGGCCTAAACTTTGTTCTGGTGTATCATAATCGCCTTTGTCTTCTAAAGGCCAACCAAAACCAACTCTGGCATTGCTTATAATTCCTGGTTGCCATTTTTTCATGTCTTTTAAAACATGATAAGAATCCCATTGCCAATATTTTGTTGCTAAATGGTCCCAAAAAACACCATCAATTTTACCATATTCTGTAAACAATTGTTTTACATGTTCTTTCATATAAGGTAAATAATTTTCGTAATGTTTTTCACGAAGATTGTCTGGATGACTCCAATCTGGTTGTGAGTAATACCAAAATAATTTTACGCCAGCTTTATGTGCAGCATCTGCTAATTGCTTAC
This sequence comes from Polaribacter haliotis, assembly GCF_014784055.1. Classification (NCBI taxonomy): domain Bacteria; kingdom Pseudomonadati; phylum Bacteroidota; class Flavobacteriia; order Flavobacteriales; family Flavobacteriaceae; genus Polaribacter; species Polaribacter haliotis. The sequence continues at coordinate 1,444,348 of NZ_CP061813.1, read as the reverse complement.
AAATATCCTTTCCATAAGGCGTATTCATAATACTGTACTCTGTGTTTTTTGCATCAAAAAAAGTAAAACCATCATGATGTTTTGCTGTAAACACAATATATTCTGCGCCCCAATCTTTTACTTGTTGCATCCACTTGTCTGCATCAAAATTTTTAGGATTGAATTTTTTAGATAAGTTATCGTAAATTTCTGGGTCAACACCATTTGTAGCCGGTTTTCCAGCTCCAGGTCTTTCTCCATTTCTTCCCCAACTTAAAACATTTGTTTTTAATAATGCTGGTCCCCAATGAACAAAAATACCGAGTTTGGCATCTTTAAACCATTTCATTTCTGCATCTGTAGCATACAATTCTTTTTGTTGTTCTGCAGTTACATAAAACGATGAGTCTTTAGCGGCAAACTGCCATTGGTCTTTATAATTTGATTTCTTTTTTTGTGCGAAATTACTTATTGCAAGGCATATAAATAATAGGAGTAGTGTATCTTTCTTCATATTATATAAGACTCTTAAACTAAAAAATAGTTTAAATTATTTTTTTAAAAACTGATTGAAATCTCTTACGTCTTCACAACAAACTTGTTCCATAACTTGTTGTAATTGTGTCTTTAAAATCGAAATTGTGTGGTCTCCACCTTTTTTTCCTAATGCAGAGACTCCATACATAAAACTACGTCCCATAAAAGTAAATTCGGCTCCACTTGCCAAGGTTCTTGCAATATCTGGGCCAGAACGCATTCCACTATCCATCATCACTTTAATTTGATCGCTATATTTTTCTGCAATTCTTGTTAAAGGTTTTATGGTAGATTCTCCAGCATCTAATTGTCTTCCTCCATGATTAGAAACTATAACTCCATCCAATCCTAATTTAATAGCTGTTTCTGTATCTGCTTCTGTTGCTACACCTTTTAGTACAATCTTACCTTTCCACATATCTCGAATTGGTTTGATTTTCTCCTCTGTTAAACGTCCTGAAAAGGTGTTATTCATAAATAATCCCAATTGTTTTAAATCAAGATTTTTAGGCATGTAAGGTTTTAAAGTTTCAAAATTTGGTTGCCCGTATTTTAAAGTATTAAAAGCCCATTCTGGTTTCCCCATAACTTGAAGAATGTTAGATAACGTCATTCTTGGTGGCATTGCCAATCCGTTTCTAATATCTCTGGGTCTAAAACCAAAAGTAGGAACATCACATAAAATAACTAAAACAGGACAATGTGCAGCTTCTGCTCGTTTGATAATATCGTCTCGTAAACGATCTTCTGTAGGATGGTATAATTGAAACCATGCTTTTCCTTCAGTAATTTCGCTAATTCGTTCGATGCTACTTGTGGTAACTGTACTTAAAATAAAAGGTATATTATGTTTATGTGCCGATTTTGCTAAAATTTCTGGAGCATTTGGCCACATTAAACCTTGCAAACCAACTGGAGCAATTCCAAAAGGAGCATCGTAAGTATGTCCAAAAAGTTCTGTTTTTAATGAAGAACCTCCATGAGGTTTTAAATATTTGGGAAACAACTCTACATCGCGAATTTCCTTTGTATTTTTATGAAGGTTTACATCTTCATTACAGCCACCATCTAAATAATCGAAAGCAAATTTTGGTATGCGTTTTTTTGCTTTTTTGCGTAAATCGTTTACAGATGGGTATTTTGTATTGTATCCTAAATCCATTTTATTCTAATTGAAAAATATGTTCCATCAAACGCCATTTTTCATTTGGTTTTGATGTTGGTAATTCTTGTTGATATGTCCACATAAGAGTTTCCCATTCTTGTACTTTTGGGTTTTTAGCGTCCATTATTGCCTTTTTATCGAAAGAAAATGTGTTATTGACTTCCATAATCATAAACAAGCGATTTTCAATACAATAGATATCCATGTTTTCTATCCCAGAATCTCTAATGCTTTTAGTAATTTCTGGCCAAATTTTTTCATGGTATTTTTTATATTCTGCTATAAGTTTAGGGTCGTCGACTAAATCTAAGGCAAGACAATATCTTTTTAAATCTTTCATGTTTAAGTTTTATACATTATTGATTTATTGCTTCATATTTTTTAAACACTGTTAAACCATACCAAGCTATGTAAGCAAAACATATTAAGGGAAGAATAAACGAAAAGTTAATTTCTGCTACCCCTAATATTTTAGTATCTGCAACACCTCTTCCTCCAGCATCTATAATAATACCTTGCAACATTGGGAGTAAAGCACCACCAACAATTGCCATAACCAATCCTGCAGAGCCTACTTTAGATTGTTCTTCGGTTAAGTCGTTTAAGGCAATTCCATAAATTGTTGGAAACATTAAAGACATTGCAAAAGAGACGCCTACAACACCATACAATCCGAAAATTCCATCAACAAATATTGCTGTTAATACAAATACGCCTGCAAGTAAAGCGAATGACATTAATAGTTTTCCTGGACTCATAAAACGTAGCATTGCTGTTCCAACAATTCGACCTACTGTAAATAATACAAATGCTATAAATTGATAGGTAAATACATCTATTTTTTCATAACCAACAACATTTGCGTTTGCTAAATCTATTGCTTCTGCATATTGATAGATGTAAGTCCAAGTCATAATTTGAGCTCCAACATATAGTATTTGAGCAATTACACCCAAAACATATTTTCTATTGCTTAAGAGTTTTTTAAATGTTTCTCCTAAGCTAGGCATTGTTCCTTCTTCCTTTGATTGAGGCATTTTATTTACTAAAAATAAAACGAATACTACTAAAATAACCAATCCTAATATTACATAAGGATCTCGAATTACAGCTAAATCTGCTACTTTAATCATTGCTCTTTTTGCTTCGTCTAAAGCGCCAAAATTTGCAATATCGTCTGATTGTAAATTGTCATACACAAAAAACTTTGCGACTAATAAACCAGCAATCAACCCAATAGGATTTACAGATTGTGCTAAATTTAAACGTTGGGTAGCAGTTTCTTTGGCGCCCATTGCTAAAATATATGGGTTTGCTGCAGTTTCTAAAAATGCCAATCCAAAAGTTAATACATATAACCCTAAACAAAAAAACCAGAATTGTTCTGTAATTGCTGCTGGATAAAATAATAAAGCACCCACAGCATACAAACCTAAACCAATTAATACACCAACTTTATATGAGTATTTACGCATAAATAAAGCTGCTGGTATTGCCATGCAGAAATAACCTCCATAGAAAGCCATTTGAACCCATGAAGCTTGAGTGTTTGTTAATTCTAATACTTTTTTAAAAGCATTTACCATTGGGTCTGTAACTGCATTTGCAAAGCCCCAAAGAGCAAACAAAGAAGTTACTAAAATAAAAGGAATTAATACCTTTTTGGAAACTACTGGAATTTTTGAGGTGTTTTTCATAATTATATTGAACGATCTAAATGAGTATATCCACCATCTACAAAAACGAGTTGTCCTGTTGTGTGGCTTGATGTTTCTGACAATAAAAAAGCAACTGTATTTGCAATTTCATTATCTGTTGTCATTCTATTTTCTAAAGGGATGTTTTTGGTAATACTATTTAATTTTTCTTCGGGATTTGGGAAAGTATCTAACCATTTTTTATACAATGGTGTAAAACATTCTGCAACAATTACAGCATTTACACGAATTTTATAAGGTAATAATTCTACAGCCCATTCTCTTGTTAATGCATTTCTTGCACCATTAGCAGCTGCATAACCAGAAGTTCCTCCTTGACCTGTTACCGAGGTTTTAGAGCCAATATTTACAATGGCTCCTTTACTTTTTTTAAGTTCTGGCAGCGCAAAATGTGCCATTGCATAATAATGTGTTACATTTCGCTGAATGGAGGTCATGAAATCGTCGTAATTTCCGTTTTCTAAACCAATACCATCGTTAACACCTGCGTTATTTACCAATCCGTCAATTCTGCCAAACTCTTTAATTACAGAATTTATTGCGTCTTCACAAGCTTGTTTATTTGTTAATTCTGCAAAAGCATAAAAAGCTTTTCCTCCATTATTTTTTATTTTTTGAACAGCATCTAAAACATTTTGCTTATTTCTACCAATAATTACAGGAATTGCGCCTTCTTCTGCTAAGACATTACAGATTCCATTACCAATTCCTTTGGAACCACCAGTAACAATAATAACTTTATTTTTAAGTTTTAAATCCATAATTTTAGTTCTCTAAAGAATACCAGTTTTTGGCATTCAATCCCATAATTTGTTGTTGTTCTGTTTTAGGAAATTGCTGGATGTAATTTTCAATTAAATTTACTGTTTTCGCATAATTTCCAGCTAATAAACTAACAGGCCAATCGCTTCCAAATAAGGTACGTTTAGTTCCAAAAACATTGAATACCACATCAAGATATGGTTTTATGGTTTCTTTTTTCCAAGTTTTCCAATGTGCTTCTGTAGTTAAACCTGAAACTTTACAAGCTACATTTTTAAATGATGCTAATTTTTCAATATGATTTTTCCAAACCGTTATTTTCTCATCTTTAATGTACGGTTTTGCACAATGATCTAAAATGAATTTTTGCTTCGGAAATGTTCGAACCAATTCAATCGCTTCTTCTAATTGATGTGGGAATATTAAAATATCATACGTAAAATTATATTTTTCTAAAGCTGAAATTCCTCTTTGGAAATCTTTACGAAGCATAAAACCATCAGCTTCTGCTTGAACAATATGTCTTAACCCTTTTAATTTTTTATAAGAAGAAAAAAGGTGTAATCGCTCTTGAATATTTTCATCACATAAATCTAACCAACCTACAACTCCTTTTATAAACGAATTCTTTTCAGCTAAATCTAATAAAAATAGCGTTTCTTTTTCTGAAGTACCTGCTTGAACTGCAACACAACCATCCAATTGATGTTGTCTTAATAAAGGTTCTAAATCTTCAGGTAAAAAGTCACTTTTAAGCACAGCCATTTCATCAGTAATCCAGGTGTCTTTTTGCGGATTAAATTGCCAGAAATGTTGATGTGCGTCTATTTTCATTATTTGTAAGCTACTGCTTTTTGTTCTGAAATTCCTAAACCTTCAATTCCCAAACGCATTACATCACCAGCTTTTAAATATTTTGGTGGATTGAAACCTAAACCTACTCCAAATGGTGTTCCAGTTGAAATAACATCTCCAGGTAACAATGTCATATACTGGCTGATATAAGAAACTACTTCTTGTACGTTAAAAATAAAATCGGATGTTGATGAATCTTGCAAACGTTCGCCATTAACTTCCAACCATAAGTGTAAATTATTTGGGTCTTTAATTTCTTCTTTTGTTGCTAAAAAAGGTCCAAGAGGCGCGAATGTATCACAACCTTTTCCTTTACACCATTGACCTTCTTTTTCAATTTGAAAAGCACGTTCAGAAACATCATTATGCAACACATAACCAGCGATATAATCTTCTGCATCTTCTAAGTTTACATACGATGCTTTTTTACCAATTACGATGGCTAATTCTACTTCCCAGTCGGTTTTTAAACTGTTTTTAGGAATTGTAACATCGTCATTAGGGCCCACAATCGCAGTTGTAGATTTAAAGAATAATACTGGTTCATTAGGTACTTTCATACCTGCTTCTTCTGCGTGTTCTGCATAGTTTAAACCTACACAAACTAATTTCGATGGTCTTGCAATTGGCGAACCTAATCTTACAGAATCATCAATCGTTGGACAATTAGATTCGTTTGTTTTCAACCAATTTTTTAAACGGTTTAATCCGTCAGTTTCGAAAAATCGTTCGTTATAATCTTCACCAAAAGCGCTAACATCTATTCTTTTGTTTTCTAATTGAAGTCCTGCTTTTTCATTTCCTTCTGTTCCGAATCTTATGAGTTTCATTTTAATGTATTTTAATTTTTTATATTAAATCTAATAGATTTTTTAAAACATATTAGAGTATTAGTTGTTAAAATTAGCCATTTAATTTAATAAATCCGCCATCTATTGGAAAATCTGTTCCAGTAATAAAAGAAGCTTCATTACTGCATAAATACAATGCAAGATTTGCAATTTCTTCTGGTTTTCCCATTCTTCCAATAGGTTGTGTTTTAGATAAATTCTCAAACATTTCTGCTTGATTATCTGGGTAATTTTGTTTTATAAATCCATCAACAAATGGTGTGTGAACACGTGCTGGAGAAATGCAATTGCATCTAATTCCATGAGTAACGTAATCTTTTGCGACAGAATATGTCATGGTTAATACAGCTCCTTTCGTCATAGAATATGCAAATCGATCAGAAATTCCGACAGAAGATGCAATGGATGCCATATTAATAATTACACCACTTTTTTTCTTTTTAAAATGAGGAATTACTGCTTTTATTCCATTATAAACTCCTTTAATATTTACATTGTATAAACGATCTAAATCTTCGGAATTTGTGTTTTCTATATTTCCAACGTGAGCAATTCCTGCATTGTTGATTAAAATATTTATGGAATGATTGTTCGTAATTTCTGAAATAATATTTTCTATTTGTTCTTGATTTGAAACATCACATTTATAAAAACTGGCAGTTCCATTATTATTTTCAATTTCTGTAACTGTTGAAGTCCCATTTTCTTCATTAAAATCTAGAATACAAACATGTGCACCTTGTTTAGCAAATGTGTTAGAAATTGCTTTTCCAATACCACTTCCTCCACCTGTAATAATCGCTGTTTTTCCTTTTAAACTAAATATCATATTATTGTAATTGAAGTTTTTTTGCCCATACTTCTCCATTTGGAAAACTATAAGTTTTTAAAGATTCTGGTTTCATTGTAATACTGTAACCAGGTTGTTTTGGTGGCATGTAAGCACCATTTTTAATTACAACTGGTTCGAAGAAATGTTCGTGTAAATGATCTACATATTCAATAATTCTATCGTCTGTTGTTGCACTTACGCAGATATAATCTATCATAGATAAATGTTGTACATATTCGCACAAACCAACTCCTCCAGCATGTGGACAAACAGGAACTTTATATTTTGCAGCCATTAAAATAATCGCTAAAATTTCATTTACGCCACCAACTCTACAGCTATCAATCTGGCAAATTTGTAAAGCGTCTGCCATAATTAATTGCTTGAACATTACACGATTTTGACAATGCTCGCCAGTTGCTACTTTAATTGGGGCAACTGCTTTTGCAATTTTTGCATGTCCTAAAATATCATCTGGACTTGTAGGTTCTTCAATCCAATAAGGATTAAATTTTTTCAATGAAGCCATATTTTCTATTGCTTCATCTACATCCCATTTCTGGTTAGCATCCATCATTAACTGTAAATCGTCTCCAATTTCTTCGCGAATAATTTGCGCACGACGCATATCATCTTTTAAATCGGAACCGACTTTTATTTTCATATGTTTAAAACCTTCCGCTTTTGCTTCTTGGCAAAGTCTTCGCATTTTATCGTCACTATAACCCAACCAACCAGCAGATGTGGTATAAGCAGGGTAACCATTTTCTAATAAATTATTGATGCGTTCTTGCTTTGTAGTTTCATTCTTTTGAAGAATTTCCAACGCTTCTTTTGGTGTAATTGCATCTGTGATGTAAGTAAAGTCAACACATTTTACAAATTCTTCTGGAGACATGTCTGCAATTAATTTCCAAAGAGGTTTTTTTGCTGCTTTTGCATATAAATCCCAAACTGCATTTACAACAGCTCCTGTTGCTAAATGAATCACTCCTTTTTCTGGACCTAACCAACGTAATTGGCTATCGCCTGTAATCATTTTCCAAAAATCACCCATATTTTTGGTGAAAGATTCCAAAGTTTTTCCAATGATTAAATGAGATAAAGATTCAATTGCAGCAACACATAATTCGTTTCCACGACCAATTGTAAATGTTAATCCATGACCTTCTAATTCTGGATGATTTGTTTCTAGAATCACGTAAGCAGCAGAATAATCTGGGTCTGGGTTCATTGCATCTGAACCATCCAACGAATCACTAGTTGGAAAACGTACATCTTTTGTTACTACTTTAGTTATGGTAATCGATTGTTTCATTATATAGATTTTATAGCTTTACAAATGTAATTTAGAACACTTATAAAGTCCACCACAAATTCAACATAAACTAATACTATTTTTGCATTTATATGTTTTAATTTATCTATTTAGTATGATTTGTATGTTTTTTTAAATAAGATGAAGGAGAAATATTCTTTATTTTTTTAAATTGTCTGTTGAAATTAGATAGATTATTAAATCCACTTTCATAACCGATCGTAGCAATATTTAATTCATTTTCTTGAAGTAATTTACAAGCATAACCAATTCTTATTTCGTTAACATATTTCGAAAACGTTTTACGATGTACACGTTTAAAAGATCTACTAAAAGCAGCAGTATTCATATTTGCAATTTGTGCAACACTGCTTAAACTAATTTCTTGATTAAAATTTTTAAAAATATACCCAATTACTTGATTTGATAAGGTTGAATCTTCTTTCTGTAATGAGTTAATATAGCCAGAGCTAGCTAGAAGTTTATAGCTTTTGTGGTTAGAAAGCTTGTGTAAAATATCTATAAATTGATGTGTTTTGTAAAAGTCGGATGAAGTAGTTAAAGCTTTTATATCTTGTCTTAATTTTTTAGGTACATTTTTAAAATAAATACCTTGTTTGGCTTTCTCAAATAGTTGCGAGATTGATTTCATTTCAGGTAAATCTAAGAAAGAATCTCCTAAAAAATTTTCTTTAAAATGAACTGAAATAGCCTCAGCTTTTAATTTGCTGTTTTCTTCAAAATAATTAGCATCATTTAACCACATATGAGGTAAATTTTTGCCAATTAAAACCACATCTTTTGGTTGAAATTTCTTAATACTATCCCCAATAAAACGCGTACCTTTACTTTTTAAAATCGTTACTAATTCTAATTCAGGATGATAGTGCCAAATTTTTAAAAAATTAGGATAACTATTAATTCTTACAGAAATTGCTGTGTTATTGGTGCTTCTATCTAATAAATGTAGTTTCATTAATTCTAAATTAATGATAAAAATTCAATTATTAGTTAAAAATGCAAAAAAAGTATTAGTTAAGATGAAATTTTTAAGAAAATAGAATTTCTATTTTTCGGCATCTAAATAATCCAAAATTCCATTTCCGTTAGAATCTTTATTACTTTCTTTATCATCTGGAATTCCATCTCCATCTGCATCTCTCACTAAAATTCTACTTTTATCTTTTAGCTCAAAAGGTTTTGTTTTTAATAATGCCAAGCAACCATCTGCTTCGCCAAAACTTCTTATATTTCTTGAGAATTTATGTAATAAAGGAGCATACGCTTCTCTTTCTGTAACTGCCAAATTTCTTGTTTCATTCGGGTCTTGTTCATAATCATATAACTCGTAAAAAGTTTCTCCAATTTTTTTATTAACCCACTCTACATACCTATATTTTCCTTTTATTCTGTAACCATAACCCAATCCACGTTGACCTCTATAAACAGTAATTGCACCAATTTTTACTTGTGCATTTGTGTCATTTAAGATTGGGACTAAACTTCTACCTTTAATAGCTCTTCCTGTTGATTTTTTTGCGTTTTTTGGTTGTTCTGGGATTTCTAAACCCGCCAATTCACACAAAGTTGGATAAATATCTACAGTTGAAGCCGCAGAAAAAGTTTCTCCTTTTGCTTTTTTATTTCTTGGATCGATAATTATTAATGGAGAAGAAGAAGCTACTTCTAAATTCGAGTGTTTATTCCAACGTCCATGTTCTCCTAAAAATAAACCATGATCTCCCCAAAGCACAATAATTGTATTGTCTGCAACTCCTAGTTTTTCTAACTTTTCAATTACCAAACCAATTTGTGCATCTACAAAAGAAGTACATGCATAATACCCTTGTTTTAATTTTAATTGAAAATCTTCATTAATACGTCCAGTTTCAGCATTCATGTTTTGTTTTACATCTTTTCCATGAGGAACGTACGTTTTTAAATCTTCTCTACCAATTGGAGCATTTTGATTTGCAGCAACTTTAAAGTTCGTATTATTATACAAATCCCAATATTTTTTTGGTGCAATAAAAGGTTCATGGGGTTTTTTAAAGCCGATTGCCATAAAAAACGGCGCATCTTTTTTTGCCACTTGTTCCAATAATTTTACGCCTTCGACTCTAATAATTCCATCTACATACTCTTCATCTGGTAAATCTTGAAAATCTAGTGCAACACCTTTTGGATGATGTCCACCTTTTGGCGCTAAATAAGGAATTGTCCAAGAGGCAGCATCATCTCCATCTTTACTTTTACTTTTTGGATCTCCTACAGTTCTTGGGTCGTGAATTTTTCCTGCTGCAGCAGTTGTATACCCATTATTTTTAAAATGTTGAGGTAAAAAAATAACATCTGTCAATTTTTTTCTGATGGGTTTAAAACCAATAACACCTGTTTCTTCTGGCATTAAACCTGTTGCTAAAGCAGCTCTTGATGGTCCACAAACTGCATATTGCACTTGATGATTTCTAAAAGTTACACCGTTTTTTGCTAACGCATCTATATTAGGAGTAATGGCTTGTTCATCTCCATAAACACCTAAATTATTTCTTAAATCGTCAATACAAATTAAAAGTACATTTGGTTTTGTTTTGTCTGTGTTTTGTGCATTTATTGACTTTACAGCGAAAAAAGCAACGAGTAATAGAATAATTTTATGTTTCATATTTTTAATTGTATTTAATATTTTAGACTCTAAAATCGAGCCAAAGTTTAATAGTTTTTTATTTTCCTTCAATATTTGAAAGATATTTTGTGTGTAAAACTGATTTTAAATGTGCAACTGTTTCAGCATATTTAGGATTGTTTACTACATTTTCATTTTCAGATTTATCAATTTTATGATCATATAACATTGTTGTTATTGTTGAGTTATCTTCAGCATTTATAAATTCTGTATAGCTAAAGTTAAGCGATTTTATTGTAAAACCATTTCCTTTTTTAATGAAAATTGTTTCTTTTCCTTTTTTTGAAAGATCTTCTAAATTAAAAATTAAACTTTTTCCATCCAACTGATTTTTTGGAACTTCTATATTACAAAGCTCCGCCAAAGTAGGATATAGATCTACTAATTCAGTCAACGCTTTTGTTTTTCCTTGAATCTTTGAAAACGGATTGTAAACTATTAAAGGAACTTGAGTTGACGTATTATAATTAGTGAATTTCGCCCATTGAGTATGTTCTTGCAAATTATAACCATGGTCTGAAACCAAAATAACAATGGTGTTTTTTTCTAAATTTTGGGTTTTTAATTCTGATAAAATTCGTCCGATTAAAGCATCTGTATAACTAATTGTAGCATAATAACCGTGAATTAAATTAATTGCAATACTGTCTGAAACTTGTCCCGTTTTTGGAATATGAGAATACATACGCATTTCTCCCCAAGTACTTATAGAGATTTCTGGAGCATTTTTAGGAATGTAATTGTAATTTTCTGGCTGTTTTATTGTGTTTCTATCATACAAATCCCAGTATTTCTTTGGTGCATTAAATGGTAAATGTGGTGCAATAAAACCAGCAGTTAAAAAGAAAGGTTTATCAGAATTCTTTAGTTTTTTTAAATCTCTAATTACTTTTTCTGTGACTAATCCATCAATATAGATAGAATCATTTACTTGTGCACTTTCATAAGCAGGACCTGTATTTGTTTCTTTATATTCTGCAATATTTTTTTCATTTTGATAATCTTTCCAAAGCGATTGCCAATAATCTGTTGGTGCTAAATTTTTATCGTTTTTATCAAAAGCATAAGGTCTCCAAACTTCATTCCAATCATTTGCTCTATCGTCTAAATGATGATAAATCTTTCCATTAGAAATTGTTGTATACCCATTATTTTTGAAAAGTTGAGGTAAAGTAATTGCATTTGGAGTTTCCTTTTCTACAAACGTATCATAATTTAAAAATCGATTTTTTGTCGGCAACATTCCAGTTAACATACTTGCTCTAGAAGCACCACAAACTGGTACATTACAATACGCATTTGTAAATTGAATTCCTTTTTTTGCAAGTGCATCAATATTCGGAGAAATTATTTGTGATGCTCCAAAACTTGCTAATTGTGGACGTAAATCATCCATATATAAAAGTAGAATGTTTGGTTTTGATATTTCAGTATTAAGAGCATTCTTTTTACAAGATACTATCAATATTAAAAAACCAATTTGAATTAAAAATCTAAATTTCATAAACCTAACTATCACATCCAAAATTAAAACTAATTTTAAAAGAATCGGTTTCAAAATCGTCAATAGTAGTTTTATAACAGACAATTGTTAGACTTCATGTGTTGATTATGAAACCTAAAAAAAGCATTATATAACTATTTTTGTTACAACAAGATTATAAAGACCATGAAAAAAATTTACTCTTTTACAATATTTCTATTATTAGTTGTTTCTTCAGCATCGGCTCAAATGGATTTGATGAATGCAATACCATCTAATTTAGCAACACACAAAGCTGTTAATGATGGTTCTTGGTTTACAGCATCTACTTGGGATAAAAATGAAGTACCAACAGAAGGCGCAATTGTTTACATTCCTAAAGAAAGAACTGTAAATTATCAAGGTTCTTCTTCTGTGCATATTTTTGCAATTAGAGTTGATGGTGTTTTTAATTGTACACAAACAAATGCAAATCAAACCACAAAATTAAAATTCGATACTTTTTTTGCAATTCATGGCTCATTCGTTAAGTTTTTAGCAAATGGAGAAAATGATGGTAAAATTGATGTAGAAATTGCTCCTTTTGATATTGAAGCTTATAGAGCAAATAGTAATAGTATTTGGTCTACAGATGCAAAAACGCATTTTAGAGATAATGGAGTGGTAACTTTTAAAACTAGAACTGGTACAGGAACAGATAGGTACAATACTATAGAAGAAGCCAATAATGGTAATTTTAGTATTACAGAAAGTGCTGGAACAACCATAGATGATGGACCTGGAGTTCTTGGACGCTACAATTGGGATCCTAAACAATTAAGTTTAGGTATGGTAACAATGGGGCAATTGGAGATTATTGGGCAAGAAAAATTAAATATGGTACCATTGTCTGCTGATGCAAAAAAAGGAAATGATGTAATTCAATTAGCAGAAATTCCTGATGGTTGGAAAACTAATGACGACATTATAATTACAAGTGGTGGTAATGCAACAGGTTCTAGTAATGGAGAAGATCAAGTAAAGATTCAGTCTATTTCTGGAACTTCAATAACATTAACATCTAGTTTAAATAAAAATCATGAAGGCAGACCTTCTGAAGACTTACACTGTTACGTTGGTAATTTAACACGTAACATTACTTTTAGTTCTCCAACAACAACCAATGTACATCAAAGAGGTCATGTAATGGCGATGCATAATGATACGAATGTGCAAATAAAAAATACGCAATTTAAAAGATTAGGAAGAACAGATAAATCACAATTATTAGACGATTTTATCTGGAATAATTGGTTAGAACCTAAGGTTTTCATTTCTAAAATTTCTCCATTAGGACAAGAAATTGCAGAGATGAGAGCAATTCCTAAAAACGAAATGACAAACCCAAGAGGTCGTTATTCGATTCATTTACACAAATTAGGAACTGTTTTTGGTGCAAAAATGGCACAAGTTACAGGAAATGTGGTTTGGGATAATCCAGGTTGGGGAATTACACATCACGATTCTCATGCCAATGTTTCAGAAAATGTTGTGTACGATGTTACTGGTGCAGGAATTGTTTCTGAAACTGGAAGTGAAACAGGAACTTGGAACAATAATTTGGTTGTAGATATTAAAGAAGGTCATACTACAGACCCTTATACAGCTTCCTTACATCATGATGATTACTTATATTCTGGAGATGGTTTAGCTATGAAAGGACGTGCAGTTTTGTGTAAAAACAACGTAATTGCAAATGCTAAAAGAGGCGTTGCAGTTATTAATATGAATAATTCTATTAATAATTTAGACAGGTTAGATGCTGAAGCATTGGCCAAAACAAGAGGAGTTAAATATGAAGTGGATAATTTTCCGTTAAGTAAAAACGGTTATAGTAAAGAAGGAGATGGAGTTATGCCTGTAGAAGCATCTTTAATAATGGAAAACACGATTGTAATAAATTCTAATATTGGTTTACGTTCTATTGAAAGAGATATGGGTGTAAATCACGAATCGCGTTCTATTTTTGATAAATTTAAAGTCTGGGGAGCCAACACTGGTTTTCTAATTAATTATCAAGCAGATTATTCTTTTAAAGATGTTTATATTTCTGGAAAAAATGCAAATAATTCTTTGGGAATTGATATGTGGAAACACTCACACAATCAGACTTTTGAAAACATTACGTTAGAAGATTTAAAAAACGGAATTCAAGTTTCGAAAGTAGTTTTAAGTAACTCTCAAGGACCAAAAACAAGAAATAATGGTTTTACACCTTGGCTTTTTGTAAACTTAAAAACAAAAAATGTTGGTGAGTTTTATGAGCTTACAGTAGATAATCCATCAGAAAATGCAAGTTTTAATTATGAACAACATGCAGATAACGCCATTCATTTAAATACAGATGAAATTTCTTCGAGACCTACAACTTTTACAGTTATAGACGATTCTACTTTAGAAATTGATTACAATGTAACTGGCGATGATGCTTTAAAATTTGAAGTTGATGGAATTATAACAGACGACTTTGGAAGTTATAACATGGGAATTCAACAAGCATTAGCACAAGGAGATTTAAGATATGGTTATCCAAAAAGAATTTATCAATTTGCATCAAAAGCAAAATTTGAAGAATATCTTTCTGTAAATGGAGTTTTTAAAGATGAAGAAAATAATGATGAGTTATACTTTATCATTAATGAAAGTTTACCAAATAGACGTACTTTTAAATACACGACTTTCCCTGTAAGAGTAAGAATTAAAAACGCGCCAAATTCTGGAGTTTTTGCAAGTGCAACAGTAGAACCTGCAAGTGCATTGGCTCCAAAAAACCAAATTATTTCGAGATTTGCAACAGTTTCTCAAAGTTCTACAAGAAGTAATTTAAGTTATACAGATGGTACACATAATACTGTAAGTATTACTTTAGGCCCAGAAAAAGCAATAGATGGTAACAACAATGGTAGAATAAATGCACAATATTACCAAAGAGACTTATTGCCTGTTGGTAGTTTCTCTCAAACTAAAAATGAATCTGAACCTTATTACGATTTAGATTTTGGCGAATTAAAAACAATCGATTATTTCGATATTTGGAACACAGTAGAATTGAATGGTTCAGGTATTGAAACGCTTTCAAAAGAATTTAAAAATTTTACGGTTTTTATTGCAGATACTCCTTTTACAGGAACAACATTTAAACAATCTGAAGATAATGCAGATTACGCTTTTGAAAAAAACGGAACTCCAACAAGAAAATTTTCTGGAAATAACTTAAATGCAAAAGGAAGATATATGAGAATTCATTCTTCTAGCGATGGTAATAGTAAATTAAAGTTTGCAGAAATTGAAGTTATTGGAAGAACTTTTGATAATACGTTGTCTGTTGATAAAGAAGAGGAATTATTAGTTAATTTCTATCCAAATCCAACAAAAAATTCTGTAAATATTAAGTTTAATTCAATTCAAACAAATATTAAAGTTGAATTGATAAACTTATTGGGACAGAGAATCTCGTCTAAAGAATATTCAGATACAGAAAATGTAAACTTTACTATTAAAGGTGCAAAAGGAGTTTATTTTGTTACCATTAAAGGTGATAATAACTTGAATATGACCAAGAAGATTATAAAGAATTAAAGATATTTTTATAGATAGAAAAAGCCTTTAAGTATAAAAACTTAAAGGCTTTTTTTTATTTGAAGAGTTAAATGTTATTCTGCTTTCTGTGAAACTATTTCACTTTGTTTAAATCCAATTCTTTGTGCAACTGTATAAAGAGTTTTACCTTTTTCAACAGTTATTGGTGTAGAATATAATTGCCATTTACTATCGTAATTTAGTTTTTCATTAGCATTGTCGGAAATTAGATATGCAATAGACGCGCCTTTAGTGGTTGATGAAAGAGTTACTTTATCATTATCTTTTTTAATAACAACACTGTTGGTTGTTGGTTGTGTATTGTTTGGCCACATTGTGTCAATCATTTCAGCTTCTGGTGTAAAACCAAAATCCTTTCTATCTGCATAATGGTTTTTAGAAGTTTCTCTCATTTCTTCTAAAACAGAAGCATATTCTGGGTTTTCAGATAAATTATTAATTTGGTAAGGATCTTTTTCTACATCATATAATTCTTCATCAGTTTTAGTTTGAAACCAGATTTGTTGCTTTTCATTCAGTTTATTTTCTTTTTTCAATTGTAAAAAAACAGGCATCATAGGTATGTTTTTTCTATAACCAACATCTTTATATTTTGTTAATTTAGGAAAATCGTTTCTTAAATATAAAAATTGTTTGCTTCTAACAGCTCTAATTCTATCTGTAAACTCGTCAAATCTATCAGAAGAAGCAAAAATGTGTGTTCTTTTTTCAGTGTCAAATTCTCCTAAAAAAGCTTTCCCTTCCATGTAATTTGGTGGTTCTACACCAGCTAAACTTAACATTGTTGGAGCTAAATCAACAAAAGAAATCATTCTATCTGTTCTTCCAGGTTTACCATTAATCCCTTTAATCATAAAAGGTACTTTTAAACCTGAATCGTAAATGGCTCTTTTTTGTCTTGGTAAAGGTCCTCCATGATCGCTATAAAAGAATACAATTGTATTATCATACAAACCATCTTCTTTAAGCTCTTTAATTATTTTCCCAACTCTTTTGTCCATCAATTCTACATTGCTATAATGTCTTGCAACTGTGTTTCTTGTTGCCTCATTATATGGTAAATATGGAGGTACAGGAACAGTTTCTGGGTTTACAGTTAATGGTAAATCTTTATTTCTCCAAAGAAAGCTTTCATGAGAAACATCAATATTAAAAACAGAAAAGAAAGGTTTATTTTTAGGTTTGTTTCTCCAATGTGCTTTTTGGTTATTTTCGTCCCAAGCAGTAATTGGTGCAGAAAATTGATAATCGGTTTTGTAATTATTCGTTGTAAAATAACCAGAAGCTCTTAAATATTCAGTGTAGCATTTTACATTTTCTGGAATAACTGCGGAATATTGTCTGATATAATTTCCAGAAATATCTTTTATGTTTACACTGTCTTTATATACTTGTTTCCCTTTGGAAAAAACATCGTGAGCTGTTCTCATATGCATAGTTCCAATACTTGTAGGATACATTCCTGTAATAATCGTAGATCTACTTGGTGCGCAAACACCAACAGTTGTAAATGCATTGTCATACACAACACTTTGTGTAGCTAAAGCGTCTAAATTTGGTGTTTTAGCAGTTTTATCGCCATAAAAAGATAATGTAGGACTAATATCTTCTGTTACAATCCAAAGAATATTAGGTTGTTTTTTTTGTTCTTTTTCTACTGTTTTTTCTTTTGTTTGACAAGAGAAAATAAAAAGTACAAATAATAAAGATAGTTGTTTCATAAATTAAAAAGTGTATGTTTTGGACGGACTAAATTGGTCATCAAATAAAACCCAATCGTGTGCATTTGGCGAATATGGATATTTTTTTACAACTGATGGATTTGATGGATATTTACCATTTTTATAAAGTAATTGCCTAAAATCTTTACCAGATCTTATGAGCATATTTTTCCAACCATTTGTCGTTTCTTTTTGTAAGAAAAGTGGCGTTTGCATTACTGTAAACTTGGTAATTTGTTTTAAATCTTGATTTAACAATAAAATATTGCAACCTCCAGAACCACAGAAATAAGGCGTCATAAAATTGATAAATATTTCCTTTTTACCATCGTTATTCAAATCTACTTCTGCCAATTGAAATTTTTTGTCATTTTCTGTAAGAATATCTATGTCAGATTTTAAGTAATTTTCTCTAAAGAATTTTCCTATTTTATTTGCCAATTCATCATTTTCAGTGAAATCCATATATTTAGGGCCATCATCCTTAAAAATGTTTTCTAACATATATTCATCATTTTCTTTAATGAAGATTAAATCATAAGAATAGCCACTTTCTTTTCCATTTGTAGTGAATGTTCGCTCAATTTTATTATCAGAAAACGTAACTTTATCAGTATTCATGTCTCTTAAATGATCACTTTCAGTTATTTGTATTTCATAGATTTTCTGGTCTTTATGAGAAGCAAACCCCATTAAATCTACATTCCCAGAATCGTCAGTTGGGAGAACTTTTAAAAAGATTTCTTTAAAACCGTCATTATTTATATCTAATGCTGTACTGCTTAAAACCTGACCTCCAATTTCGTAGGTTTTATCGAAATTTTCCTCTAAACCCTTTGTATAAATATGAACATTGGAAACCTCGCCGTTTTTTGCATTGATAAAGAAAGAAGATTCCCCAACTTTATATTCTTTGGAATATTCTTGTTGAAGCTTTTCTTTAATTGGATCTTTTATAATAGTTTCAACCTTTTTTTCTGAAGATGAAACTGTTGTTTCTTTAGTTGTTTTTTTACAAGAAAATATAAGCGTAATTAACGCTAAAGTGATTATTTTTTTCATTTTAATTCAATTTTTATGGGTTTTCTATTGTTCTTATTCAATACAAAAGTACCGACAAATTCCTTGCCATTCTCCATATATGAATAGTTATAAAAACCATAAAATCCACGTCCTTTCAAACTTCCATTTGAATCGGTTTTACTATTAATTCTTGTTCTCCAATCGTTATCAACCAAAGAAAAATAAGCTTTTCCCATGGTTCCAATAGACCAATCTTTGTTATAAATATCAACTTTTTTACGTTCGTCTAACTGAAATCCCCAAAAAAGAAATTCGCTCACATTTGGATGACTAAAAGCAGCAATCATAAAATCTCTGGTATATTGTTCTCTAATTTTAGGTTCTTGAATGTCCATTGTGAATTCAGAAATACTAATTTGCTTGTCCAAAGTTGCATAATAAGCTAAAATATCTAACACTTTTTCAGGTGGAGTTAAATCGGAACCAATATGACTCTGAATTCCAATTCCGTTAATGAGTCCGTTTGTGTTTTCGTCAATTCTTTTTACAAAATTATAATACCATTCTTGCTTTTTTGTGTCTAAACCACCTTTACTGATAATTCCATATTCGTTAGTAAACCCTTTTGCATTTGGTTGTTTTTTTCTTAAAGTTCTAAAACCATCGTATAAAACTTCTTCGGAACCTGTAATTCTTTGTAAATCTCTATTTGTATACGCTTCATTTACAACATCCCAATGAGAAATATTTCCTTTGGTCATGTCTAATAAATTGTCCACATGGTTTTCAATAAGTTCTTTTATTTTCTTCGGATTATTCTCGTTTTTCTTGAATTCTTTCGTTAAATAATTAAATCCAGGCCAAATTAAAACATGCCCTTTTATAGTAACATTATCATTTCTTAAAATAGAAATTGCATCTAAAGCTTGTTGCTTTTTCTTATCCCATTGTAAACTTTTAATTTTTAAATCGTTTTCAAAAACGGCCAAATCAAAAGCTTTTTTAAAGTGTTTGTATGCTGCTCCATTTTCTACAATAGCTTTTGCATTTATTGCTGCACCAAAAGGAAAACTATGTTTAGCCAATTCTATTTTTATATTTTTATTAGCAACAGGTTTTCCGTCTTTTGTAAATTGAAGTTCAAAATTGCCTTTTCTAATCACTTCAATTCTTGCCAATGCATCTTTACGCCATTTTGCATCAGCTTCCATTCCTTTATAGACAATTTTTGTTTTTGGAAGTGAAGCTAAATCAGTATTTTCTGGAAATAATTCAAACTTAATATCTTTAATTTGAAATGCTTGAGGTTTAAAACCATAATGCAAAACAATACCCAAATCTTTTTTGTTGATATTGATATTCGACTGAAAAGGAACATAATATTTCTGCCATTTGGAAGAAATACTTTGCGTAGAAAGCATGTTATTCTTGTAAGAATCCGATTGTTTAAAAAGAATATTCACTTTTGCTTCACCAGTTTCTAAACTCGATTTTGTAGTTTTTGCTGAAAAGCTTAATAAAAAAATACGTCCTTTTTTTACACTTACTTTTTTAATTGGAAGCGCAGTTGCAGAATTATAAATAAATTTTGGTAGTGTAACTGTTTCAATTTCAAAAGTTGCGTTTTCTTTTTTGAAAGGTTCAATTCTTGTAACTGAACCAAATTTTTTATTTGTCTTAAGAAATTTTATGTTCGAATAATCAATTAAATTTTCTCCTTTTTTATAATCTTCTTGTGAAAAAGAAATTAATGGAAAAACCAAAATCGATATAAAAAAAAGTAATTGCTTCATAAAATTATTTTTTAAGTGTAGGTTTTCCTTCTAAATAACCTAATGATTCAAGAAAAACATCTGTTTTTATAAGTGTATCTATAAAATAATCTCCTTTGTTAAAGAAACTATGTGTTGCGCCTTCGTATAAATGTAAATCGATTCTACTACCAACATTTTTCATTTTTTGTTCGTATTCTTTAGACGATATTACTGGTGTTGTTTTGTCTTTTGTTCCGAAAAAAACAATTGTTGGTGGGGCTCCTTTTGTAACATTATGTAATGGTGAAATTTCTAAATATCTACCTTCCATTTTTCTAAATCCATATCCTCTTTTACTATTGTCGTAAACAGGATTAAAAAGCACTAGTGCATTTGGTTTAGAACTTATTTTTAAATCTTCATGCTTACCTTCTAATCCATCAATGTTTCCACAAGCAGCTGCTAAATGACCTCCAGCTGAACCACCACCAGAAGCAATTTTATCAGGATTAATATTTAACTCTTTTGCATGTTTTCTAACATATCTAATTGCAGATTTTGCATCTTCAACTGCAATAAAAGGCGAAGTTTTGTGAATATTAAATAACCTATATTCAGCAGAAATAGCAATCATTCCTCTTGAAGCTAAATAAGAAGCTTGTCTTTTAAAAGCTTTATAACTTCCTCCATTCCAGCCACCACCATGAAAAAAAACAATAGCATTGTATGTTTTTGTTTTATCAAAATTTAAAGGTTTATAAATATGTAGTTTTAAATTTATGGTATCTACCTTTTTATAAATGATACGTTCTGGCTTTATATTCTCAATATTATTTTGAGCATTGTTTACCAAAAAAGAGAAGATAAATAAAAAAGATAGTAATTTTTTCATATTAAAAATTAGATTTCCAAGTGTTTAATTCTATTAATAATTCTGCAGTTAATGCTGGTTTTTCTTTTGATAAATCGTTAGATTCTGAAGGGTCTTGTGCAATATTGTACAATTCAGTTCTGCCTTCTTTATACCAATTTATCAATTTAAAATCTCCTTTTCTAATGGCAGATGATTTTGTGTCACCTGTATTTACTGGTCTTGCTTTAGATGAATGCCAAAATGTAGTTCTGTTATCCCACTTTTCTTCGTTCTTCAAAACTTTAAGAAAACTTTTTCCACTTGTTTCTAAAGATTTTTCTGCTGTAATATCTAAAACAGTCGGAAAAACATCCATTAGCATTATTAAAGATTCATTGTCTTCTTTTGGTTGAAAATGATTTGCCCATTTTACGAAAAGTGGCACTTTAATTCCTCCATCATACAACCAACCTTTTCCAGCTCTTAAAGGATAATTAGAGGTTGCTAAATCACGTTTTTTTGTTCCATCGTTAGATAAACCTCCATGATCTGAAGAAAAGATTACAATCGTATTATCATCAATTTTTAAATCTTTTAAAAGTTGCATTAATTTACCCACATTTTCATCCATTGTTTCAACCATTGCAGCATATTTTGGATGATTCTGACGCATTTTAGTTCTTCCAGTTCCTTCTTTTATAAATTCTGGTTGATCTCCAAAATCAAAATTTTTAATTTCTTCTTTATTTCTTGCAATATCTTTCTCTTTTGCCTCTAAAGGTTGATGTACTGCATAGAAAGAAAACATTGCCATAAATGGCTTGCTTTTATCAACATTTGATATGTATTTAGCAACATTATCTGTCATTACATCCATTAAATAATCGCCTTCTTTACTTACTTTATCTACATCAGGAATTGGAGATTTTTTCGATTTTCCTTTTCTTTTCATTTCATTAAAAGGATATAAAAAACTGATTGGTGAACCTGAATGACCCGCAGCAAAGCTAAAGTCGTAACCAAAGTCTTTTAAACTATTTTCATCACCTAAATGCCATTTTCCAAAATAAGCGGTTTGGTAACCAGCTTCTTTAATGTTTTTTACAAAATTCTTACTTTTTGGAATTCCACTCATTTCAAAACCATCATCAGGAACATCACCATTTTTTACAGGATAATCTCCTGTCATCATTGCATATCTAGAAGGCACACATCTTGGGTAATTTGCATAAGCATTATTAAAAACCACAGATTCTGATGCCAATTTATCAACATTTGGCGTTTGATAAATTTTAGAACCATTTACACTTAAATCGTGAAAACCTAAATCATCTACATGAATAATTAGAATGTTTGGTTTTTTTTCTGAAGAGCTAATTTCAGTTGTTTTATTTTCTGAAGTCGCAACTTTAGATTTGCAAGAAAATACAAGTGAAAGCGATGCAATTGCTATAAAAAATTTGATTGTTTTCATTGAAATATATGGTATTCTTTTGTGTTATTTTTTATCAGTTTGAAGTACATTTTTAATAACTTCATAAGCAGGATTGGGTTTGAAATCTTCATCATAAATAGATTGAAATTTTCCTGTTCCTTTTTTAGATCTTTCGCCAATATCCCAAAGATTGAGACTAACTTCTCCGTTTTTTCCTTTTTCAAGCAAAACGTTTACTATTTTCTGATAGACTTTTTTCTGAATTAAAAGTTCAGATTTCTTTTTGTTAAGGTCTTTGTTTTTAATTAAAAAATCTAACTCTGTAACGTGAAAAGCCAAATCATTTTCATGCGCCCAATCTATAAGATTCCCTAATTTAAGCATTGTTTCGTCAATATTATCGACAAAATCTTTACGTTTTGCGCCTAACAATAAATGTGCTTGCCAACCAATTCCATCTACTCTGTAGCCTTTAGAACGAATGTATAATATGGTTTCTTTCACTTTATTCCACATTATATCTTCCATTCCTGCATTTTGGTTGTACACCAATTTTATATTTTGAGCATGTTTTGTTGCAATTTCAAAAGCTTTTAAAATGTATTTTGGGAATCCGTTTTCGTCTAAACCTATCTTTAACCAAGGATTTTCCCATTGATTTGTTCCTTTTTTTGGGCCAAACCATTTTCCGTTTGCAAGAATGGTTTCGTTTACAACATCCATCCAAACCACAGAAGGTTCGTTGTTGTATCTTTTTGCAAAGGCAGTTGTAAATTCAATTAAATTAGTTTCTAATTCTTTAGCAGTTCTGTTATCTTTTTTTGCCCATTTAGAAGCTTGTGGACTTATTGGTCCATGCAATCTTACCGCTAATTTATTTTTGTTTGCAAATGCGATAAAATCATCTATAAACGTCCAGTTCCATTTGTTTGGTTGTGGATGAATTCTGCTTTGCTTTGCAGCATTTGCTGGAGTTAAATATTTAAAATCTTTTAAAAATAACTTTTCTTCGATGGTATTTAATTCATCGTAATTTAAAGTTGCACCAACTAAAATATTATTGGTTTTATATTGCTGAAAATCTATTTTTTTTGATGAAATATTATTTTCTGTAACTTTTTTGTTTGAAGAACAAGATTGCATAAAAAAAATGCTACACCCAAAAAGTATAGATACTAATGTGTAATATTTATTTTTATGAATCATACTTAAAATTAAAGTTTAATTATTTTTTGAAACTCAATGTTTCCTATAAAAGAAATACTGAAAATGGTTGAATTAACAACTATCTTCAGTATTTTGTAAAAATTGTATTAAGAAAAAATCATTTTTAGTCTTTATTTTTTTTCTTCTTATTTTTTCCTTTATTCTTACCTTTTTTATCGTTTTTTTCTTTCTTTCCTTTTTTCTTACCCTTTTTTCTATTTGGGTTCATTTTTTGAACATTTAATTTTTCAGGAACTAAATATTCTTCTTTCCATTGCTCTAAAGTTTTTAATAATTCAGCAGCTTTTTTAGGATTAGATGTTGCTAAATTGTTTCCTTCACCAATATCATTTTTCAAATTATACAATTCAATTTTTTCTGTATCTAAAAATTGAATTAATTTATAATCTCCAGATCTAACAACAGCAGCATTACTATCTCCTGTACTATGTGGTCTTGCTTTTCTTGAAATCCAAAAAACAGTTCTATCTTGCCAAGCTTCTTTTCCTTTTAGAACTTTTGCGTAACTTTTACCATCTACACCTTCAACTTTTTTATCAATAGCTAAATCTAATAATGTTGGAAAAACGTCCATTCCTAAAATAATGGAAGAGTTATCTTGTTTTGGCGCTATTTTATCAGTCCATTTTACGAATAATGGAACACGAATTCCACCTTCATATAAATGTCCTTTCCCTGCTTTTAAAGGCAAGTTAGTTGTTGCTAAATGACGCTCATTTTTGTTACCATCATTAGACAAACCTCCATGATCTGAAGAAAAAACGATGATTGTGTTTTTATCAATATTTAATTCTTTTAACGCTTTTAATAAACGACCTACATTTTCATCTACATTTTCTACCATTCCTGCATAAGCAGCATCATCTTGTCTCATTTTACGTCTTCCTTCACCTTCTTTAATATATTCTGGTGTGTTTCCGAAGTCGATATTTTTTAATTGTTCTTTATTTCTTGCTTCATCCTCTGGCTTTGCTTCAATTGGTGTGTGTACAGCGTAATAAGCTAAAACTGCTAAAAATGGTTCGTTTTTAGGATTATTTTTAATGAACTTAATAGTTGCATCCGTTAATAAATCTGAAGCATAATCTCCTTCTTTTCCATCTTCTTGAACATTAGGAACATAATATTTTCCTTTCTTACCTTTAGCATCTATATTAAAAGGGTAATGTCTCGAAGCGATTCCTCCAGCTTCACCAGCTGCATAAATATGAGAAAAACCAAATTTATCTGGTGCACTGTCTCCATTTCCTAAATGCCATTTTCCAACATAAGATGTATTGTAACCAGCATTATTAAATTGTTTTACAAAGTTTTTGTCTTCTGGAACACCACCAAGCCAACCTTTGTCTTCATTAACAGGATAGGTTCCTGTAATCATTCCATAACGAGATGGTGTACAACGTGGGTAACTACTATATGCATTAGCAAAAGAAACAGATTCTTTTGCTAATTGATCTATATTATCTGTATTGTATAATTGCGATCCTGTAATGCTTAAATCGTGATATCCTAAATCATCTGTATGAATAATTAAGATATTTGGTTTGTCTTGAGCAAATGCTGCAACAGACAGACAGAAAGCGAACAAAAGTGTAATTTTTTTCATTTTATCTTATTTTAATTTATGTAAATCTAAACTTTAGACTTCATGTTATTTTTAAAGTTTAATTCAGAAACTATGCCAAAAACTGATAACTCTCATTATCGCTTTTTTTTATTTTGTTAAGTGAGATTTTAATTTACTTTTCAACTCTTTTGCAATTGCAGAATAATTAGCTTCCTTCACTAAATTTTTTGTTTCTAAAGGATCTTTTTCGTAATCGTATAATTCACGTCCAGAAATTTTAGATGAATTATAATCGTCGTAACTTCTATAGTTATTATCGTGCCATTCTGTGTATCTATATCTCTCTGTTCTAACAGAATACCCCATTTTTGCATTTCTTTTATATTGATGATATGCATAATCCATATCAACAGTTGTAGAAGCATCTGCGTCTAATAAATTTACTAAAGATTTACCATCTGTTTGAGAGTGTTGAGGAACACCAACTAAATCGAATAATGTTGGAAAAATATCAACTAAATTTACTGGATGATGACTTTTTTGGTTCTTTTTAACTCCAGGACCCGCAAACATAAAAGGAATTCTTGTTGCTTGTTCGAAGTTTGAATGTTTACACCATTCTGTGTGATCTCCTAAATGAAAACCATGATCTCCCCAAAGTCCAATTACTGTGTCTTCAAGAATACCTCTTCTTTCTAACTCATCTAATAATATTCCTATTTGAGCATCTATGTAAGAAATACAAGCCATGTAACCATGAATTAATTCACGTTGTTTTGCTTCAGGAATTTTATCTCCAATTCTTAATTTATTATCAATATCAGAAAAAGCTCTAATTTCTCCGAAAGAATGAAACGCATAAGTTGGAGTGCCTTCAGATACTTGTTGAAAAGGAGCTAACTCAATTTTATCTCTGTCGTATAAATCCCAATATTTTTTTGGCGCAACAAACGGTAAATGAGGTTTTTGATAACCAACAGCCAAAAACCAAGGCTTGTTTCCGTTTTCTAAAACTTCTAATTGCTTTAAAGCAGTTTGTGTAAATAATCCGTCATTATAAGCAGTATCACTTACATCTGCACTTTCAGTTGAAGGCTTAAAACGTTTAAACACATAATTTCTAACTTTTCCTCTTTTTATTCCTTTCGCTTCTGCTTCTGCTGTTAATCTTGCCATTTCCTTTTTTGTTTCAGTATTCTGATAATAATTTAAAGCAGGTTCTCCATATTTTGGGTCAAAATTTGTTGGCATTTCATGAGGAATACTCCAAGTTTTTCCATCATGTCCGCCAGCAGAAGAAGGAATATGATATATTTTTCCAACACCAGTACTTTCATATCCTTGAGAAATTAAATACTCTGGCATAGAAACTAAACTTGGTGCAGATTTTCTAAAATCTGTTTTTAAATCCCAAACCTTTGTTTTATCAGGATTTGCACCAGTCATTACACTTGCTCTTGAAGCGCCACAAACTGCATATTGTACATGTGCATTTGTAAATGTCATTCCCATTTTTGCCAATCTATCGAAATTTGGAGTTTTCATTTGAGAATTTCCGTAATTTGATAACAATGGTTTTAAATCATCAATAGCAATAAAAAGAATGTTCTTTTTATTAGTATTTGAAACACTTTGTGAAACTTCTTTTTGAGTATTTGAAGTTTTAGTTTGTTGTGTTTTACAACCAATAATTGTTGCAAGTACAACTGAAAATAATAGTGTAAATCTTAATTTCATCTTATAAATATATTACTGAATATGGATTAAAATTGTTGAATTATATTTCGAATTTACCAGGTAAAGAAGAAGTATATGTTTTTAATTCAGCTTTCAACATTTCTAATTGTTTCGCGTATTTAGGATCTTTGTACAAGTTGTTTTTCTCTTCTGGATCGTTTTTCAAATCATATAATTGATCTGAAGCTGTAAAATTCGGGTGATTCATATAAGCATTATGCTCTGCACCTCCACCTCCTGGAACCATTTCTAATTGTCCATAAGGATCTTTTGGATTGTCAGAAATTCCATGCTCACCAAAAGATTCTCTAAATTTTGTGTATTTCGCTAACGTATCTTTACGTTGTTCTAACGTAAAGTCTGTTGCCCATTTTGGATATCTAACTGCGTAATATTTAAAACCGTCTTTTACAACAGCTCTTGCATACCCTAATTCATGATAAAATGAAGTTCTTCCTTCGTATTCTTTACCTTCTAAAGCAGATTTAAAACTTTTTCCATCAAAATTATTTAAGTTTTTTGAATCTCCTGCAAAATCTAATAAAGTAGGAAGGAAATCTACATTTGAAACAGGAGCATCTAAAACATTACCAACTTTAAAACCTCCTTTTTTCCAAATAAAAGCTTGTGAATTTACACCACCTTCATATAAAGTTCCTTTGAAATCTTGACCATGATCGTTAAAGAAAACTACAATTGTATTGTCTAAAACGCCTTCTGTTTCTAATTTTTTAAATAATGCTCCAACAGCATCATCTAACCATAAAATGTTTTCACGATTTTTTCCTTCGTAACCAGCTTCTTTAATTCTTTGTTTAATAGATTCTACTGGTGGTTGAGGCAAAACAGTTGGTGCTTTGTCTAAAATACCTTTAGCAGTTAATCTTCTATCTGCTTTCCAAGAATGTTTAGGGTCTAAAGGAGCATGTGGTAAAGTAGTTGCGATATAAAGCATAAAAGGATTGTCTTTATATTTCTCAATAAATTCGACACCACCTTCAGCAATCCAATCTGTATTTTGTACTGCAAGTGCTCTAATTCCTAACCAATTTGGATTGTTATGATATAATTTATCTGCATAATCAAATCCTGATTTATGCATGTCTTTTTGTAATTCTTTAAAACGATATTCTAAACCAGCAATTACTTCTGGGTCTGTAGGATCTGCGTTTAAATCTGGTTTTGCACCTTCACCAACTTGCGATAGACTTTCAATAACATGGTTTTTACCAACAAAACCTGTTTTATAACCTAAATCTTGAAAGTAAGTTCCCATTGTTTTTTCACCTGGAACAATGTAAGAGTTCCACTGTATTACTGTTTGACCATCATTTGTTTCAGTAAAACCTGTAAAGGCTTCGTTAGTTGCTCTACTTGCATAATTTCCTGTTAAACAATTGTAACGACTTGGTGTACAAACTGGCGAAACAACTTTCATGTTCTCTAACCAAACCCCTTCTTTTGCCAATCTATCTAAAGTTGGTGTTAAATTTAAAGGATTACCATCTTTGTCTTTTCCTTGTGGGGTGTTATTAAACATCCAAGGATACATATCATCTGCAATAAAAAATATAACATTTGGTTTCTTTTCTGTTGATGAATTTTCGGCTATTTCTTTCTTTTCAGATTTACATCCTAAAGCAAATAATAGAACAAAAAATAGGTAAGGTAATTTTGAGAAAATTGATTTCATTTTTAAATTTATTTAGTGTGATAAAAGTAATTGTGAACCTTTAAAAAAAGGTTTACTCACTATCTTAAAAGGTTTAGATATCGTCAAACCTCATATAAATAGAGGAATTAAAGCAAAAAATAATTAAATTTGTTAGAAGTTCAATTTACACAAAAAAAGACACAATGAGAATTTTTATTTTTTGCTTATTCATTTTAGTTAGTTGTAATTCTAAAAAAAACACTCAAAAAGTAGCAGAAAGTACTGTTATAAACTCTGTAGTGGAAAAAAATGGATTCCTATCTGTTAAAGGAAATAAGGTTGTAAATAGTTTTGGACAGCCTGTAAGTTTTGCAGGAAATAGTTTTTTTTGGTCTAATGAATATTACAGAGGAGATGGTTTTTATAATAAAGAGGTAGTAGCTTGGTTAAAAAAAGATTGGAATGCGAAAATTATTCGTTTGCCAATGACAGCAGACCCAGATATTCATGATAGTTATATTTTTGATAAAGAAACGAATCAGAAAAATATAGAAATAGCTGTAGATGCTGCAATAGATTTAGGTTTGTATGTAATTATAGATTGGCACAGTCATAAAGCAGAAGATAATTTAGAGGAATCTATTGAGTTTTTTACACAAATGGCTACTAAATATGGCAAACACCCAAATATTATTTACGAAATTTATAACGAACCTTTAAAAGTTACTTGGGACGATGTAATAAAACCTTATGCCGAAAAAGTAATTGAAGCGATTCGTAAAATTGATAAAAAAAATATTATTGTAGTTGGAACAGCTCATTGGTCTCAAGATGTAGACAAGGCTTCAGAAAATCCAATTATTGGTTATGATAATATTGCATATACGCTTCATTTTTATGCTGCTTCTCATAAAGATTGGTTAATGGGAAAAGCACAAAAAGCATTAGACAATGGTGTTGCTTTAATTGTTACAGAATGGGGAACTGTAGAAGCTGATGGAGGAGGAGAAGCAGATCCAGAATCAACAAAAAAATGGATGGAATTTATGCGTAAAAATAGTCTTATACACTGTAATTGGTCTATTAACAATAAAGACGAAGGCGCTTCTGCTTTAAAGCCAAATGCAAGTTTAAAAGGTGGTTGGAAAGATGAAGATTTAACTATCTCTGGTAAATTGGCTAAAAAATATATTAAAAACTGGTAAAGAAAGTAATAACAAGTCATTAAAACTCTTATTATCCTTTAATAAATAATAAAACACCTTAAGAAATCTATTCTTAAGGTGTTTTTTATTAAAAAGAATTGGGGGCTTTATTATCTCTTCACAACTTTTTTAATAGTTACAGTATCGTTATTCTGTATTTTTAAAATGTAAATCCCTGTTGGACCTTCTAAATCTATTTGAGTAGAAGCTGATGTAATCTGTTGAGACTGAATTAATCTTCCTGCTACATCAAAAACTTGAACTTTACCATCTTTATTATCTAAATTCGGAATTTTAATATTTACAAAAGAATTTGTTGGGTTTGGATATACAATAATTTTATCAAAATCGTTACTTACAGTATCTACTGCTAAAGATTTTTGGTTTGAAGTTTTTGCGCTTGCACTTGATCCAATATGTGTAATAATCAATTGAGCACCATTTCCACTTTCTTTACTAGAAATAGACATAAGATTTGAAGTAACACCTTTTAAGGCGAAACTTGCGTTTCCATCTCCTGAAGATTGAGCTATTACATAATTGGTAACATCTATGTCATAAAATCCAGTTGCTGTAAAGTTATAAGTACCAATTGTGCTCCCTAATGAAGGTTTTCCTTGCCATTCTAAAGTACCTTCATTCCAACTATTGTTAGATACTTCTTTTACATAAACATCTCCATTAGAACCAGTATTATTAACACGAAGAATTGCTGAAGTAATATTTGTGGCTCCATTTAAGTTAAATTTTAAATAGGTCATTCTTTTCGCATTTTGGTTGTTTGTTTGTCTAATTTGTAAAACGCTATTTGTTCCGTAATTAGTGTTTTTATACGTTCCATTTCTTACATGTGCGTCATCATTTACATAGATTGTTGAAGTAGTTTGGCAAGAAGGTGTGGCTACAGTATTAGATTGATCTGCAGAAGAGTTTCCTGAAGCATCAAATGCTTTTACTCTATAGGCATATGCAGTGTTTTCAGTTAATTGGCTACTTGTGTAAGAAGTTGTATTTGCAGCTAAAGTTTGATATAAAGTATAAGCACTTCCATTAATACTTCTTGTAATTTTATAACCATCTTCTTCAGTTGAATTGTCGTCCCAAGTCAAACTAATTGTAGAACAATCAGCTGCAGTAGCAGTTGTATTTGTTGGCGAATTAAGTGTTGACCCTAAATTTATAGCAACAATATTAGATTGTGTAGATTCATTAAAAGAACGATCTTTTGCAGTTATATAATAATTATAAGCTCCATCAGGAACAGAAGTATCTACATAACTATTTGTTCTTAAATCTTTTTTAATTTCTGTATAAGCGCCTCCATTTTCAGAACGATAAACAATATACGTATCAAAAGCGTCATCAGTTGAAGCTGACCAACTTAAAGAAATATCTCCAGATTGTTCAGTAGCAGATACATTTGTTAAGGCATTTGGAGCAGTAGTATCTATTGTTGAGTAAAAATAATCGTTAGCTAAAGTAGAAGTTCCTTCGTATATTTCATATCCAGCTGTAATAGATTTAATCCATAAAGTACTTTCTGCAACTTTTTGATTAGCTAATGTTTCTTCAGTTGAACTTAAAGGAAGATATTCCAAATAATCTTTAGTAGCATCTATAAATTGCTTTAAAGAATGGTCTAAATTAGGAATTGGAGTGCTATTATCAATAGGAATAAATTTAATATGCACTTTATCATTTTTATCGACATTTTTATGTCCTGCTGGATAATCGAAAAACTTATATCTTATTGCCCAGCTATAAGCAACTCCATCAAGATAAACCGTAAACGGTTTAATGGTTTTGTTTGCATCTGAATTTCTTGCAAAATACCAATATCTACCACCTGGATTATCGAAATCAGCAAAATCGTCTTGTTTGTAACTTACATTTTGTATCACTAAATCATAATCACGAGTAGTTACATCTGGTTGAGCGGTTTCTGCTCCTCCATCAAAAATCACATTAATTGTTGCCCACCATTTATCATCTGTATCATTTGCATTTGTTTGACTTGTTTTCCAGTTGATTCTAAAACTATCTGTTAAATCTTTAATTTGAACAGGTAAACCACATGCAGTTTTGTTTCCAGAGTAATAAGTGTTATTCGCTTTAAAACCACCAATACTTCCACTTGGGTAACCATCAAAACTTGTTCCTCCTTGGTTTTTGTATTCAAGAATAAAAGCACCTCCTTTAGCATCTACTTCAGATTCTATGTAGGTCATTGGTGAATTTGCATCATGAACAGGGTTTGTTAATCCAAAATTATGGTTGGATTTTATTAATGTTTTCTGCTGTGTAACTGTTTTCGGAGTTGTTGTTTGACAGATTGCATTCAAATTAAATATTAGGATGGCTAATAAAAGTAAAAATTTTTTCATTTGGGTTGAATTAATTAGGGTTAAATTAAAAAGTTAAATTGAGTCTTTACAAGTAATAATTTAACAAATATTTATGAGTTCAATTATCATCTGTTTTGGTCTTAAAACTGACAAATTAATATTGTGAGCTATTGTAAATCAGTAGTAAAGAAAGTTTTTTTAAGCTATAACAAGTAAAGAAGAGAAACTTTTAAACTATCAAATATTGCATATTGATAAAAAAATATTTAAATATTTATCAATTTGATTAAAAAAAGAGGTCTTATTTAGAATAATACAATAAATTAGAAGTATAAATTAAAGTATTTATAACGCAAAAAAGTCAATCTTATAATTAAGATTGACTTTTTTGATGATTTTTTTTGAAAAACCGAACTGATAAAAGTTCTGTTTTGGAGTAAAATTATTTCAACATATCATGCTCCAATTTCACAGGCGAAGTTCCTTTAAAAGAGATTCCTCCAGTTAAAGTTTCTACGACTGCTTTTTGGGAAAATAAGTCTAAACTATATGCATTAATCCCAATAAATGCATTTTCGAAATAGTAATTTACATAATAAGGATTACTGTAAGAAACTGCAATAATTTTATCCTGTGGCAACATTCCCATTGTCCAAACACCTAAAGCTTCTTTGTCTTTTAAAAGTGAAGCGCCTAAAGGACTAAAATATCTATTTTCGAAAGCAACTAAAACTTTATCATATTTGTCGAAGAAATTTAGTTTTTCGCCCCAATCTAGAAAGTTAGGGTTGTGTAAAATGGTATCCACTTCAAAACCTTTTGCTTGCAATAAACTTTGTGTGTAACGCAAATCGTTTGTTCTGTCTTCGTGACTAATATTTACAATGATTATCTTCTTATTTTCTGATGTTTTTAAAGGAATTTTAGTAGCATCTGTTAATAAAGTTACAGCACTGTTTGCAATTTCTTGCGCATCTTTTTGAATTTTAGTAGTTTCTTCAGGAGTAATCGCATAAAAAATATTTCCCTTCTTTTTCAGTAAATTATATTGCTCACGAACTCCCCAAATTCTCTCAACAGCATCATTTAATCTCGACATTGGAATATCTCCTCTTTTGATTCTTACTTCCAAAGAATCCATAAATTTTAAAGTTGGCCATAATACCATATCAACTCCTGCTTTGAAAGCGGCTAAAGAAGTTTCAATTTCGTTATCATAATAACCAGCTGCACCACCCATATTTAAAGCGTCAGACATAATTATTCCGTTGAATTTCATTTTTTTCTTCAACAAACCAACCATTAATTCTTCAGATAAAGAAGCAGGTAAGAAAATACCATTTCTCTTCTCTTTTTGATACGCAGGAAAACGAATATGACCCACCATAATTGCAGGGGTTCCTTCGTTTATCATTTTTTGATA
The DNA here is from genome assembly GCF_014784055.1 of Polaribacter haliotis. Classification (NCBI taxonomy): domain Bacteria; kingdom Pseudomonadati; phylum Bacteroidota; class Flavobacteriia; order Flavobacteriales; family Flavobacteriaceae; genus Polaribacter; species Polaribacter haliotis. The sequence goes on along the minus strand of NZ_CP061813.1, from coordinate 1,410,579 downwards.
CATGGTACCAAAAGTTTTATTCCATTCAGAAATTGATAAATTATTTGCAGAGGTAATTAAATGCTGATTTTTAATGGTTGCTCCATCTCCAGGAAAATGTTTAATTGTAGAAACTACACCTTGTGCGTTCATTCCTTCAATTTGCGCTTTTAAAAGCGGATAAGCTCTTGTTGCATCATCAGAAATTGCACGTTCTATCACCAAACTTTGCAACGGATTCATATTTAAATCAACCAAAGGATGTAACAACCAATTTACACCTAAAGCATTCGATTCTTTTGCAATTGCATTACCAAATTTATAGGCTAAATCTGTATTATTTGCAGCACCAACTGCCATTTCTGAAGGCATATTTGTAAATTCACTATAAATACTTCCAACTCCACGTTCAAAATCTTCTGTAACAATCATTGGATATTTAGATGCATTTTCATAATCTGAAATCGCATTTTTAATTGTTGGAATTACTTGGTCTCTTGGAGGTGTAAATAGATAATCCCAATAAGGAACAAAAATTCCTCCAATTGGGTATTTCTCCATCATATTTTCAATAGAACCAAACTCTGCAACTTGTGCTTTATGAAACGCACGTACAATCATTGTTTGTCCGATTTTTTCTCTTATTGATAAACTTTTCCAAGTGGTATCTTTTGGAGTAAAATTGTAAGAAATTGCTTCTGGTAATTGATTTTCTTTGGGTTTGTTACAACTAATAATAGTAACGCAGAACGTTACTATTATTAGAAAAACTGATATGTAGGTTTTCATCTTTATTTAGTTTCTTGACTTTTAAAATAAGCAATAGCTTTTGCTTTTAAATCTGCTTTTATACTTTTATATGCAACCTCATTTACTAAATTTTTAGTTTCTTGAGGATCTTTATCATAATCGTATAATTCATCTGCATCTAAAAGAGATTCTTTATAAGGTTTGTCTGAACGCCAATTATCTTTCATCCAAACTGTATAACGATACGTGTCGTTTCTAAAAGTATACCCCATTTTATCGCTTTCTCTTGGAAACTGACTTACAGCAAAATCTTTTACGTGGTCTACTTTACTTTCCATAAGTGGAACTAAACTTACGCCATCTAAATTACCTGGGTTTTTAAGCCCTGTTAAATCTAATAGGGTAGGGAATATATCTACAAATTCAGTTGGTGAATTAGATTCTCCAATTCTGTTTTTTCCTGCAGATATAATTAAAGGAGATCTTGTAGATTGTTCGTAATTTGTGTGTTTACAGTACATATTATGGTCACCTAAATGCCAACCATGATCTCCCCAAAGCACAATTACTGTGTTTTCTCTTAAACCTAATCTGTCTAATTCGTCAATAACCAAACCAATTTGAGCATCAACAAAAGAAACACTTGCATAATACCCTTGTATTAATTTTTTCTGTTTTTCTTCAGAAATTGGTACACTATAATCTTTAGGGAAATCTGCATAACCACCTCTTAATTCCCAACTTGGTTGTGTCGCGTATCTTGGTGCTCCTTCAGGATCTTTTCTATATTCTGGTAAAGAAATAGTTTCTATTGGATACATGTCCCAATATTTTTGAGGAACTACAAAAGGTAAATGAGGTTTATGAAAACCTGTACCTAAAAAGAATGGCTTTTTCTCTTTTGCAAATTTTCTTAAAAGTTTAATACTTCTACTTGCAACTTTACCATCTGCAGTGGTACTGTCTGGGTTTTGTAAAACTTCGTAAGAAACATGTTCTGTTGAAGTTACATATTCCTTCATTTTATGTTTTATACCCAAATAGTTGTAGTTCCAAGAAATAGAATCGTGTTGTTTATCTACAGATCTAAAGTCGAAAATTTTACCAACTGGCGCACTTTCATAGCCATGTTCTTTATAATATTGAGGTATTGTAAGAATGTCTGGGTTTTTTGACCTAATTTTTGTTTTTAAATCCCAAATCTTGGTATAATCTGGTCTTTTACCAGAAAGGATACTTGCTCTAGATGGACCACAAACAGCTTGCTGACAGTGATTGTTTTTCATTACAAAACCATTAGTAGCTAATTTATCAATATTCGGCGTTTTTACAACTTTGCTTCCATAAGCTCCAAGAATAGGTTTTAAATCATCTACAGCAATAAATAAAACATTTTTATGCGCTGTTGCTTTTATGGTTTCTTTTTTTACACCAGCTTGGTTTTTACAACTTGTAAAAACCAAACTAAATGCAATTAATAAAAGACTATTTTTAAATATATTCTTCATTTTATAAAATTTTACCCTAGAATAACTTCAACTGTATGCTCTTTTCCATCGTTAAAAACGGGTACGATATTTCCATCAATTTTATTTCCATCAACAATCATAGAAACAACACCTTTAGAAACGTTATTTGGATTTTTTACATCGATATTATAAGTAGCTCCTCTAAATTTACGAACAGCTGTAAAACCATCCCAAGCCTTAGGAATACAAGGGTCTATAATTAATCCTTTATGATCTGGACGAACTCCCATAATATATTTCGATGCAGCTTGATACGTCCAAGAAGAGGTTCCTGATAACCAAGAATTTCTTGCCAATCCAAACTGTGGGTGCTCATCACCTAAAATATTTTGAGGATAGCAATATGGATCACATTCAAATCTGTCTATAATATCATTTTTAGATGCAGGGTTTATTTGATTGTAATATTGAAAAGCTCTGTCTCCATTACCCATCATTGTTTCTGCAATCATAACCCAAGGATTCGAATGCAAGAAAATACCTCCATTTTCTTTTGCTCCTGGAGGATATGTAGAAACACCACCAATACTTTCATCATATCCATTATAACCTGGATAAGATAATTTAATTCCGAATTTTGTGTTTAACTTATCTTCAACAGAATCTAATGCAGTTTCAGCTCTTTCTGGCGTTGCAAAACCAGCTAAAATTGTCCAAGATTGTGCGTTTGTATAAATTTGACCTTCGCTGTTCGCTTTCGATCCAATTGCATTTCCATTATCTTCAAAATAACGTAAATACCAATCTCCATCCCAACAGTTGTCATTCACAACTTTTTTCATGTGAGCGTGGTCTTTTCTGTATTGATCTGCTAATTCTGTATCTCCTAAATGATCTAACATAGCAGCCATTTCATTCAATGCTTTTCCATATAAATTCGCATTAAAAATACTTTCTGAATCTCCTGGTAAGTTTACAGTATCATTCCAATCTGCAAAACCTAACATTGGTAAACCATGCTGACCACAATTGTTTTTTGTGAAGTCTAAAGAACGTTTTAAATGCTCTAAAACAGTTCCTTTTTTACGATCTTTTAATTTTACTTTTTTATCATAAAAAGTAATTTCTTCTTTTAAGAAATCGTAATCTCCAGTTTCTTTAATATACTCGATTACAGTTTGTACAATCCATAAATGATCATCACCATAAAAGTCTTTTAAATGTGCTTCTTCACGAGAATCACCTTCATTTGCTTCCATTGTTAAAGGAAAAAATTGGTGCATTGCAGAACCATCTTCTTTCTTTACAGAAATTAATTTTTTGATTAATTCCTTTCCTTTTTCTGGCATTGCAGATAAAATTCCTAAAATATCTTGCGAACTATCTCTAAATCCAATTCCTCTTGCTCCTAGACCTAATTGGTATAAAGATAAATATCTCGACCAGTTATAAGTTGTGTGACATTGACGTGGATTGTGAATATTTACCATTGAATTAAATGCTGCATCTGGTGTGTGGAATTCAGCTTTTGATAAATAATCATCCCAAAATTCTGATAATTCTTTGAAAGCTTGATCTACAGTTGCTTCATCTTTATATTTCTCTGCATTTTTCTCAATTTCATTTGGTGCTCCTTGTCCTAATTGAGTGATTACAGTTTTCGTTTCTCCGTTTGAAACCGTTCCTAATTTGTGCAATAAAGCAGCAATGTTATCTCCTCTGTTCGATTCGAAATTAGATAAACTTTCGTTTTGTAATTCTAACGGATTTTTCCAAGTTCCATATTCATTATCACCTAAAAATAATTTTCTATCCGTTTGAAAAGAATCTACAGGATAATTTGATGTAAAGAAATTGTTTTCAGTATCTTTTTTCATAAAAGCATACTGACGTAATAACAAAGTTCCATCTACATTTTTGTTGGCTCTCATTGTCATTGTTTGAGGACACCAATCTGCATTTGTGTATTGTTTTAAAGCATCGAAATGTGTAAACTCTACAACCGGAATTACATCTATTTGTAAATCTTTTCCACTGATATTTTTTACTTCAATCTTACGAATAACTCTATTTTCTTCATTAGGAACAAAAATGGTTACTTCTGTTCTAATTCCATAAAATTCGGATACTATTTTTTGATAAGACAAACCAACATGACATTCGAATAAATCGTAATTATCTAAAGTTGGAACAAAAAATGGAGAAAATATTTTGTATTTCCCATTTTCATCTTTAAAACGGATGTATAATGTTTCCCCTTTAAAGTCTGATCCTGGTAATTGTGGAATGTATTTTGTAATTCTGTTTAATGCAGGATCGCCTTTACAAATTAAAGACCCCCCTGTTTGATCTACTATACCTCCAAAAGATAATGTACCCACATAATTCGTCCATTTTACTGGCGTTTTTGGGTTTGTAATGATGTATTCTCTTTTGTTGTCATCAAAATATCCGTATTTCATTTTAATATATTTTTACGTTGATTATTGTATTTTTAAAGATTGATTTCTATGTTTTTCGACACAGATTTTTACAAATCTCATTCTTATTTTTTAATTTACTTTATTAAACTTTTCCTCTTCTTTCTTCTAATTGTACTCTAATTTCTGCAGCTTTTTCAGATGTAATTGGGAATTTCCTTAATAATAAAATGGCAATTAATAAAGATGTAATTGGTATTACTAAAAAGCCAATTCTCATAATGTCATAAACTCCTTCTGCTTGTGCACCATCTAAATTTGCATCAAAACCAGTCATTTCAATTACGGGTCCAGAAATCATAAAACCAATTACAAAACTGAATTTTAAAACCCAAGAAAATATAGATGCAAAACTACCTTCTCGTCTTTCACCTGTTTGTAATTCGTCATAATCTACCACATCTACTTGCATAGAAGGTATCATTAACCATAAACCTGCATAACCTGCTCCAATAAATGCTGTATTTAGTAACATTAACCAAGGATTATCTGGTGTAAAAGTCCACCAAGTTGTAGTAACAGCTACAACCACAATGGTCATGGAAATCATTAAAACTTTTGGTTTTCCTATTTTTTCTGATAATCTTCTAAAAAGCGGAATGAATAAAAAGCTAAAACCGGTATAAACAAACGTACCATAACCTGCAAATTTTGCACCTTCATTCCAATCACCACCTAATACATAGTAGGTTCCGACATATCGTCCATAACTATCGAAAATTGATGTTCCTAACAAGAAAAACAGCGTTAAACCACATAGAATTATAAAAGGTTTATTAGAAAATGTTTCTCGTAAACTATCCAATAATTTTACTTGTTTTTGATTCTGAATTAAATCACTTTCGTAATAACGTTCTTTTACAAAAATGGCTGGTAAAACTCCTAAAACTAATATTACAACAGCAATTATTAAACTAATATAACGCATTCCGTTTACAGGACTTGCTTCTCCATCTATAAAGAAAATTGGCAACATACTTAACCACCAAACCCAACCGTTAAAAAAACCGGCAAGTGTTTGAAAATAGCCACGTATTTCTGCAACTCTTGTTCTTTCATTATAATCTGGTGTCATTTCCATTAACATACTTTGGTAAGGCATTGCCCAAACTGTAAAACAAGTGTAGAATATAATTCCAAAACCAATTACCCAAAACATAATACCTTCTTGAGACATATCTGTAGGAAACCACCAAATAAGAGGATACGTTAAACCAGCTAAAATTGCACCAACTAAAATGAATGGTCTTCTTCGTCCCCATTTAGAACGAAAATTATCTGAAATCCAACCCATTAAAGGATCCATAACTCCATCCCATAAACGTAACGACATTAAAATAATGGCCACATAAGTTGGAGGCATTTTTAGTTCGAAATTGAATACTTGATAAGCAATACTTACCATTACCCAAACTCCTAAAATATCTACTGGACCACCTGCAGCGTAGGCAAGTTTCTTCGAAAAAGGAACTTTGTCTTCGTTACTAACTACTTGGTTTGCATTTTCAGCCATAATTAATTGGTTTTTTTGTTAATGAACCTAATGTTACGATAACATTGTAGGTATTTATTGTTTATATTATTCAGCACTGTTCTTTTCGATAGCTTCTTTGAACCAATGTGCAGATTTTTTTGGAACTCTTTCTAAAGTTTCAAAATCTACATAATGCAATCCAAATCGTTTCTCGTAACCTGAAGCCCATTCAAAATTATCCATAAAAGACCAAGCAAAATACCCTTTTAATTGAACACCTTCATCAATTGCTTCTTGGCAGGCTTTTAAATATCCTTGATAAAAATCGACTCTTTCTTGGTCGTTAACCTTTCCATCGACTAATTTATCTGGATAAGCACAACCATTTTCTGTGATGTAAATATTTGGTTGGTCATAACGATTGCTAATCCATTTTAGCAATTTTTTACAACCCCATGGCACAACTGCCCAGTCCATTAAGGTTACATTCCAACTTTTGTCTAAAGACAAGCTAACATCTTGGTCTTCTGAAATACCTCCATTTCCATTTACTGAAATTTCTTGTTGCTCACCATTTGAATTTGCGGCATACATGGTTGTATAATGGTTTAATCCGAAAAAATCTGAAGAACCTTTTATCATTTTTTTCTCTTCTTCTGTAAATTCAGGAAGACGTTCCTTTAGTCTTTCTTTCATAACTTCTGGGTAATCACCTTTATAAACAGGGTCTGCAAACCAAGCTAAAAAAAACTCAAGAGCTCTTTCTGCTGCTTGTTTATCTTCTTCGCTATTGGTAAGAGGCTCACGCCAATCGCAATTATTGGAAATTCCTATTTGACCTTCTTGATGCCCGTAATTTTCTCTGTAAACAGCAACTGCTTTTGCATGTGCGATAAGCAAATTATGTGCAGCTAAATAAGGTTCTGAATTAGAGGATCTTCCAGGTGCAAATACACCTTGTCCATAACCTAAAATAGAAACCACCCAAGGTTCGTTTAATGTAATCCAGTTTTTTACACGGTCTCCAAATCTATCAAAACATAAATTTGCATAATCTGCAAAATAATCTGTCATATTTTTATTCAGCCAACCATCTTCTTCTAATTGTAAAGCAAGAGGTAAATCCCAATGATACAATGTTACCCAAGGCTCTATACCTGCCTTCAAAAGTTCGTCAATTAAATCTGAATAAAATTGAATTCCTTTTTCGTTAACTTCTCCTTTTCCTGTAGGCATTACTCTTGCCCAAGCAATTGAAAATCGATATGCTTTTACGCCCATATCTTTCATCAATTGTATATCTTCTTTGAACTTGTGGTAATGATCACAAGCTATATTGCCTGTTTCTCCTTGTGCAATTCTCCCTGGAATAGTGCAAAATGAATCCCATATAGAAGGCCCTTTTCCATCTATATCTGCAGCTCCTTCTATTTGATAAGAAGAAGTGGCAGTACCCCAAATAAAATCTTCTGGAAATTTTCTCATATTTATATTGTGTTGCTATTTTGTTCTAATTGTCTTCTTGAATATAATTCTTGTGTAACTTCTGTTATTTTCGATTGCGTTAATGGATACAATGTCATTAAACCTGCAGCGATTACTGTAATTATTGCAGGAATCCAGCTCATTAACATTAATATTCCTGGAACTGCGCCTTGTATAGAAACAGTATCTTGTCCATTATAATGATACATTCCTAAAACCAATCCTATAATTGCACCTGCAATTCCGCCTCCGAATTTTGTAGCGAAAGAACCTGCTGAATATATTAATCCTGTAGCTCTACGTTTATTTTTATACTCTGAATAATCTGCTGCATCACCTAACATTACAAAGAATAATGTTGGAAAAATTGCTGCTGCAAATTCTGATAAAATTCCTATTGTAAAAATGGCCCCAATATCATTAGCATCACAAAAAATAAATAAACTATTTACAATTCCTGAAAATAATAACGCACCAATAAACAAATTCTTTTTTCCAAATTTTTTACTTAAAGGAGCTGTAACCATTGCTCCCAATATAGAAGCGACCATTAAACTTACTAAAAAAGAAGCAGATAACAATTGATTATTTAAATAATGCGTAAAATAAATAATTACAATTCCTTGCTTTATAGAGTTATAAATATTGAATAACAACCCAACAAACAATAGTATTAACCAAGGTTTGTTTGCTATTAAATCTTTAAAATCTTGTTTTAAATTATTTTTTTGAGTTTTTGGAGGTAAAACTCTTTCTTTGGTTGAAAAGAAAGTCAATAGTAAAAGAATCGCTAAAACAACAGACATTAGATACATAGCATTGCTGTATCCTTTTTTCTGATTGATAATAGTAATATCGCTTTCTTTTAAATTTTCTTCACCAGAAATTGTAAAATTATATGTTTTATTGGCTTCAACAGAAAATGTTTTAGAAGGAACAGGCTCTGCGTTTTTAGTTTCTAAAGAAGCATCTGTAAAAGCAAATAATGCAATTCCGTTTTCAGTTTTAATATTTACATTTTCGAAGTTTTCTTTTGAAGAAACTGAAACTTCGTATGTAGTATCATCAATTTTTTGAAGTTGAATATCTGGATTTATGTTTCCAAAACTCGCTACTAAATATAATAATGCACCTTGCACTAACATTCCGCCTGCAAAAGCACCTACCATTCTATAAGAACCTAAACTTGCACGTTCTTTATCATCACCAGTCATAACTGCCATTAATGCTCCATAAGGAATATTATTTGCTGTGTAAATTAGAGTGAATAAAATGTATGTTACGTATGCATAAATAATTTTACCAGTATCGCTAAAATTAGGATTTGTAAATAATAAAGATAGAATTACTGCCAATGGAATTGCAGTCCAAAGAATCCAAGGTCTAAATTTACCATATTTAGTTTCGGTTCTATCACCAATAATTCCCATTAAAATATCGGAAATTCCGTCGCTAAATCTTGCTACTAAAAATAAAATTCCGACAGTAATTGGACTCAACCCAAAAACATCCGTATAAAAAATAAACAAAAAAGTAGCTACACCTCTCCACGCAATATTTGCGGCTCCATCTCCAAGGGCGTATCCAATTTTTTCTTTAAGTTTTAGTTTGGTCATATTTTAAGAGATTCCAAAAATCGAGTTCGAAATACTTTGTAGTAAAAGTAAATTTATAACACGTAATAATGGTCTACTTAAAATCAAAAGAGGTTTTTATATAGTCAGAATATATAAAACCTCTTTTACGTTAAAATTCCGTTAAAACTTTTCTATTAAAAGGGTTGTTATGTTTTTAAGTAATAATTACTGACAATTACTTAACTATTTTGGATACTTATTTTTTGTTATTAGTAATAATGTCTTGTACAGAAGGTTCTCCACTTTTGTTTTCTACAATAGCACCAAAATCTGTGTCTGTAATTTTTCTAAAATCAGCTAAAGATTTGTTGTTTTCATATTTTTCCATCAAACCTTTTAGTTGAATTTTCAGGTTCGCAACAACATTTGTGTATTGTGGATCTAAAATAATATTGTGCATTTGTTTAGGGTCTTTTTCTAAATCATACAATTCCCAAACATCAATATTATAATAGAAATGTGCTAATGTATATTTTTGTGTTCTAATTCCATAATGAGGTTGTACATGATGCCAATAAGGGAACTCATAATAATGGTAATACATTTCTTGTTCCCAATTTTTAGGAGTTTCACCTAATAACATGGGTTTGAAACTATTTCCCTGCATTTGTTCTTCTGTATTAATGTCTGCCAAATCTAATAAAGTAGGTGCAAAATCGATATTTGTAATTACATCTTCATTTACAGTTTTTGCTTTTACTTTCTTAGGATATCTAACAATAAAAGGCATTCTTAAAGATTCTTCATAAATGAAACGTTTGTCGAAAAAACCATGATCGCCCAAATAAAATCCTTGGTCTGATGTTAAAACGATAATTGTATTTTCTGTTAAATTATTATCATCTAAATATTTTAAAACACGACCAATATTATCATCAACAGATTTTACACACGCTAAATAATCTTTTATATACGTTTGATAACGCCATTTTTTACCTTCTTCTGCAGACATGTTTTCTGGTTGTACAATTTCACCACGTTTTGCACCGTAAAACTCCCAACTTAAACGATTTTTCCAATCTTTTTTTAAGTGTTCAGGGGTTTCTAATTTCATATCTCTTCTAGAGAAATAATCCATTGTCATTTCTGTATCTCCTGCAGTTAATTCTCTACCTTCATACGTATCATTAAAAGTTGAAGGATAAGGCATTTCTATATCGTCCCAAAGTTTCTCATATTTTGTATCTGGTTCCCAAGGTCTGTGAGGTGCTTTATATTGTAAAACCATTAAGAAAGGATCGTCTTGTTTACGATCTTTTTCCAACCAATTCATTGCAAAATCTGTACTTAAATTAGTTGAATATCCTTTTTCTTTAACGTCTTTTCCGTTTTCATTAAAAATAGGATTCCAATAATGACCTTGTTGACCAGCTGAATTATGATATTTAAAAACATCAAAACCTTGAGGTTCTGTTCCTAAATGCCATTTTCCAAATAAACTTGTTTGATAACCGTTTTTCTGAAATTCTTGTGGAAACGTCCATTTCGTTTTGTCAAATGTTCCTCCACGTTCATTTTTATAGTAGCCATTTATATTGCTGTAATTACCTGTAAGAATTGCTGCTCTTGATGGGCCACAAATTGCATTTGTACATAAAACATCGTTAAAAAGCATTCCTTCTTTTGCTAATCTATCGATATTTGGGGTAGGAGCAATGTCTTTGTAAATTCCTCCATAAGCACTAATGGCTTGCGTTGTTAAATCATCTGCCATAATGTAAATAACATTTGGTCTTTCTTTTATGATTTTGTTTTGTGCAACCTGATTGATATTTTTATTTCCACAATAAAAAAGTGTCAATAAAACAGTTAAAACTATGAAAACAGTAGGGATATTTTTTTTAAATTTTTTCATATTATTCTTTTAGTTGGATAGCAGTTTTCACAGAAAGACTTGTTTCTTTCTGGTCTTTTGAAGACGATGAATTACCCATCATAATGGTAAAATCCTAAAGCATCGTTTTTATCTAAATCTTTTTTGGAGATTTTTGCCTCAGCAATTTTCATGTGTTCTAAACCCACATATTGGCACATTTGATAGACCTTTTCTTCCAAAGTCATTCTAGACATTAAGTCTTTTATTCGGTTATCAATCGATTTCGCAGAATCTAAATAAATAGCATTTATACTTCCTTTTTGTTTTGAGTTACAAGAGGAAATAAATATAACTGTAAAGGTTATGCGTATTATATATTTGGATAAAGACAAGTAGTAGTTGATTTGAAAATAAAAGCCTAATTAAAAAATTAATTAGGCTTATTATTAATTGTTTTAATTAGTAACCTGGATTCTGGTCTGCATTTGTTATTTTATTATTTCCGATGATTTCGTTAGTTGGAATAGGGAAGTAGTAGTTTTTAGTTAACTTTACTCCAGTTACAAACGATAAATCTGGATTCCAAACGTTATGAAATTTAGTTTTATTTTTTTTGTCAAATAAATCTGAACCCGTCATTAAATCTTGTCTTCTTAAAATTCGATTTTCTAAAAAAGTAACTGTTCCGTTTTTAATTCTTCTTAAATCGAACCATTCTTGTCCTTCTCCTAACAATTCATAAGCACGTTCTATACCAATTCTTGTTCTTAAATCGTCTCCACCTGCAATTGCATCTATGTTAGCTTGGGCATATAAAGTTGTATTTGCTCTATCTAAAACTTCTTTAATATATCCTTTAGATTCTGGGAAATTATTTCTCTCATTTTCAATTTCTGCAAGCATTAATAATAAATCTGCATATCTAAAAATAATTCTATTTCTATCTGAATTAATATTCGTATTGTTTGCTTCTGCAAATTTCTTTATAAAATTAACTGCAAAACCACCAGAAAATTGTTTAGGATATATTTTTCTGCTATTAAAAGGTGCTAAAATTTCGTCGTAAGAATCTTGAATATATGTAGGTTCTATTCTAGAATCTGGATGATTATCTTTTACACCAATATTATAATCTAAATAATGGTCGTGCAAAGCCAATCTATTTACCCTTAATTGCCCACCACTACTTCTTTGATTATAGATAGATTCTTGAGGCCCTACAATTGTAGAATGCTGACCACTTTTTGTTGATGTACCCGTAGAAATATATTGTATTTCGAAAATACTTTCTGCTGTATTTTCATTTCCTTCAATAAATAAATTTCCATAATTAGGAAGTAAATTGTATTTTTTAGAATCATAAACTATTTTTGCATTATCAAAAGCCAAATCCCAATATTCTTGAGATGATTTAGAAAGTCCAGACTCTGTAGCCATTTTCATATATACTTTTGCTAAATAACCATTTGCAGCAAAAGAAAGAGGTCTACCAATAATATATACTTCGGATGGCAACTCGCTAGTTGCGGCTGTAAGATCAGAAATAATTTGATTATAAATTTTTTCCTTTGATGATTTTGGTAAAAATAAAGTTTCTTGGTTTGCTGTTTCAGTTCTCAATGGAACTTCATTCCAAACACGTACTAAATCAAAATATGCTAAAGCTCTTAAAAAGTGGGCTTGCCCTAAACTCCTAGTTGTATTTGGAAAATTTGGAGCAAACTTGTTTAAGTTTTCTATTAAATTATTCGCATTATCTATACAACTGTAAATTTCTTCCCAGGTATCATTTAAGTTTTTTGAAGATGGAGAAATATCGAATTGTCCAAATTCTAGACCTTTAGCACCTGTACTTGAAAAATACGGAGTATTTGCACTTGTCATTTGGTAAAAATTTCCACCTTGATAAAATTCTGATCCGTATTTTGCGTACACACCATTTACAACTTTTTCTACATTTTCTTCAGTTGAAAATAAAAGTTCGTTGTTTAAAGCTCCTAAATCTGCTAAGTCATCATTTACTTCTAATATGCTATCGCAAGATATTAGAAATTGAAAACAAGCTAAAAAGATTATAAATTTATATTTCATTTTGTTTTATTTTAAAAGTTAATAGAACCACCAATTGAGATTGTTCTTTGATTTGGAGGAGTTCCAATGTCTACACCAGCTACACCTGCAGTAAATCTTAGGGAAGATATTTCTGGTTCAACACCATTATAATTTGTCCAAGTAAAAACATTACTCATAGATGTAAATAATTTTAAAGTAGTAATTTTTGAGTTTTCTCCTAAAGGAACTGTGTAACCTAAACTTACATTTTGAAGTCTTAAATAACTACCATCTGAAATAGCAACATCTAAAACACCAACTTCATTTAGTGTAGCATTTTGTAGATTTACTGCTGGTAAAGTTCCTGTTGGGTTTGTAGAACTATATCTATTTTGAAAATAAGATTCTCTAACGTTGTTATATCTATTCTCTGCACTATAATTCTCGGATAAAAAATTTGCATTGTAAAGATCATTACCTACAACCCCATAAAAATTAGCGCTTAAAGACCAGTTATCATATTCTAAATTTGTTCCGAAAGAAAATGTAAAATCTGGATTTGGGTCACCATAATTACTTTGTCTTCATTTGTTATATTACCATCGTTATTTTTATCAATAATTTTATAAAAACCTTCTTGTGCGGCATCTCCATTAATGGTTGGAGAACCTGCAGCTATATCTGCAGCTGTTAAAATACCATCTGTTGCAAAACCAAATAATAAACCTGGCGCTTGTCCTTCTAAATAGACATTTGTTGGAACTGTATTTGTACTAGTAACTTGAATTGGTCTACCAAAATAACCAACGAAACTACCCTCAGAACCAAATTGGCCTTCTTCTAAACCAAGGTTTTCAATTTTAACAGTATTAAAAGAATAAGTTCCATATAAATTCCAATTAAAATTTTCGTTTTTTACAATATCTCCATTAACAGAAAATTCTACACCTTTATTTTTGATTGAACCTTGGTTTATTACAATAGAGTCATCACCAGAACTTCCACCAATACTTAGTGTATTTAATAAATCATCTGAGGTTTTATCGTATGCATCTACTGTAACATTTAATCTACTGTCAAACATTTTAAAGTCTAACCCAAGATTAAATTGTTTTTGAGTTTCCCATGTTAAATCTGTACTTGCAATATTTGTTTTTTCAAAAGCTTGTAATAATATTCCATTTGAGGCATAACCTTCTGGTGATATTCTATAGTTAACAGCTGTTAAATTGTTACCAACTCTTTGGTTTCCTGTTTCTCCATATCCAAAACGAAATTTTAATTCGTTAATGTTTAGTTTGTTATCAACTAAAAAAGGTTCTTTATGCATTTCCCAAGCAAAACTTATAGCAGGAAAAAGGCCAAATCTATTTTTACCAACAAATTTACTCGAACCATCATATCTTAAAGATCCAGACACTTTGTAGCGGTTTTTAAATGCGTAAGTTCCTCTTCCTAAAAAAGATAATAATTTTTCTGGACCATAGTTAAAAACGGTATCTTCTATTATACTAGCTCCAAAAAAATCTCTTCCTCTATTTAATTGCCCTGCAACAGAATAGTTAGAAGCTCTTGTGTAACTTTTTTCAGAGTCGGTATTTGTGTAAACAACACCAGCAAGAAGAGAATACCTATGATTGCCTTTTGTTTTTGGTCTAAAAAGTAAAGTTTGATCTATATTGTATGTTAATCGATCTAATTCAGAAAAAGCATAACGCCCATCTCTATTAGAACCACTATTTGTACCAATACCTTGCCAAACGTCTAAGTTTGCTTTTCTTTTGTCTCCACCAATTTTAAGATCGTAAGTAAAAGAATTAGAAATACGATATTTTAAAGATAAATTTCCTATAAAACGATTTTCTTCAGAAATATTGTCATAATCATTAAACCAACCTCTTGGGCTTATTCTAAAACCTTCATCCTGTAAAGGAGCAATACTTTCTCTTATTTCTAAAGGAAATTCGTTGTACAAATGTCTGTATACAGAATTGGTTTCATTAGCATTTGCTCCACTACCACCCGTTATTGAGTTTTCTGAATTTGTGAATGAAAGTTTTGCACCAATTTCTAATTTACTGTTTATTCTGTGGTTTAGATTTACGTTAAAATCAAATTTATTTAAGTATATATTAGATATAATACCTTCACTTTGTAAATAACCTACAGATGCATAATATTTTGTTTTATCACTACCTCCAGAAACATTAAGTCTATTATTTGAAGAAAAACTAGTTCTAAAAAGGCTTGGCCAGTCTCTTGCTTCATATACACCTATTAAATCTAAATTTCCATCATTATCATCATCATTTCTAGAAATAAAATTATATAAACCATCAGGTCTAATTTCAAAAGGACTTCTACCAACTGGATATTGATATTCTGGACCAGCAATAGAATTTGGATCTTCTTTATATTTTTCAGCCATAAAAGAAACAAATTTTTCTGTACTTAAAACATTGTATGGTAAAACAGCTTTACCAACAGTTGTGGAAGTAGAAAATTTAAATTTAGGCGCTCCTTTTTTTCCAGATCTTGTGGTAATTAAAATAACTCCATTTGCTCCTAAAGAACCATAGATAGCAGTAGCAGATGCGTCTTTTAAAACTTGTATAGATTCAATATCTTCAGGTGCAACTCCTCCAACACCACTTTTACTATTGGTTTGGAAGTTGGTTGGATCTGTTAAAAATTCTTCAGAACTATCCATTACAATACCATCTATAACATAAAGTGGTTGATTTGAGCCACTTAAACTAGATATTCCTCTAATGTTAATAGATACTGCAGACCCAGGTTCTCCATTAGAAAGTACATTTAAACCAGATGTTCCTTTTAAAACAGATTCTACAGTAGCAATACCACCTTTTTTATCTGTGTCTAATTTTACAGTTGTTATTGCAGCTGTAACATCAGATTTTGTAGAACTACCATAACCAATTACTACAATCTCTTCTAATTGTTGTGAATCTGGTTTAAGCTCTACAGTAATATTTCTTTGGTTAGTAATAATAACTTCTTGTGTAGTATACCCTAAATAACTTATTATTAAAGTAGCAGGTGTTTTATCTATATTAATAGTAAATAAACCATCGAAATCAGTAGATTGGCCTGTGTTTGTACCTTTTACAATAATAGAAGCACCAGGTAATGGAAATTTGGTGTCATCTATAACTTTTCCTTTTATTGTTGTTTGTGCCATAAAAGAGATTGGCAAAAGCAACAAAATTGAATAAAAAATTTTTTTCATATATTAAGATTGATTTATTTAAGGCTAAAGTATTCAAAAGTTTCGTATTACAGATTTTAATAAACATCACAAAAGGTTCAATAATTGTCAAAACAACTATTTTTACTAGGTTTATGTGTAGAATGTTAAAAAAGGTGGTACTATTTTGTTTGATTCCTTTTTTTTAAGAAGATGTGTTTTTTAGACTCTCTATAAATGCGCTTGGCGTTTTTCCGTAGAATTTTTTAAAGGAAGTACTAAAATATTTTGGGTTAGAAAAACCAGAACTATAAGCAACTTCTTTAATACTTAATTGACCTTTAATTAATAAGTTTTTTGCTTGTTTTAATTTTGTATGTATAACAAAATCTTGTGGAGATAAATCGACTAAGTTTTTTAACTTCATATATAAAGAGGTTCTACTCATTCCAAAACTTTTGGACAAATCGTGTACTGAGAAAGAATTATTTTCGATATTTTCTAAAATTTTATTTTCTAAATCTTTTAAGAAATCTTGGTCTTTTTGCGTTCTATATAACGATGCATTTTCTGCATCTGAGTCTTGAACGTATTTCTCTCTTAATTTAATTTGAAACTTTAGTGTATTTAAAATCTTTGCAAGTAGTAATTTAATATCAACCGGTTTTTCTATATATTCCGATACTCCAGCTTCTATACTTTCCAATTTTTGGGTTGAGTTTTGTAAAACTGTTAACATAAAAACAGGAATATGATTTAGATTGATGTTTTCTTTAAGTTGTTTAGCCATTTCCATTCCGTCCATTTCAGGCATAATTAAGTCTGTTAAAATAATGTCTGGGAAATGTTGAGATGCAATTTCAATACCTTCAACTCCATTGCTTGCTTCAAAAATCTGAAAATAGGTTCCTAATTTCTCTACTAATAAACCTCTTAATTCATCATTGTCTTCTACAATTAAAATTTTTGCATCGCTAAATTTGTCTAATTCAGTTTGCTCTTCAATTGCGTTTTCTATAGGAATTATTTCTTTTTCTTTAATTGTATTTTCTCTGTACTCGGATATTAAATTCTTTAAATGAATGGTAAATGTAGTTCCTTTATTTTCTAAACTTTCGAAGCTTATGTTTCCACCCGTTTTTTCAACTAGTTTTTTTGTCATTATTAAACCAAGCCCTGTTCCAGGTCTTTGGCTGTTAATTGCATTTCTTGCTCTGTAATATCTTTTTAAAATGAATTTTTGTTGGTCTTTAGGGATTCCAATTCCTTGATCTGCAATTTCAATTCTAAGTTCTCCTTTTGAAGTTTTATATAAATTGATAATAATTTTCCCATTGTCGAAAGAATATTTAATTGCATTTGATAATAGGTTTAAAATAATTTTATCGAAAACATCTTTATAGTAATAGAATATTTGGTCTGGCCAATTATTATTTACTTCGATAGATATGTTTCTTTCTTCTGTTAGAGGTTTAAAATTGTTAATTCTTCCTTTTAAATATTTGTTAACATCTACCTTAGAAACTTCCTGAAAAATACTGTCCTGAGAAGTAACTCTATGGAAATTAAGCATTTGTTCGAAAAGCGAATTAATTCTCTTAACCGTCGTTTTAATTCTCTTATTTGAATCTTTTGTAGTATCTGAATTTTCGTTTGTTATATTATCTAACGAAGACATTAAAATAGTTAATGGTGTTTTTATTTCGTGAGTAATATTGTTAAAGAATTCAATTTGATCATCAGCATTTTTCTTGTTCATTATTACTGTTGTAAAGTAAACAATACCTATAATTAATAGAATAAAAATAATTCCATAAATAAGAAATGCACTTGAGGAATTCCACCAAGGTGAAGAAACTTTTATTTGCACGGTTCGAACATCGCTTTCGAAATTGTATTTATTAATTGCTTTAACTTTAAACGTATATTTCCCACTATTTAAGTTGGTGTAAGAAGCAAAATTATTTATAGAAGGTTCGGACCAATTTTCATCAAAACCTTCTAAAATCCAAGAATATTTCATTTTACTGGAAGCACTGTGCTGTATTCCTGTAAATTCCATTTCTATGGAGTTTTCATTACTTTTTAAAATAATTGAAGATGTTTCATTAATATGTTTACCTAAAGGTTTTTCCGAAGGTTTTATATCTTTATTAAATAATTTAAACTCATCGAAAACTAACTTTGGTTTTTGTTCTTGGATTATAATATTTTTTGGATTGAATAATGTAACTCCATTAACACCACCAAAAGCCATTAGATTTTCAGCTAACATAGCATAGCTTCCGTAATTATATTCAGTGCTTGCTAAGCCATCTTTTTTATCATAAACATTAATTATGGTGTCTTTCTTTCTAATTTGAACATGTACAAGGCCTCTTGTTGTACTGGTCCAAATAGAATTATTGTTCTCTAAAAGTACTCCTTGCACAATATCGGAAGGTATCCCGGAATTTATATTTAGTTTTTTAATTTCTTTTGAAGCTGCATTATAAAAAATAATTCCAGCTCCATTTGTACCAATAATTAAGTTATTATTAGAAGTTTCTGCAACTGATTGAATGGAAGAATATGCCAATGAATTTTTGCTAGGTTCTAAATCTTCTATAATTCTAAAATTGTTATTTTTTGGATTAATTCGATAAATTCCACTTCTTCCAGCAGCTAAAATAGTACCATTGTTAGATTCTGTAATCGATTTAATATGAAGAATAGGAAATTCTTTGATGTTTCCAGATGGGGAAATTGCAATTAAATTTTTATCAATTCCACCTACCCAAATTGTGTTATTTGAATCTTTTTTAATGGCGTAAATTTTTGTTATAAGATTTTTGTCTTTATTTTGGTCGTTAAAACTTTCGATAGAAAAATTATTAACATTAATTTTATACAAGCCAAAATTGTAAGTTCCAATCCACATAAAGTTATCATCTGCTTCAATTGCTAATACAATTACAGACGATTTGTTTTTACGATCGAACTGCGAAATATGTTTCCAAGTATTTTTTTTACGATTCCAAATACTCAATCCGTTTTTAGTTCCAAACCACAAGTTTTCATTTTTATCTTTAGCAATACTTCTTGTGAAATTACTAGATAAACTATTATCGTTATTAAGTTGATGCTGAATTTTAAGAAAAGGAAGGTTTTTGGAGTTGAAATAATTTATTCCCCCACCATAAGTTGCAACCCATAAAATTCCTTCTGGACTTAGTTCTAAATCGTAAACTCCATTACTAGAAATGGATGTCGGGTTATTGGAATCTTGAATAAAATGTCGAATAGTATTGTTGTTGTCATCTAGTTGGTAGATTCCATCTCCATCTGTAGCAACATAAACACTACTATTTTTTCCTTCAATAATATCTTTTACAGTAAATTTAAAATCGTGAATTATTTTATCTAAAGAAATTTCATCAAAAACAGTTTTTAATTTGAATACAGCTCCTTTTTTAGTTGCCCCATAAATAGTGTTTTTAATATTATTTAAAAAATGAACATCATTTATAGTTTCCGAAAGTGGAATGTTTTTAATTTGCTTGGTTTCTATATTGTACTTTAAAAGTCCTTTTGGAGTACCAAAATATATGTCATTTTTAAAAACAATAAGTGTTTCTATTGGTTTTTCATATCCAATATTTTTAATTTTTTTGGTGGAAGAATTATACATCCACAAACCATTAAAGGCAGCTATCCAAATATTTCCACGGGCATCTTCTGCAATAGAAGTAACCAAAGAAGGGTTTATGTTGTTTTCACTTTTAATAAGATTAAACTTGTCTAAATCTTTGTTATATAGGCAAACACCCTTTTCTAAGCCTACCCAAATGTTGTTGTTTTTAGCAATAAAAATTTCATTTACCCTATTGCTAAGTGTTTCTGGTAAGCCATTATAAGTATTATATATTTTATAAAATTTAGAATTGTGTTTTAAAATTCCTTCTTCGGATGCAATCCAAATGTTACCTATGTTATCTTCTTTAATAGCATAAGTAATGCTTTGGGTAGAAACATTTTCTCCTTCTAGTTGCGAAAATTCAATTTTATTTTGAGTACAAATACTTTGAACAAATAATAAAATGAAAATAGAAAATAACTTAATAATAAATTTCAATATGTACCTTTGTATGTTGTTATTGTAAAAATAACAAATATTAAATAATAGCCTAATAGAATTCCATATTTACATTTATAAATTATGATTTTTAAAATAAAACCCACTTTAATCGCATTTTCTATATGCTGCTCTTTTATAATCTCTTGTGATAAAAAAGAAAAAGTAAAAGCCTCAAATGAAAAAGAAAAAGTATCGAAAACTGTATCGAAAGAAGATTTAAAAACTCCAGAAGGAATGGTTTGGGTTGAAGGGAAAACATTTTTAATGGGAGCAAAAGAAGGCGATCAATATGCAATGATGCGCGAAAAACCAGCACATAGAGTTTCTATAGATGGTTTTTATATAGATGCTCACGAGGTTACAAACAAACAGTTTAGAGCATTTGTAGAAGCAACAAAATATATTACAACTGCAGAGAAACCAATAGATTGGGAGGAAATTAAAAAAGATTTACCAGCAGGAACCGAAAAACCAGCAGATTCTATTTTACAGCCAGGAAGTTTAATATTTAACAAGCATGCAAGTAAGGTTGTTTCTATGAATAATTACCAACAATGGTGGACCTGGAAAATTGGCGCAAATTGGCAACAACCAGAAGGCCCTGGAAGTTCTATAGAAGGGAAAGATAATTATCCAGTAGTTCATGTTGGTTACGACGATGCTTTGGCATATTGTAAATGGGCAAACCGAAGGTTACCAACAGAAGCAGAATGGGAGTCTGCAGCGCAAGGAAATAATACAGCAGATACTTTTTCTTGGGGAAATAACTTAGCGGAATTAGATGCAAATGCAAATACTTGGCAAGGTCAATTTCCAGTAAAAAATAATTCTGTAGATGGTTTTGAATATATTTCTCCTATAGAGTCTTATCCTCCAAATAGTATTGGATTGTATGATATGGCTGGAAATGTATGGGAAATGACAACAGATTTATTTAATGTAAATTATTACAAATCTTTAAACCCTAACGAAGTTTTAAATAATCCAAAAGGAGCAGATACTTCTTATACGCCATCAAATCCTTATCAATTAGAACGAGTTATGAAAGGTGGTTCATTTTTATGTCATGCCTCTTACTGCGCAAGTTTTAGAATTTCTGCAAGAATGGGAATGGAGCCAAGTTCAAGTTCAGATCATATTGGTTTTAGAACAGTCGCAACTCCAGAAATGCTAATCAATAAA
Organism: Polaribacter haliotis; assembly: GCF_014784055.1. Taxonomy (NCBI): domain Bacteria; kingdom Pseudomonadati; phylum Bacteroidota; class Flavobacteriia; order Flavobacteriales; family Flavobacteriaceae; genus Polaribacter; species Polaribacter haliotis. The sequence continues at coordinate 1,388,930 of NZ_CP061813.1, read as the reverse complement.
AAATAATTTTTATTAATTCACTATTTTTTTAATCAATATGAAATTTAAACTATTGATAATTATCCTTTCTTTAAATTTCGATAATTTTTAGGTGATTTTCCCATCGTTTTTGTAAAAACACGAGAAAAATAAAACGGATCAGAATAACCAACTTTAACTGCAATTTCATTTACTTTTAAATCGGTAAAATCTAGCAAACTACATGCTTTTTGAATTTTTAAATGTGTTAAGTAATTTAAAGGAGAAATTTCAGTTTTTTTCTTGAATAATGTACAAAATTGAGAAACAGAAAGTTTTGCGTCTTTTGCCAAGTTTTCTAAACTTATTTTTTCGTTTAGATGTTCTCTCATGTAAGATATACTTTTTGTAATTCTGTCTGAAGATTGTATTTCTTTCACTTTTCTAAATTGAGACAAATACCTTAAAGAACCTAGCATGTGCCATAAACAAATATTTGCATACTCTAGATTATCTTTACTGTAACCCATTTCTAAATTATTAAAAATTTCTTCGAAAAGTAAAATACGGTCTGTAAACCTAGAGTTAGCAGTTAAATTAAGGGGTATTTTTTTATTCGGATGATTTATAAGACTTTTCGCTTTGTTTCCAATAAAATGAATCCAATAAATACTCCATGGATTGTTATTATTTGCACCATATTTATGAGAAGTTTCTGCAGAAATAATAATGTATTCATTTTTTGTTATTTGTTGGTTTTTTCCATCTATTTCTACCCAACCTTCACCATCTATACAATAAATTAGTATGTTCTGAGAAATACCTTTTCTTTTTCTGTAATGCTTGTAAGCATTTGGGTAATATCCAATATCTGTAACTAATAAAGAATTTACAAGCTCATTTTTTTTTAATTTTTTAATAATGCTTTTAGGTAAAACAATCGATTTTTCTTCATTAAAACCTTCCTTTTTTTTCATTTTATAAAAATAATTTAAAAATCGTAAGATAGTCCATTTTTATAAAATTATAATCTATTTGTTTTGCCATTATTTAAAATTACATTTGAAAACATAAAAATGCTTCTCTGATTAAAAATAAAAATATGAATAAAAAAAATACTTATAACTATCGTTTTCTAGTTAGCATATCTTTAGTAACTGCGATGGGAGGTCTTTTATTTGGATACGATTGGGTTGTAATTGGTGGCGCAAAACCTTTTTATGAGAAATTTTTTAATATTGTAGATTCTCCATCTTTACAAGGTTGGGCAATGAGCTGTGCATTAATAGGTTGTTTATTGGGTGCGATTTTTTCTGGAATGTTAAGTGATAAATATGGAAGAAAAAAATTGCTAATTTTAGCAGCGTTTCTTTTTATAGTTTCTGCAATAGGAACAGGAGCAACAGATACATTTACTATTTTTATTATGTATCGAATTATTGGTGGAGTTGGTATTGGTTTGGCTTCTAATTTATCGCCAATGTATATTGCAGAAATTTCTCCAAGTGCAGTAAGAGGGAAATTTGTTTCCTTAAATCAATTAACAATTGTAGTTGGGGTTTTAGCTGCGCAATTAGTCAACTGGCAATTGGCAGAACCAGTTGCCATAAACGCGACAGATTTAGAAATTTTAAATTCTTGGAATGGCCAAACTGGTTGGCGATGGATGTTTTGGGTAGAAATAATCCCTGCAGGTTTATTTTTTATTTTAATGTTTTTTGTGCCAGAAAGTCCAAGATGGTTAGCAAAAAACGGGAATGAAAAGAAAGCATTAAAAACGCTTACATCCATTGGAGGACAAGAATATGCGCAAACAGAAATCGACCAAATTCGTGAAACTACAAAAGGACTCAGAGAAAAAGTAGATTTTAAACAACTTTTGAAGCCAAATGTTAAAAAGATATTATTAATTGGTGTTGTAATTGCAGTTTTTCAACAATGGTGTGGAATAAACGTAATTTTTAATTATGCAGACGAAATATTTTCATCTGCAGGTTATGGAGTATCAGACATCCTTTTTAATATTGTAATTACAGGAAGTGTAAACCTAATTTTTACATTTGTAGCAATTTTTACAGTAGATCGTTGGGGAAGACGTGCATTAATGCTTTTAGGAGCTGGAGGATTAACAGGAATTTACGCATTAATAGGAGCCGCCTACTTTTTTGAAATTAGTGGTTGGCCATTATTAGTATTGGTAATTACTGCAATAGCATGTTACGCAATGTCTTTAGCACCAGTTACTTGGGTGGTTTTGTCAGAAATTTTTCCAAATAAAATTAGAGGAGCAGCAATGGCTGTTGCAACAGTTGCATTATGGTCTGCTTGCTTTATTTTAACCTATACTTTTCCATTACTGAATCACTTTTTTGGAGCCTCAGGTACTTTTTGGATGTATGGTTTTATTTCTTTAGCAGGTTTTATATTTATTTATAAAAAATTACCAGAGACTAAAGGAAAGTCGTTGGAAGAAATTGAGGAAGAAATTGTGGGTACAGAGAAATCTATCTAAAATATAAAGTAAAAAGCAAACGTATGAATTCTGTAAAAGTTTGGAAAGAAAAAGTGGTAATTCCTACTTATGAAGTTGGTGAACCTGAGAAAAATCCTGTTTTTTTAGAAAATAGAGTTTATCAAGGTAGTTCAGGGAAAGTTTACCCAAATCCTGTGATAGAAAAAATTAGCGACACTAAAATAGACAAAGAATGGCAAGCCGTTTATTTGGAAAACGAGTTTGTGAAAATTATGATTTTACCAGAATTGGGAGGTCGTGTTCAAATGGCTTATGATAAAACGAAGGAGCGCCACTTTGTATATTACAATAATGTTATAAAACCGGCTTTGGTGGGTTTAACTGGACCTTGGATTTCTGGCGGAATCGAGTTTAATTGGCCACAACATCACAGACCTTCAACTTACAGTCCTATTGATTTTGATATCGAAGAAAATGAAGATGGTAGTAAAACTGTTTGGTGTAGTGAAGTGGAGCGCATGTTTAGAACCAAAGGAATGGCTGGTTTTACATTGCACCCAGACAAAGCTTATTTAGAAATAAAAGTAAAATTATTCAATAGAACTGCACAGCCACAAACTTTTTTATGGTGGGCAAACCCTGCTGTGAAAGTAAATGACGATTATCAATCTGTTTTTCCACCAGATGTAAATGCAGTTTTCGATCATGGAAAAAGAGACGTTTCCGATTTTCCAATTGCAACAGGAACGTATTATAAAAAAGATTATGCTCCTGGAACAGATATTTCAAAATATAAAAATATTCCGGTTCCAACTTCTTATATGGCCATAAATAGCGATTATAATTTTGTCGGCGGTTTCGAAAACGATAGTCAGGGTGGTTTATTGCATGTTGCAGATAACAATGTTTCTCCTGGAAAAAAACAATGGACTTGGGGAAATGGAGAATTTGGCAAAGCTTGGGATAAAAATTTAACGGACGAAGATGGGCCATATATCGAGTTAATGTGTGGAGTTTATACAGATAATCAGCCAGATTTTTCTTGGATGCATCCTTTTGAAGAAAAAACATTTTCGCAATATTTTATGCCTTACAGAGATTTAGGTATTGTAAAAAATGCAACAAAAGAAGCAATGCTAAATATTGTTTTTATTGGGGATGAAGCTGTCGTAAAATTTTATACTTTAGGTGTTTATCAAAGTTCGAAAATAACTTTAAAAGCAAACAATATTGTGTTTTTAGAAGAAGAAGTAGATGCTTCTCCGAAAAATTCTTACAAAAAAACAATAAAAATAGATACTTCAATTCCTACAACAGAATACGAACTTTCTTTGGAAGATGATGCTGGAAATATATTGGTTTCTTATCAACCAAAAGATACGTCAGATAAAAAATTACCAGAACCAGCAAAACCAGCAAAATCTCCAAAAGAAATTGAAAGTATTGAGCAATTATTTTTAAGAGGTTTACATTTAGAGCAATATAGACATGCAACTTACGACCCAAAAGAATATTATTTGGAAGCGTTAAGAAGAGAGCCAACTGATGTTCGATGTAATAATGCAATGGGTTTATTATTGTTAAGAGCAGGGCAATTTGAAAAAGCGGAAACATATTTTAACAAAGCTGTTGAAACATTAACAGAACGAAATCCGAATCCTTATGATAGTGAAGCCTATTATAATTTAGGACAATCTTTAAAATATCAAGAAAGATATAACGAAGCGTATAAAGCGTTTTACAAATCTGCATGGAACGCTGCTTGGCAAGATGCAGCTTACTTTCATTTGGCGCAAATCGCTACTTTACAAAACAAATTACAATTGGCTTTAGAGTTGATTGATAAATCTTTAGTAAGAAATTGGCACAACCATAAAGCACGTGTTTTAAAAATTTCTTTATTAAGAAAAACAGGCAAAAAAGAGGGAGCAAAAAAGTTGATTCAAGATAGTTTGACTTTGGATAAATTCAATTTTGGAGCAATTTTTGAAAGTTATTTAATTTCTGAGGAATCTGAAACGCTTCAGCAATTAAAAAATATTATGAGAAATGATATTAATAATTATATTGAATTTTCGCTAGATTATGCAAATGCTGGACTTTATAATGAAGCGATTGCGTTACTCGAAACAGGAATTTCTACAAATGACACAAATCCGTTGGCTTTTTATTTTCTTTCTTGGTTTTATGCCCAGAATGGAAATGAAAATAAAGCGTTAGAATTATTGAAAGATAGAGATGCAAATGGATGTTTTGCCTACAGATTAGAAGCAATTGCAGCTTTAAAATCTGCAATTAATTTGAAAAAAGACGATGCAAAAGCACTGTATCATTTAGGGAATTTGTGGTACGATAAAAAGCAATATACAAATGCAATTTCTTGTTGGGAATCTTCAAAAAATATAGATAGAAATTTTGCAACAGTGCATAGAAACTTGTCTTTAGCCTATTTTAATAAGTTAGATGATAAAGAAAAAGCTGTAAAAGTTTTAGAGAGAGCTTTTGAGTTAGACAAAACCGATGCAAGAGTTTTAATGGAACTAGATCAGTTATATAAAAGACTGAATTATTCGATTGAAAAGCGATTAGAATTGTTTAGTTTACATCCTGGATTAGTAGATTTTAGAGACGATTTATATTTGGAGAAATGTACTATTCATAATCATTTAGGCGAATATTCGAAAAGTTTAGATTTGTTAATGAGCAGACAATTTCATCCTTGGGAAGGAGGAGAAGGGAAAGTTACTGGGCAATATTTATTTGCACTTATAGGAATTGCAAAAAATGCAATTTCAAAAGGTAAATTTAAAAAAGCAATCGAATTACTTCAAAAAGCCAAAAAATATCCAGATAATTTAGGAGAAGGAAAATTAGAAGGAACCCAAGAAAACGATATAAATTATTGGTTGGGTTGTGCTTATGAAGGTTTGGGAGAACAGCAATTGGCGGAAAATTATTGGAAAAAGGCTTCAGAAGGATTATCGGAACCATCTGCAGCGATTTTTTATAACGACCAACAACCAGATAAAATATTTTATCAAGGTTTGGCTTTGCAAAAACTGAATAAAAATGAAGAAGCTAAAAAGAGATTCGAGAATTTATTAAATTATGGAAAAACTCATTTTAATGATGATGTAAAACTAGATTATTTTGCAGTTTCGTTACCAGATTTATTAATTTGGGAAGACGATTTAAACAATAGGAATAAAATCCATTGTAATTATTTAATGGGATTAGGGTTTCTTGGTTTAGAAAAAATAGAGGAAGCACAGAAAAATTTCGAGGAAGTATTGCAAGAAAATATCAATCATGATGGAGCTGTAATTCATCAAAAATTAATAGAAAAAAATCAATTATATATATTATAAAACATGAAGAAAATAACAATCTTATTCGTCTTATTAATAGCTGTTTCTGCAACATTTAAAGCTCAGAATATTTTGGATTTGCAAGGAACTTGGCATGTTCAATTAGATAAAAATAAAGTAAAAAAACAAATGCAATTGCCAGGAACTTTGGCAGAGGCAAAAATTGGAGAAAAAACAGTAGGTTCCGATTTTGGAATTTTAACTCCGGAATATAAATATATTGGTGTTGCTTGGTACGAAAGAGAGTTTACGATTCCCGAGAATTGGGAGAATAAAACAATTGAAGTTTTTTTAGAACGCGTTTTATGGGAGTCTCAAGTATATATCGATGGTAGGAAATTTACCACACAAGATGGTTTGGGAACGCCTCATATTCATCAAATTGGAAAATTGAAGCCAGGAAAACATAAAATTTCAATCCGAGTAAATAACGACATGATTCATAATATTGGAGATAAAGGTCATGCTTATGGAGAATACACACAAAGTATTTGGAATGGTATTGTGGGTAAAATCGAATTAAATGCAAGCGATCCTTCATTTATAAAATCGATTCGAACGTTTCCTTTGGTAGATAAAGATCAATTAAAATTGGATGTTGCAATTACTTCATCAGAAAATAGAAAAGGTACTTTTTTAATAGAAATTGTTGACATAAAAACGAATAAAGTAGCTTTTAAAACTAAGGTAAAAGAAAAATTGGTTGTCGGAGAAAATTCAAAAGAAATTGTTTTAAATCTGAAAGGAAAACTGAAAAAATGGTCAGAATTTACACCAGAAGTTTACAACTTAAAAGTAAGTTTAAAATCAGGAAAAAGTGAAGATATTTATGAAACAGAATTCGGTTTTGTTCAATTCTCACATGATGGTACTAGAGTTACAGTAAATGGACAGCCAGTATTTTTAAGAGGAAATTTAGACTGTGTACACTTTCCATTAACTGGTTATCCTTCTACAAAATTAGAAGATTGGGTAAGAATATTCGAAATTTATAAAGATTATGGATTAAACCATGTTCGTTACCATTCTTGGTGTCCACCAGAAGCGGCTTTTAAAGCAGCTAATAGAGTTGGAATTTACATGCAAGCAGAAGCTTCTATTTGGATAGATTGGTGGATGAGCGAAGATATGAAGAAGAGAGGAAGACCAGAAATGGATACAAAAGGCTATCCAAAAGGTTTAGGAAAAGATCCCAAAAGAGACGAATTTGTAATTTCAGAAATGAATAGAGTGGTAGATTATTATGGGAATCATCCATCATTTACCATGTTTTGTATTGGAAACGAATTAGGAAATTCAGATTTTGATGTAATGAAAAACTGGATAGCAGATCTTAAAAAGAAAGATCCAAGAAGATTATATGCAACTTCTACTGCAAGAAAAGTAATGGAGGTAGACGATTATATGGCTACTCATCACATACCAGGTGTTGGTAGAACAAGAGGTTTAAATGGTCCTGGAACAGATTGGGATTTTGAAGCAGTGTATAGCCAAATGAACATTCCAATTATTGCACATGAAATTGGACAATGGCCAGTTTATCCATCTTGGACAGAAATCGACAAATATACAGGTGTTTTAAAAGCAAGAAATTTCGAAGAATTTAAAACTGTTGCCCAGAAAAACGGAATTGTAGACCAAGATGAAGATTTTAAAATGGCGTCTGGAGCATTGAACCAGATTATGTACAAATATGAAACAGAATCTTTTTTAAGAACAAAAAGTTGTGCTGGTGTTCAATTATTAAGTATTCAAGATTATCAAGGACAAGGAGAAGCTTTAATTGGTTGGTTAGATGCGCATTGGGATAGCAAAGGAATTACCACACCAGAAAAATTTAGAGAGCATTTTACAGAAACAGTTCCATTACTTCGTATGAAAAAATTTGTATGGTCTACAGATGAGGTTTACGAAGCAAAAGCACAATTGTCTCATTATGGAAATAGCGCCATTGAAAATGGAGTTGTGGAAATGAAAATTAGTACTTCCAATGGAAAAGTATTAAAAACAGCTTCTTGGAATATTAAAAATGTTGAAATTGGTTCATTATTAGATTTAGGGAATATTTCTTTGCCTTTAAATACTATTACAACTGCAGATGAGCTTACGGTTTCTTTACAATTAAAAGGAACAGAATATAAAAATGAGTGGCAAATTTGGGTATTTCCAAAAGAGTTGCCTAAAGTAGATAATAGTGAATTAATTATTTCAGATCAGTTAGATGATAAAACTTTACAAGCTTTAGAAAATGGAGCAAAAGTTTTATTGGTTGCGAACAATTTAGGAACTACTGAAAACAGTGTAAATGTTGGTTTTTACCCTCTATATTGGTCGTTAACTTTTTTCCCTGGTCAAGGAAAAACCAATATTGGAATGTTGTTAAAAGACAAACATCCAGCGTTTGATAAATTTCCAACAAATTTTCATACTAATTGGCAATGGGAGACATTTAAAAATAAAACTAAAGGGTTTATTTTAAACGATTTGCCAGCCAACTATAAACCCATTGCTCAAGTTGTAGACGATTTCCATAGAAATAATAAAGAAGGGGCAATTTTCGAATTTAAAGTAGGGAAAGGGAAATTATTGATCTCAGGTTTCGATGTTAATAATACCAAAAATGTGGTAGCAAATCAGTTGAAATATAGTTTAACGGAGTATATGAAAACTTCAGATTTTGCTCCAGAACAATCTGTAAGTGTTCCTTTTATTAAAAATCTTTTTCCGTTAATTCCACAAGTGGAAGATGTAGCTCGAAATAGTCAATTTAAAAATGTAATTCTTGAAGTAAATGCTGCAGGGAATTTTAATGAAAAAGAAACAAATAAACCTTGGAAAAAAGATTTAGATATTGTTGAAGTTTCAAAAGAGACAAACTATAAAATAAGAGCAAATGGTGTTTGGAAAGATAATGTTACAACAGTTTGGCATGGAGAAGAAATGACAATAGAAGTTGAATGTCCTGCTGGAATTTTAGGGACTTTTTATGTAGAATTTAATGATTGGAATAAGCAAAGTAGAGAAGGTTTCTTAGAGTTTGAAGGAAGAAAAGTAAAGTTGGGAGACCATCAAGGAAATGAAGGGAAGTGGATAAAATTTCACGTGATGAGAGAAGACAGTAATGATGGTAAATTAATTTTAAAAACAAAAGCGACCAAAGGAAATAATTTAATGATTTCTAAGATTGTTTTGTCGAAAGAATAGTTTGTCTTTAAAAAAAAATAAAAATGCTGCATATAACTTTATGCAGCATTTTTTTGTATTTCAATTGAAAGATAGAGTGCTTAATTTTTAAGAAACTTTATCGATTCAGAATTATTTATTTTCAAGATATAAATTCCTTTTTTAAATTTAGAAACATCTATAGAATCTAAAGCTTTTTTACCTTTAATTTGCTGAATTTCTTTCCCATTTACATCGTAAATCCCAATAGATGTAATGTTGTTTTTTAGCGATTTAATTAGAATTTTATGGCTACTTGGATTGGGTATTATAGTAAACAAACCATTCTCCGAAAATTGATAATCATTTGTATTTAACGTATTTTTGCTTATAAAAGCATCCATTGCAATTGAAGGGCTTCCATCTGCGTCCCAAGCTCCTTTGGAGTAAGATTTCCAATTTTTATGTACAATTGGTTCCCAATAAAAAACACCTAAACCTTCTGCTTGCTTTGTTTTTTCTATCATATATGTTAAAAACTGATAAGAAACATCGGGTTTGTTAGAAGAAAAACCAACTTCCACCATCATAACCTCTTTATTATAACGCGTTTTTAAATCTACCATATTATTGAAGGTATCATCAACCTTAGAAATCCAATTATTTTCATCAGGATATAAAGACATTCCTATAATATCGAATCTATTTGTTACGAGTCCGTTATTTAAAAGTCCGTTAATATTCCATCTAAAAAGTGCATTGTCATTTCCATTTGACAAATGTAGAATCGTTTTAATAGCGCTATTAAAAGTCTTTACAGCATTTGAACCCGCATTTAAAAACTTCGCATAATTATTAAAATTTCCTGTAGAAGCTTTTCCAGTTGACCAAAGTAATCCGTCGTTTGTTTCGTTACCAATTTGAATCCATTTTGGGGTAATTCTTTCTGCATTTAAAGCATTTAAAATCGCTGTTGTATGGTTTGCAACAGCTGTTTCTAATTGAGAAACCGAAAAATTAGACCAAGAAGCAGGTTTGTTTTGCTTGCCAGGATCTGCCCACCAATCGCTGTAATGAATAGTAACCATAATATCCATATTTTGTGCTTTTGCTAATTTTGCTTTGGCTACAAAATCGTCTATGTCACACCAACCATTAGCACCAGAAATATCTGGATTTACCCAAACTCTTAAACGAACTGCATTTAATTGATACTCTTTTAATAAAGGCAATAATTCTTTTGTGGTTCCTGAATTATCTCTCCAAGTATAACCATCAGATTCCATTTCTGTCATCCAACTTATATCTGCGCCTTTTGCAATTTTATTGGTGCCAAAAACAGTGTTGCTTGTGTCTTGTAATTCTAATTTTGGTGTATTCCAATAACCTGTAGAGGCGTTTTCTGTCCAAGTTCCACTGGCATACATTGCAGCTTTTACTTGATAATAATGCCCAGTTGGTAATTCCGAAGAAAGTTTTTGATTACTTCCAATAAAAAAATCTACAGAATTTTGAAGATTTGTTCCGGCAGTTTGGTTGTTTAAAGTCACCTCTTTTACTGTACTTACATAGGTGTTATTCGCGTCTAAAATTTCTAAGCCAATATAAATATGGTTTCCTGTAGAACCAGCTTCACTAGAATATTTGTAGTTTACTTTTAAATTCCCTCCTATTAATGGATTCACTTCTAAAGGATTGTTGTTAAAAGTAGTAATTTCTATAGACTGAGAAAAAGCTATAAAAGGAAGCAGTAAAATAATGGCAAATATTAATTTTATAATTTTCATGCTATTTTATTTTTGATGAAGATGCTAAGTTAGCATCTATCGTTTTTGCTTTTATTTCTATGTTTTGGGTATTTTTATTTGTTTTCAATAAAATAGTAGCAATTCCTGCTTCAATATTTACTGGGTTTTCGCCAATCAATTGAGCATTTCCAGTTAATTCGAATTTAATTTTATCAACAACATCAGTAATTAATGTTTCATTTTCATCCATAATATTTGCATAAACAAAAATTAAATCATTATTATTTTCGTCAATTTCACGACCACTTAAATCGAATTCAATTTTAATTTTTGATGCTTTTTCTGGACTATTCACAGTGTAGTTTGCTACAATTTTATCATTTAAAAAACCTTTTGCTTCCAATTTTCCTGCCACATATTTTGGTAATTCAAATGTAAAAGGTGGATGGTTTAAGTTATTAGAAACAGTATTAATAGTAGGTTTTTTTCTTCCTAAACTTTCTCCATTTAAAAACAACTCAACTTCTTCGCAATTACTAAAAATTCGGATATTTAAAGAACTGTTTTTTCGCCAATTATTTGCAATATAAACCATTGGTTTTCCAAAAGGATCCTTGGCATCTCGCTGACTTTGATAAAAATAATAAGCAGGTTTTGGAATTCTAAAAACATCCATAATTCCAGAAGCTTCTAAATCGTCTGCATACCCTCTATTATAATCGTACATTACCCAATAACCATCTGCAAAAGCGGGTGTATTTAAATTATCGTTATGTGCTTCTTGAATATTGGTTGCTTGTTGCAAAAGTGCTCTTTCGCCAGCAGAACGCAATTGCCTACTTGAACGTTCTTGTTGCAATAATCCACTCCAATCATCTTGATTCAACCCTGCATTCATGGCATAATATTCCCAATCTCCATATTCAGAAACGTTGTATGGTTTTTTTAAATCGGCATCGTAATGTTTTAAGCGATGTTGACGCGCTTGTAGATAAATATCATAACCATAAGATTGCCAACCAGCAGTAAAACATTGGTCTGTAGGATATTCTTCTTTCGCAATTTTTGTTAATTTATCGATAAAAGGTTCTGGCATCCAAGATTCGTTTAAAGAAACTTCCCATGCAATTACAGATGCGTGATTTCTATCTCTTCGAATTAAATCTCTTGCAGTTTTAAAAACATGGTTTTGAAAATCTTTGTCTTCGCTAAAATACTGCCAACCTAAAATAGCGTCAATAGTAACCAAACCTAAGGCATCACAAGCATTCATAAAAGAAGTGCTTTGTGGGTAATGAGATAAGCGAACGTAATCGAAACCAGCATCTTTTATTTTTTTTGCATCTCGATAATTTGCATTGTCTGAAAGTGCATACCCAACATAAGGATATTCTTGATGACGATTTATGCCTCTTAAAAAAGTTTTTTCTCCATTCAAATAAAAATCCTGACCCACAAATTTCATCGTTTTAATTCCGATTCGCGTTATTTCTGAATCAATAATTTGTCCATTTTGAATGATTTCTGTTTTTAAATCATATAAATTAGGTGATTTTGGCGACCATAATTTAGGTTGTTGTACATTTAAATTAGTAGCTATTTGTTGATTGCTCTTCGAATCTAAATCATAATTTTTGGTATTTACAGAAATCACCTCTTTTCCATTATCAATTAGCGTATTTCTAATTAACAAGGAAGCAGTTTTACCAGTTTCATTTTTAATATGCGTTTTTATGTTGATGACAGCTTTCTCATTAGAAACTTCAGGGAAAGTCACAAAAATTCCTCCATTTGCGATCTTGTTTTCTAAAATAGGCTCAGTAATATAAAGCTTGTTTTTAGCAACTAACCAAACATTTCTATAAATACCACCATATGTGTTAAAATCTAAAGTTTTTAAGGGTTTTGGTCCTGTTATAGGATTGTCTTTATTATTTAATTTCACATGAATTGTATTTTCCTTATCAAAAATAGCATCGTCTGTAAAATCGACAGTAAAAGGTAAATATCCACCTTGATGTTTTATGAGTTTCTTGTTATTAATCCAAACTTCGGCAATATTCATAGCGCCTTCGAAATTCAAGAATAATTTTTTATTTTTCATTTCATCAGAAAGTAAAAATGTTTTAGCATACCAAGAAATTCCTTGCCATTGATTATTTACAATTTTAGGCTCTATTTTGGGTGTATGAGGCAATGTAATAGAATCCCAATCGCTAAAATTTACAGTTTGTAAATAATTATTATCGTCTAAATTTTCTGAATTTGTAAAAAACCAATTTTCGTTAAAATTCGTTTTTTCTAAAACTGTAATTTCTTTGTCATTACAACTATTCAATAAAATTATGCTGATAAATAAAAATATATATTTGAATTTTTTCATTTTAAAGATTTTTTATTAAAATTTAGTTGATAAATTAATTGGTAACCCAAGACATTCCTTTAGGAGCTTTTTTTAATACTGTATTATTGTTAAACTCAACTTTTAAATTATGTTTTTTCTTAAGGTTTACATGGACTTTATGAATAATATCTTCACTTGGTTGTATAACTAATTTTCCATTCTTTTTAGTGATAGAACAATTAAAAGTTAAAAACTCTCCATTTTCTTTCTCTGCAACATACGCTTTTCCTAAGGCAACTTCTTCTAAACATTTAAAATGCTCGTGAATGTCGTTATCGTTTGCATTTGCATAAAACCAGTTACTAACCATTGGTACATATTCTTCGCCCATAATGTATTCTTTATTTACATTATTTTTTACATGGTAATGAACTCCAGGGAAATTAAGAGGATTTGCGCCTTCAATATTTTTTGTAATTTGAGTTACTTTTAAATAGGGGTTTACCATAAACGCCCAATTTAATTTTCCGTTTTTTAAATCTACCATTTGCATGGCAGCATCCAAACCATTAAAAGTTCTTTCTAAATATTTTATATCCCCATTTAAAAGATATATATAATAATTTGCATAAGTAGTCCAAGAAGACCAGCCATGAGGAGAATTAAAGAAATTATTCCCCATTAAAACATCATACTGAGCTTCCCAAAAACGCAACGAAGAAGATCTCATTCTAGCATCAGGAATTGCTAATTGTTCCAAACAACTATGTTCTTCAAGCATTTCTACAGCAGCATTTTGGTATTGTTTTCTTTTAGAAGCGTCTTTTTGCAACAAAGCAAAATTAGCCAATTGTAAAGCAGAACAAGAAATCATACCATCTTCAAAAGTTTGTTCGCCTTCTGTTTTAATATCAGTTTTATTCAATTTTAACTCGTCAATTGCTAGAGTAACAGACGCGTAAATTTTGTTGTATATTTTATTATAATTGATATCTTTTTTTAATGGTTCAATCGCTTCTAATAATTCCATTAAACTTTTTGCGATATAAATAACACTTGTATAATGTTTATTATGAGCTCTATACGCACCATCTGGAGTTTGAGAAGCAATTAAGAAATCGCCCAACTGAATGGCTCTTTTTAAATCTTCTTCATTTTTATAAAGTTGATACCTATCTACCAAAATACCAATCATAGAACTGGTATTTTGAATTCTATAACCATACTCTAAAGGAACATTTTTTATAGAATCGAAAATTTTAGGGTATATTTTATCAAACTGTTTATTAGCAAGTTTCAAGTTTTCGTTATCTGGAAAATATTTTCCGCCAGAAAAACTTGTATAAAAACCATACCAGCTCTCACAGTGCGATTTTGATGCTTTTTGAGGATAATCAATAACAGCTTTCATTGCTTTTTTCATATACCAACTATATGGTTTTCTTACATAAAAACTTGCCTCCGATACTTTTCCATTTGTTGAAGTTGCTTTTATCAAATACAAACCTTCTTCATTCGGATTTTTAAAATCAAAAAAATATTCATTATTTTTTGTTGATTTTAGAGTCGGAGTAAAATAATCTCCATTTGAATTGTATATTTTTACAGTTGTTTTTTGCTGTGATAAAATTGAGAATTTTACTTTTTCATCTTTTTCAAAAGAAGTAACCTCTAAATTAATCATTGGAGCTTTTGTGAGATTTTCTATTTTTTTAGAAAGCACTTCCAACGATTTTACTTCGTCTAAATAAATTCGAAATGTTTTAGTTTCTCCAGGTTTTAATTGCCATAAATTTTGCGGATGTCTATTTGGCAAAGGCAATGCATTTATTAAGTCTAAATTTACTGATGTTACTCTATGTCCTTCAAAAACATAAGGAGGTGAACCCCAGCTTTTCGAATAGTTATGACTCCAAGAAGCGATTGCATCTGGGCTTGCAATTGCTAAAATTTTACCTTTTGGAGACATAAAATAACCCCAAAAATGAGTGTATTCCGCTCGTAAAAGCGTAGGAAATAACCTCTTTTCCCAATTAGGATATTCGTCCATATAAGTATCAATTCCCAATCGTAAACCTAATGTTGTTGGTTGAAAAGGAGTTTGATTATTGTTTGTTACAGAAGCGATTATTAATAATTTTCCTTCCTCATTTTTATATGCTAAGGACATTTTAATTCCGTCGTAATTTGTAATAAACTCCCCTTTACTAAAATAAGTATTGTCTAAATCTAGCGTTTTATTATTTGCTTTTAAATACCAACGTGGACCAGAAAATTCATTTTTATTAAATTGAATTAAGGTATTTGCCTTCTTATATAATAGAGATTCTATTTGCCCTTTTTTAGTTAAAGATAATTTCCAAGAATTGTTGTCGATAATTGATTGCGAGTAAGAATTGAAACTAATTATAGCTATAAAAAATAATTGAAAGAGTCTTTTTTTTGATAAAAACATTGTGTTTTTTTTATGTTGATCGATTTTATGTAAAGCTACTTAAGATTTTTAAATTTATGAAAGGTTGTTTTGGTCTTTTGTGTGTAAAATTTTAATCAATAATAAATTTATAAGATTTACTTGATAGAAAACTATTTTTTTAAAAATTTCCCACAAAAAAACCAGTAACAAAGTTACTGGTTTTAGTCGGGGTGGCAGGATTCGAACCTGCGACCTCCTCGTCCCAAACGAGGCGCGATGACCGGGCTACGCTACACCCCGAAAATAGTCATCAATTTAAGGACTGCAAATATAGAATAATATTTATATATTGTAATAGTTTTTTGAAATTTAATTCCCAATAGAAATGAAATATTCTTATCTCTTATTAATCAGTTTTTTAATGTTGTTTTCTTCTTGTTATTCACAAAAATCAAAAGAAAAAAACTACGAAGTTATAGTTGCAGATCTCGATATTCCATGGGGATTTACTTTCTTGCCAGACAATTCAATATTAATTACTGAAAAAGAAGGACAATTAATTCATTTTAAAGATGGAAAAAAGATAGAAATTAAAGGAATGCCAGAAGTTACGTTGCGTGGTCAAGGAGGTTTGTTAGATATAGAATTGCACCCAAATTTTAAAGAAAATAATCGAGTTTATTTTACATATGCTTCCTCTGAAGGTGAAGGTAAAGGAGCAAATACTGCTTTAATGAGTGCTGAATTAAAAAATAACAAACTCATCAACAAACAAGTTTTATACAAAGCAACACCAAATAGTAGAAAAGGACAACATTTTGGCTCTCGAATTGTTTTTGATGCACAAAATCGTGTGTATTTTAGTGTTGGAGATAGAGGAAATAGAGATGAGAATCCGCAAGATATTACCAGAGATGGTGGTAAAATTTATAGATTAAATGACGATGGAACAATTCCTGAAGACAATCCTTTTGTAAATGAAGAGAATGCTAAAAAAGCAATTTTTAGTTACGGACATAGGAATCCTCAAGGAATGGAAATAAATCCGTTTACGAACGAAATTTGGTCTCATGAACATGGTCCAAAAGGTGGTGATGAAATAAATATTATTAAAAAAGGAAAAAATTATGGTTGGCCAGTAATTAGTTATGGAGTTAATTATTCAGGATCAAAATTTACAGAAATCACTAAAAAAGAAGGCATGGAACAACCTTTACATTATTGGACACCATCGATTGCACCAAGTGGAATGGCTTTTGTAAATTCTGATAAATATCCGAATTGGAAAGGTAATTTATTAGTTGGCTCACTAAAGTTTCAATATATTACTGTTTGTACTTTAAAAGATGGAAAAGTAATGAAAGAAGAGAAAATTTTAGAAGGTTTAGGAAGAGTTCGTTCGATAGAACAAGGAATTTATGGTTTTTTGTATGCTGGAATTGAAGGTGTTGGAATTGTAAGAATTAATCCATAATTAACATGAAAAAAATAGGAATTGTAATTTTATTTAGTTTTTTGATATTTTCATTTCAAACTAAAAAAGATGAATATATTGTTGTAAATCAGGATTCAAAATTTGTAGAAAGCATTAAAAGAGGGAAAGATGTTTATGAAGATATGTGTGTTTCTTGCCATTCAGGAAATGGAGAAGGAAAACGAAAAGCATATCCGCCATTGGCGAAATCTGACTATTTAATGAAAAATAGAGAAGAAAGCATAAGAGCAATAAAATTTGGTCTAAAAGGCAAGATTATTGTAAATGGAGTTCAATATAAAAGAAGCATGGCAAGATTGGGTTTAGACAATGATGAGGTTGCAGATGTTATGAATTATATTACCAATTCTTGGGGAAATAAAAACGATAAAATGATTACTGAAAAAGAAGTCGAAAATATTTCTAAAGAGTAATTTACTTCATTATAAACAATCTATAAATTTTTGTTATTAACTAATTATAATTATTCATAGGGAAAAGTGGCATAAATAAATCTAAAAATATAGATTTGTAATCAAATTTTTCAATACTAATTATGTCAGAAAATATAGAAAAAATAAAATGCTTAATTATTGGATCAGGACCTGCAGGTTACACAGCCGCTATTTATGCAGCAAGAGCAGATATGAAACCAGTAATGTATACAGGAATGCAAATGGGAGGTCAATTAACAACGACTACAGAAGTTGATAATTTTCCAGGTTATGCTGAAGGTACAGATGGAACTGCAATGATGGAAGATCTAAAAAAACAAGCAGAACGTTTTGGAACAGAAGTTCGTTTTGGATTGGTTACAAAAGTAGATTTAAGCGAAGAAGTTGGTGGAATTCACAAAATTATTGTGGACGAAAACAAACATATTGAGGCAGAAACTGTAATTATTTCTACAGGAGCAACTGCAAAATATTTAGGATTAGAAAGTGAACAACGTTTAATTGGTGGAGGTGTTTCTGCATGTGCAACTTGCGACGGATTTTTCTATAAAGGACAAGATGTAGTAGTGGTTGGAGCAGGAGATACTGCTGCAGAAGAAGCAACTTATTTAGCAAATATTTGTAGTAAAGTAACCATTTTGGTTCGTAAAGATTATATGAAAGCATCTAAAGCGATGCAGCATAGAGTAAATAAAACTAAAAATATTGAAGTATTATATAATACTGAAATAGACGAAGTTTTAGGAACAAATGTAGTGGAAGGTGTTAGAGCAATTAATAATCAGACAAAAGAAACTTTTGAAATTCCTGTAACAGGAGTTTTTATTGCAATTGGACATACACCAAATTCCGACTTATTTAAAGGAGTTTTAGATATGGACGAAACAGGTTATTTAATTACGAAAGGAAAAACGACAAAAACGAATTTACCAGGAGTTTTTGCAGCTGGAGATATCCAAGATAAAGAATACAGACAAGCAGTTACTGCAGCAGGTACAGGTTGTATGGCTGCTTTAGATGCAGAGCGTTATTTAGGAGCTTTGGAATAGATTTTTTAAACTTTAAAGCAATAAAAAAAGAGATTACTTTTAAAGTAATCTCTTTTTTTATTTGAGTAATTTCTATTCTATAGAAATTTATAATTAAGCGTTTACAGAAGCTTTCATAGATTTTCTGTAAGTAAAAGAATTAAAAATATTTCTTTTACCGAAGTTATTCATAGATTTTGCGTTTACAAATTTTCCGAATAAAATTTTACTTACACCAAAGTATTCGTAAGAATTTCCATCTGTAAAAGTAACTTCTAACAACATACTTTTATGATGCCAATCTGCTACTTGAAACTCTGTAATTGTCTTTTTGTAAGCATCTAAATTTGCTTCTTTTGTTTCAGGAGCAATACTTACTAAAAAGTGGTAACCATCAATAATTTCTGTACTTTTAATTTCTGCTTCCTCTTTTTTGTCTTCTTCTAAAAATTTATCAGGATGCCATTCTTTGACTAAACCTCTGTAGGTTTTTTTAAGATCTTTTAAATCGATAGCTCCTTCTACGTTAAAAAGTTTTTTGTATTGTTTTATGCGCTTCATTTCGTTGTTTTCAAATTGCGTGCAAAAGTACTGATAAAAAAGAGATTAGCTATTTATTTTTTAGATAGTTTTATAAAAACGTACGAAAAGAAGAAAAAGAAAATAATATCGTTAATTCCGTAAATAGAATAGAAGATTCCAGCCATTATATCTTCGTCGAAAATTGGAAAAACATCATTATTTAATCTCCAAAGAATCCAAATAATCGCATAAATTAGTTTTTCAACAGCAAAAACTGCCACCAACCATTTTACTTTTGAATAATCTTTTGCAACAGAAATATAAGCAAAACCCCAAACAACAATCATTAATAAACCAAAATTAGACATTACTACATTGTCGTATTTCGGAATAAATTCGTTTGTAAAAAATCTTGATAGGATTAAAACTGCAATAATATTCGATAATCCTGATAAAATAAAACCTTTTGTAATGGTGTTTTTCATAGTTGAAATTTTTAAATATTGATTTTATTCTAAAAATGAATCATAATTTTCAATAGCTTTAATAATCAACTTAACAGCATCTACATAAAAACCTTGGTTGATGTTTTCAAAAGTATCAGTTGCTTTATGATAATCTTTATGGTCTTCTACACCAAAATAAATAAACGGAATTTTCTCTTTATGGAAAATTCTGTGGTCAGAAGAAAATGTCCAATCGTCTTTTGTTTTATCTTCAGGGTTGTCATGTCCGAATAACAAAGTTATTGGAGATTCTATATTTTGAAGCGGTTCTTTTAACTGCGGATAATGATGCAAACCAGAAGCATATAATTGCAAAGAATCGTTATGTGCAATCATATCCATATTAATATTTAAAACAATATTTTGTTTGTCAGTATAGTTTTTTAAGAAATAATCTGCGCCCAAAGAACCAATTTCTTCAGCATCTACAGCTGCAAAAATTAAGGTATGTTTTGGTTTGTTTGTTTTGAAATAAGAAGCAATTGCAAACAAAGCAGCTGTTCCAGAAGCATCGTCATCTGCGCCATTGTAAATTTCTCCATTTTTACTTCCTAAATGATCTAAATGCCCAGTAATTACTATTGTTTTGTCAATTTTTCCAGGAATTTTTCCAATTACATTTCCACCAATAACTGTTGTGTCAGGAATGTTTTCTACATCTTTTTCAATTCCAGCTATTGGAAACATTCTCAATCTTCTTTTACCTGAAAATGTATAAGGAAACTCTTGAATGTAAGAATTGTCAAACATTTTTTCTAAACCAATTTCTTCGAATCTTTTAGCTATAAATTTTTGAGCTTTGTAATTTCCAACTTTAGAGAAACCTCTTCCTTCCAAAGAATCGTGAGATAAGATTTTAATGCTTTCTAAAAGCATTTCTTTATCAAATTGATTGTTTTTAGGTGAATTACAGCCAATAAATATGGTTGTAAATAAAGTTAGTAACAAGAATTTAGTTTTCATAATTATTTTATTTTGAACGAAGATAAATGTTTTATATAATCTATTTTAGAAAATTATAAACCTAATTCTTTTCTTTCTTGGGTATCTGCAACTCCATTTTTACTCCAATAAGCGGATTGTATTGTCTTTATCTTTTCAGCTTTGGTGGTTAATGTTTTTCCTCTTCTGGTTGAAGTTTCTTTCCAATTTTCAATAATAAATGGAAATTCTTTAGTTGCTTTTATTGTTAAGGTTCTTTCTAATTCAGGATAATTAATTGAATACACAATAAAACCTTCTTTTTCATCTAAAGAAGTTTCGGCTTTATAGGCTTTTATTTTCTGATGATTCAAAGCTAAAAACTCAAAAGAGGGAATTATATCAAATTTTCCAATGGGTAAATTCTTCGGATTTATTCGTAAAACATTCCACAATTCATTTTCTAAAATATTTTTTTCCAGAGTCAATTTTCTATCAGCATTACTTTCGAAATACGAGTGAAAATCAATTTTAAATTGTTCTCTGTTATTCAATTGAACAAAAGTATTTCCACACCATTCTTGCACAGAAAAAGAAATTTTAATCGCATTTTCGTTTGTGTTGATAGGAGAGAAGGTGCTTGTCATTAAAGAATAAGGATAAATTCCTGTTACATATTTTTTAGTGCTATTCAGTTTTAGAATTGGTATGTTTTTATCATTTCTACTATCTGCTTTCACTTGTTTTTCAGGCAGAAAATCTTCCGTAACAAAAATGTTTACAGCTTTGCCTTCATGGATTTCTCCATATCTATTTTGTGATAATTTGTAAGAAGTTATTTCTGCTTTTCCTTGGTACCAATAATCGTTAAATTTTGAATGTTTTTGAGCAACTTCAACAGATTTTGTAGTCGTTTTTTTAGGTTCCATATTATTACAGAAAACGAATAATATTGTGGTTGCAAAAATTGGAAGTGCTATTTTTAGTGAAAGTTTCATTATATAAAGTTTAAAGTACTAATTTACAACAATAAAGAAAGGATTAAAAGATAGATTTTTATTAATTTTCATTTGAAAACCTACTTAAAAGAAAAGACTTTCATTATTTACAATGAAAGCCTTTCATAAATATTTTATAATCTAATTATTCTTCTTTTTTCTCTTCTTTATTTTCTTTAGAATTATTTGCTTTTTCTTTTAATTCTTCAAAATTGTGTGCGTTTTTAATTTCAATTTGAGTTGGGAAAGGTAAATCTATTCCTGCTTCATCCATCGCATTTTGTGTATTTAAAATCACTTTAGAATACGCTTTTACAACATCTGGTCTGTCACTATTTGTCCACCATCGAACTCTAATTGTCAACCAACTATCTGCTTGATCCCAAGGCAACACATCTACTGGTTTTTCACTACTTACACCTTCTGTGTTTTCAATAGTTTCTTTTAAAATTTGCATTGCTTTTTCTCTGTCTTGGTCATAACCTAAACCAATATCATATTGCGAACGAATTAAATCGTTAGCAGTAATTACTTTAACAGAATTTGTATAGATTTCACTATTAGGAACTACAATTCTTTTTCCATTATATTGTCTAATTATAGTGGCTCTTGTTTCAATTCTTTCAACAGTTCCTTCAAAACCATTTACAACAATTTGGTCGCCAATTTCAAAAGGTCTTCTCATCAAAATTAATATACCAGCCAACCAGTTTTGTAAAATGTCTTTAAATGCAAAACCAATGGCTACAGAACTTACACCTAAACCAGCAATTAAATCTGCAGGACTTAAATTAGGAGACATAATTGTTAATGATAACATTACACCTACTATTAATAAAACCCATTTGGTAAAACTTCCTAAAATTTCTCCAAAATTGTCTCTCCCTCTCTTTTTTAGAAGTTTTTTCACAGTTCTTCCAAAGAAACGAGCGATATAAATAAAAGCAATAAAGACTAAAATTGCGACTAATATATTTGGGATGTTTTTTATAAAACCATCCAACCAAGTGTCTAATTTTTCTATAATACTTTGTGTGTTAACATCTAATTCTCCTTTTTGATCTTTAGGTGTTTCTTGTATAAATAATGATAACATAAGTTCGTTTTTTGATATTGTAAAATTAAGGACACAAATAAAAATAATTTAACTGAAATCAATTTAACATGAACTCAAAACAAAAAAAGACCATCGATTAAGATGGTCTTTTCTAAACAAACAACTAATTCTTAAAATTTTGATTATTTAAGAAAATTTTCAATATTTATAAAGTTGTCAGCCTGAGTGAAAAGAAAAAATATTTTCTAAACACTCATTTTGACATCAAGAGCTTTTTAGAAGCAGTATTTATTTTCTGCTTTTACTTTTTCTGCAATTTCGTTTCGTAAATCTACAATATCTGGATAGTTCGCATATTTTGTAAAACGCTTTAATCCCATTAACATCATACGTTGTTCATCACCTTCAGCAAAAGAAATGATACTTTCTTTTCCTTTTTCTTCGATTTTGTCTACAGCATGATATAAATATAATTTAGACATTGCTATTTGAACAGATTGCTTGTCTTCACCAAAACGTTTCACGTTTTTCTCAGTTCTTAAAATTGCAGATTCTGCCATGTATATTTCAATTAATATATCTGCAGCAGCAATTAATAATTGTTGGTGTTCTTCAATTTCTTGACCATATTTTTGTAATGCTGCACCAGCAACCATTAAGAAAGTTTTCTTTAACTTTTCTATCATGTGCTTTTCTTCAGCAAATAATTCAGAATAATCTGGAGTATCAAAAGAAGGAATTCCCATTAAGCTATTTGCAACCTCTGTTGCAGGCCCTAATAAATCTACATGACCTTTCATGGCTTTTTTAATTAACATTCCTACCGAAAGCATTCTGTTAATTTCGTTGGTTCCTTCGTAAATACGAGCAATCCTTGCATCTCTCCAAGCAGATTCCATAGGAGTTTCTTCCGAGAATCCCATTCCACCAAAAATTTGAATTCCTTCATCTGCACAATTCTGAATATCTTCTGAAACCGCAACTTTAAGAATAGAACATTCAATAGCATACTCCTCAACACCTTTTAATTCTGCTTCTTGATGCGAATTTCCAGCTTCCACTCTTAATGCAATTCTATCTTCAATATCTTTTGCAGCTCTGTAAGTTGCAGATTCACCAACATAAGCGTCAGTTGCCATTTCTGCTAACTTTACTTTAATGGCACCAAAATCTGCAATTGGAGTTTTAAATTGTTTTCTTTCAGTAGCATATTTTACTGCATGTGTAATAACTCTTCTTTGAGAATCTAAACAAGCACCTGCCAATTTAATACGACCAACATTTAAAGCATTCATTGCAATTTTAAACCCTTCTCCACGTCCAGCTAACATATTTTCTGCGGGAACAACAGTGTCGTTAAAAAATACTTGTCTGGTTGATGATGCTCTAATTCCTAATTTATGCTCTTCTTCACCTAGGGTAATTCCATTTGCATTGTCTTTATCATATTCTACGATAAAACCTGTAATATTTTTATCATTTTCTATTCTTGCGAAAACAATCATTAAACGACAAAAACCTGCGTTCGAAATCCACATTTTTTGTCCATTAATTTTATAAGATTTTCCATCTGCAGATACTTCTGCAGTTGTTTTTCCTGAATTCGCATCAGAGCCTGCTCCAGGTTCCGTTAAACAATAAGCACCAAACCACTCTCCTGTAGCTAATTTTGGTACATATTTTTGTTTTTGTTCTTCAGTTCCATATAAAGTAATAGGCATAGTCCCAATTCCTGTATGTGCACCAAAAGCGGTACTAAAAGAACCTGTTCCACTTGAAATATAATCACAAGTTAAAAGTGTAGAAACGAATCCCATTCCTAATCCGCCATATTCTTCAGGAACAGCAACACCTAAGAAACCTAATTCTCCTGCTTTACGCATTACTTCTTCAGTTAAAGCGTAGTCTTTTGCTTCAAATCTATTTTTATGAGGAATAATTTCACGATCATTAAATTCCATCACTGCTTCTTTCATCATTTGTTGTTCTTCTGAAAAATCTTCAGGAGTAAAAACGTCTTCGCAATTTGTTTCTTTTACAAGAAATTGACCACCTCTTAATAATTCTGCCATTTTTTGTTTGTTTAATTTTGTTATTAACTTAAGAATTCAAAAACACCTGCAGCACCTTGTCCAGTTCCTACACACATTGTTACCATTCCGTATTTGTTTTTCATATCACGTTTGCGCATTTCATCGAATAATTGCACAGATAATTTTGCTCCTGTACAACCTAATGGATGTCCTAATGCTATGGCTCCACCATTTACATTTACGATATCTTGATTCAAGTTTAACTCACGCATTACTGCTAAAGATTGAGAAGCAAAAGCTTCATTCAATTCAATTAACTCGATATCACTTTGTTGCAATCCTGCTTGTTTTAAAACTTTAGGAATCGCTGCAACTGGTCCAATTCCCATAATTCTTGGCTCTACACCAGCAGCTGCATAGTTTACAACTCTTGCAATTGGTTCGATATTTAATTCTTTTACCATTTCTTCACTCATTACCATTACAAAAGCAGCACCATCACTCATTTGAGAGGAGTTTCCTGCAGTAACACTTCCTCCAGCTGCAAAAACTGGACGTAATTTGTTTAAAATAGCTGTTGAAGTTCCAGCTCTTGGTCCTTCATCTTTATTTACTGTATATTTTCTTGTCGCTTTTTTTCCATTTGCATCTAAATACGTTTCTTCAACTTCAATAGGAACAATTTGGTCTTGAAAACGATTTTCTGCTTGTGCTCTTAAAGCTTTCATGTGAGAATTGAATGCAAATTCATCTTGGTCTTCTCTAGAAACTTTAAATTGATTGGCAACTGCTTCTGCAGTATTTCCCATTCCCCAATAATAATCTGCATGACCATCTTTAATAGTGTCGTAATTTAACTCTGGTTTAAAACCAGTCATTGGAACAGAACTCATGCTTTCTGCACCACCTGCAATAATACAATCTGCCATTCCTGCACTAATTTTTGCAGCAGCCATTGCAATAGTTTCTAATCCTGAAGAACAGAAACGATTTACAGTAACTCCTGGAACATCCACAGAATTTAAACCAATTAAAGAAATAAAACGTGCCATGTTTAATCCTTGCGAACCTTCTGGCATTGCGTTCCCTACGATTACATCATCTATACGTTTTACGTCTAAATTTGGTAATTCTTTCATCATATGTTGAATGGTTTCTGCACCCAACTCGTCTGCACGTTTAAAACGAAAAACCCCTTTTGGCGCTTTCGCAACTGCAGTTCTGTATGCTTTTACTATATATGCTGTTTTCATTTTTTTAGTTTCTTAAAGGTTTACCTGTTTTTAACATCGCTTGAATTCTTTCCAACGTTTTACGTTCTGTACAAAGAGATAAAAATGCTTCTCTTTCTAAATCCAATAAATATTGTTCTGTAACTAAAGTTGGTTCAGATAAATCTCCACCAGCCATTACATAAGCTAATTTATTTGCGATTTTTTGGTCGTGTTCAGAAATGTATTTAGAATGTTCCATAGAATCTGTTCCTACTAAGAACATACCTAACGCTTGTTTTCCTAAAACTTTTACATCTTTACGAGTTGCAGGTTGTGTGTAACCACTTTCTGCCATTAATTTCGCGTGGGCTTTTGCAGTTGCAATTTGTCTGTCTTTATTAACAACAACAACGTCTTTTCCTTTTTGAAGTAATCCTAAATCAAATGCTTCATAAGCAGAAGTAGATACTTTTGCCATTCCAATAGTTAAAAAGTTTTCTTGTAAAATATTTAATTCTACATCTCCTTTACTAAAAGAATCTGATGCTCTTAAAGCCATTTCCTTAGAACCACCACCTCCAGGAATTACACCAACTCCAAATTCGACTAATCCCATATATGTTTCTGCAGCAGCAACTACTTTATCTGCATGTAAAGATATTTCACAACCACCACCTAAAGCCATTCCATGAGGAGCAGAAATAGTTGGAATTGAAGAATAACGCATACGCATCATTGTATCTTGGAAATATTTAATGGCATAATTTAATTCATCATATTCTTGCTCTACAGCCATCATAAAAATCATACCAATATTTGCACCAACTGAAAAATTAGCAGCCTGATTACCAACGACAAGTCCTTGGTAATCTTTTTCAGCTAAATCAATAGCCTTATTTATGCCTGCTAAAACATCACCCCCAATTGTGTTCATTTTAGATTGGAATTCTACATTTAAAATTCCATCTCCTATATCTTCGATTACAACACCAGAATTTTTAAAAACTTCGTTAGATTTTCTAATATTGTCTAAGATGATAAATCCATCTTGACCAGGTTTTTTCGTTTGTGTTTTCGAAGCTAAATCATAAAAATGAGTTGCTCCTTCTTTAACTGTATAAAAAGATTTTATATTATTTGCAGTCATTTCAGTTACCCAATCAGCAACTTTATAACCTTCTGCTTTCATTAATTCGATTCCTTTTTCTACGCCAACTGCATCCCAAATTTCGAAAGGTCCATTTTCCCAACCGAAACCAGCTTTCATTGCATCATCTATCTTGTATAATTCATCAGAAATTTCTGGTATTCTATTTTGTACGTATGCAAACATTGCAGAAAAATTCTTTCTGTAGAATTCACCAGCTTTGTCTTTTCCACCAACTAAGATTTTAAATCTGTCTATTGGTTTATCAATCGTTTTCGTTAATTCTAAAGTTGCAAATTTTGCTCTTTTAGAAGAACGATATTCTAAAGTATCTAAATCTAAAGTTAAGATTTCTTTTTTTCCTTCAGCATTTACTGTTTTTTTATAAAAACCTTGTCCTGTTTTGCTTCCTAACCATTTATTTTCCATCATTGTATTGATGAAACCTGGTAACTTGAATAATTCGTGAGCTTCATCATCTGGACAATTCTCATATATACCATTAGCAACATGTACCAAAGTGTCTAAACCAACAACATCAACCGTTCTAAAAGTTGCAGATTTTGGGCGTCCAATAACGGGTCCAGTCAATTTATCTACTTCTTCTACAGTTAAACCCAATTCTTTTACTTGGTGAAATAAAGATTGTATTCCGAAAATACCAACTCTATTTCCAATAAATGCAGGTGTATCTTTTGCTAAAACCGAAGTTTTTCCTAAGAATTTTTCACCATACATCATTAAGAAATCTGTAACTTCTTGTTTACAATCTGGTCCTGGTACTACTTCGAAAAGCTTTAAATATCTTGGAGGGTTAAAAAAGTGAGTTACCGCAAAATGCTTTTGAAAATCTTCACTTCTTCCTTCATTCATAAATTTAATAGGAATTCCAGAAGTATTCGAAGAAATTATAGTTCCTGGAGTTCTGTGTTTTTCCAGTTTTTCGAAAACTATTTTTTTGATGTCTAGTCTTTCAACCACGACTTCCATAATCCAATCTACATCTTTTACTTTTGCAATATCATCTTCTAAATTACCAGTAGTAATTCTGTTTGCAAATTTTTGATTATAGATAGGAGACGGTTTCGACTTTAAAGAAGCAGTTAACGCATCATTTACTAAACGATTTCGTACAACTTTGTCTTCTAATGTTAAACCTTTTGCTTTTTCTTTGTCAGTTAATTCTCTTGGAACGATATCCAATAATAGAACTTCTACGCCAATATTGGCAAAATGACATGCAATTCCACTTCCCATAATTCCGGAACCGATAATCGCTACTTTTTTAATTCTTCTGGTCATTTGTTTATTGTTTTTATACTGCTTTGTTGCTTGTTTCCTTGTAAATTTCTTTATCAGAAATTAATTTATTTATTTTTGAAGTCACATTAAAAAAACCTTCTAAATCTTTCTGAGATACATTTTGTATTACAGTTTCATTAAATTGAATAACATGTCCTTTAGAAACGGCTCTCATTTCTTTTCCATATTCAGTTAGTTTTATAATTACACTTCTACCATCATCAGGATTTTTTTCTCTACAAATAGCTCCTTTATCTTCCATGTTTTTTAAAATTCGTGAAAGGCTTGTAGGTTCCATTCCCATTAAAGGCCCTAATGCTGTGGATGGAGTTCCGTTAATTTTATCAATATTTAATAATACAAAAGCTGTAGCCATTGTACTATTATGAGTTAACGCTTGTTCGTTATACATTTTGGCAACTGCTTGCCAAGTTGCTCTTAATTGATGATCTATCGATTTATATTTCTCCATTGGCTCAAAGATATAAAAATTTATTATGCACGCATAGTAAATTTTAAAAAAGTTATGCACGCATAGTAAATTTAACAAAAAATTAATGCTGAAGCTTTCGAATATTAATAATACAAATACCTACAAAATATGTAAGTTTGTATTAGAGAAAATTAATGGTTTTAATTTAGAATAATTAATGAATAATTTATTAGAAATAAATAATATCGTAAAAAAATATGGCGATTTTACTGCGTTAAATGATGTTTCCATACATATTCCAAAGGGAAGTGTTTATGGATTGTTAGGACCAAATGGTGCAGGAAAAACTTCTTTAATAAGAATAATTAACCAAATTACATTGCCAGATTCTGGGTCTATTTTATTAGATGGAGAAAAATTGGCACCACATCATATAGAGCAAATTGGATATTTGCCAGAAGAACGTGGTTTATATAAATCGATGAAAGTTGGCGAACAA
The DNA here is from genome assembly GCF_014784055.1 of Polaribacter haliotis. Lineage (NCBI taxonomy): Bacteria > Pseudomonadati > Bacteroidota > Flavobacteriia > Flavobacteriales > Flavobacteriaceae > Polaribacter > Polaribacter haliotis. The sequence goes on along the minus strand of NZ_CP061813.1, from coordinate 1,359,872 downwards.
GCTTTGTATTTGGCACAATTAAAAGGTTTAAGTAAGTCTGAAGCAAAGAAAAGATTACAATATTGGTTCGAAAAATTCGACATTACTGCTTGGTGGGGAAAGAAAATTGAAGAGCTTTCTAAAGGAATGGCACAAAAAGTACAGTTTATTGTAACAGTAATGCACAATCCTAAATTATTAATTTTTGATGAGCCTTTTTCTGGTTTCGATCCTATTAATGCGCAATTAATTGCAAATGAAATTCTACAATTAAGAAATGAAGGTGCAACCATTATTTTTTCTACACATAGAATGGAATCCGTAGAAGAAATGTGCGATGAGATTGCTTTAATTAATAAGTCGAATTTAATTTTAGATGGAAAATTACAAGATATCAAAAGAGAATTTAGAACAAATACCTTTCAAGTTGGTTTAAAAACTACAAATCCGAAGGAAGTAGAAAATACATTGAAAGAAAATTTTAAAGTGTCGCCTGCAGATTTTAAATTATTGAATGATGGTTTAACGTTAAATGTTCAGTTAAACGAAAATAGTACATCTAACGATTTATTATCTTTCTTAACGAGTAGAGGAGAAGTGCAACATTTTGTGGAATTGATTCCAAGTGCGAACGATATTTTTATTCAAGCAATAAATAAAAACAATTAATTATGAGTAAGTTAAAATTAATTATTCAGCGAGAATTTATTGCTAAGGTTCGAAATAAATCATTTATAGTAATGACTTTTTTGAGTCCACTTATTATGGTTGGGATGCTAACTTTGGTTGTTTTTCTAATGAAGAAAAATGACGAAAAGGCAAAACAAATAGTTTATGTAGATAATTCTGGTTTGTTTGATAAAAGTGATTTTAAAGACACGAAATCTATAATTTATACAGATTTCACATCTTCAGGAATCGATGAAACTAAGAAAAAAGTAGAAGAAGGTAGTTATTATGGAGTTTTATACATTCCAAAAAACGATAGTTTAGAAATTTTAGCAAGTTCTGTGGAATTTTATTCTAAAGATTCGCCAAATATGTCTTTAATAAATTCTTTAGAAAGTAAAATCGAGAAAAAACTTAGAAATAAAAAACTAACCAGTTTTGGTATTGATTTAGCTCAAATTGAAGCTTCAAAAATTAATACAGATATAAAAATGTATGATTTTTCAGGAGAAGAATCATCAAAATTAAGAAATTGGATTAAAATTATTTTTGGCGCAATTGCTGGTTATTTGTTAATGATGTTTGTAATGATTTATGGAACTTCTGTAATGAGAAGTGTTATCGAAGAAAAAACTAGTAGAATTATAGAAATAATTGTTTCTTCAGTAAAACCTTTTCAGTTAATGTTAGGTAAAATCATTGGAAATGCGTCTGCAGGTTTGCTTCAATTTTTTATTTGGGGAATTTTATTGTTCATTATTTTAACAATCGTTTCTTCTGTATTTGGGGTAGATATGTCTCAAATGCAAAACACGTCTGTTTCTGCAGAACAAATGGATGCTGTTAAAAATGTAGCAGAAGGAGATAAAATGCAATTGGTAGTTCAAGAAATATTAGGCTTACCAATTTTAAAGTTATTTGTGCTATTTATCTTCTATTTTTTAGGTGGATTTATGTTGTATAGTTCACTTTTTGCAGCAGTAGGAGCTGCTGTAGACAACGAAACTGACACGCAACAATTTATGTTGCCAATTATGTTACCTTTAATATTAGGTGTTTACGTTGGTTTTGCAACTGTTGTAAATGATCCTCATGGACCTGTTTCGATAATTTTTTCATATATTCCGTTAACATCGCCAATTGTAATGTTAATGAGAGTCCCTTTTGGAGTTTCTTGGACAGAATTAGCAATTTCGATGAGCTTATTAGTAGCTACCTTCGTTTTTATGGTTTGGTTAGCGGCAAAAATTTATAGAGTTGGTATTTTAATGTATGGTAAAAAAGCAACTTATAAAGACTTGTACAAATGGTTAAAATATTAAAATAATGCAAGACAAGATAGAGCAAGTAGCAGATACAATTGTAGAAGAAGCAAATTCTATTTTAGAATACACATTCGTTTTTTCGAAAGAAATAAGTATAACTGTAAAAGGGTTACTATTTGTTGCGATTGCGCTAATCGTAACAGCAATCTTGCTTAAATTTGTACGAAGATTAATAACAAGAAAGCTTCCAGAGAACGATAAACACAAGTTTGTTACTGTTTTTACCTACATCAGGTGGTTTGTTTTCCTCGTTATTTTCTTAATTGCAATGCATTCTTCAGGAGTAAATGTAACTGCGGTTTTTGCAGCTTCTGCAGCACTTTTAATTGGTGTTGGTTTGGCTTTGCAAACGTTGTTTCAAGATATTATTTCTGGGATTTTTATATTGGTAGACCAATCTGTACATGTTGGAGATATTATTGAATTAGAAGGAAAAGTGGGTCGGGTTTTAGATATTCGTTTAAGAACCACAAGAGCAGTAACGATTGATAATAAGGTTTTGGTAATTCCCAATCATTTATATTTAACCAATATCTTGTTCAATTGGACCGAAAATGGAACAGAAACAAGAGAATCTGTAACAGTGGGAGTTTCTTATGGAAGTGATGTTGGGTTAGTGAAAAATATTCTCATGGAAACTGCTAAAAAGCATGCTAAAATTTTAAAAGTTCCAGAACCAAGTGTGTTGTTTACAGATTTTGCAGACAGTTCTTTGAATTTTAAGTTGGTGTTTTCTTTAAACGATAGTTTCGAAACACGATTTGTACAAAGTGATTTGCGTTTCGAAATAGATAAAGCATTTAGAGATAATAATGTTACTATTCCTTTTCCACAAAGAGATGTGCATTTTTATCCGCAGGCAAAATTACAAGTAGTCAAAGAAAATAACGAACCAAAAGAAATAGAACATAAAGAAGAAAAGCAAGAAGTAAAGAAAGAAGAGAAAAAGGAAGAGTAAAGCAGAAAAAAATATGAAAAAGTTTTTAGTATTGATTTTAATGTTCGTATGTGTAAGTGCAAATGCGCAACTTACAGATTTGGCAAGATTAGAATATTCTTTTATTCCAAAGAATAAATCCGAAGATCAATATACAAGAATTAGAGCATTGGTAAATTACCCAATTAAAATTAAGGAAGATAGTTACTTTGTTATTGGTTCCGAATACAACAGAATATATTTAAATTTAAATGATAAATATCCTTTCGATACTTCTGCAATAGAAACAATTACTATTATAGATTTAAATTTAGCTTATACTTATAAAATGAATGAATATTGGAGAGTTGCTTACAGTATTACTCCAAGATTAGCTTCTACATTAAATAAAAAAATAACGAATAAAGACTTTTTTGTTAATGGTGGAGTTTTCTTTATTAAAGACCGAACAAAAGCAAAAGAGCTTGAAAAACCTTATCGATTAATTTTAGGTCTAACTTATAATACAACTGCAGGAATTCCATTTCCACTTCCATTAATTAGCTATTTTAGGCAGATGACAGAAAAATGGTCTTACACAGTTGGAGTGCCAAAAATGAATTTAAAATATGCCTTTAGTCCAGAAAAAAGTTTGCAATCTTTTGTAGGTTTAGATGGTTATTTTGCACATTTACAAAAACCAACAATGGTAAATGGTAATCAAGTAGATAATATTTCGTTATCGTTAGTTGTTGCTGGTTTAGGTTACGAATATCAATTTACAAAACATTTAGTTTGGTTTGCATATAGTGGGTATACATTAAGATTAAACAATGTTTTAAGAAACGCAGATAGAGATAACGTTTTTACGTTAGACAATTTAAACACATTTTATTTAAGAACAGGAATTAAATTCAGATTATAATGCCAACAATATTAGTAATAGAAGACGAAGCAGCGATTAGAAGAGTTTTAACAAAAATTATTTCTGAAGAAAACGACACATATGTTGTTGAAGAAGCAGAAGATGGTTTGGCTGGAATAGAAATGATAAAAGACAAAGATTACGATTTAGTTCTTTGTGACATTAAAATGCCTAAAATGGATGGTGTTGAGGTTTTGGAGAAAGCAAAAAAGATAAAACCAGAAGTGCCAATTGTAATGATTTCTGGTCATGGAGATTTAGATACAGCTGTAAATACAATGCGTTTGGGAGCCTTCGATTATATTTCTAAACCACCAGATTTAAATAGACTTTTAAATACGGTTAGAAACGCTTTGGAAAAGAAAACTTTGGTTGTAGAAAACAAACGTTTAAAGAAAAAAGTAAGTAAAAATTACGAAATGGTTGGCGAAAGCGATGCTATTTCTCATATTAAAGAAATTATAGAAAAAGTTGCAGCAACAGATGCAAGAGTTTTAATTACAGGGCCAAATGGTACAGGAAAAGAATTGGTAGCACATTGGTTACACGAAAAATCTAATCGTCATAAAGGTTCTATGATTGAAGTAAATTGTGCGGCAATTCCTTCAGAACTAATAGAAAGTGAATTATTTGGACACATAAAAGGTTCTTTTACAGGAGCAAATAAAGACAGAGCAGGTAAATTTGAAGCTGCAAATGGAGGAACTATTTTTTTAGATGAAATTGGAGATATGAGTTTATCTGCACAAGCAAAAGTTTTACGTGCGCTTCAAGAAAGTAGAATTTCTAGAGTGGGTTCAGATAAAGATATAAAAGTAAATGTTAGAGTAGTAGCTGCAACAAATAAAAATCTTCAAGAAGAAATTGCTAAAGGTAGGTTTAGAGAAGATTTATACCACAGATTGGCGGTTATTTTAATAAAAGTTCCAGCTTTAAACGATCGTAGAGAAGATATTCCTTTATTGGTAGATTTCTTCGCAAAAAAGATTTCGGAAGAACAAGGAATGGCTTTGAAAAACTTTTCAACGGAAGCTATACAGTTATTACAAGAATATAATTGGACAGGAAACATTCGTGAGTTAAGAAACGTTGTAGAACGTTTAATTATTTTAGGAGAAAAAGAGGTCTCTGTAAATGATGTGAAGTTGTTTGCGAGTAAATAATTAAAAATTAGATGACTAAAAAATATATCTATTCTAATTTAACTATTAAAAACCGTTCTTTTTTTAAAAGACTTTCACATAACAAACGTTTTAAAAAAGCATTAAATTTAATTGAACTTTCAGACAATTTTTCTTTGTTAGACTTTGGAACTGGAGATGGTTATTTTTTAAAATTATTAAAAGAAAAAGTAAATGCAAAAATTACAGGTTACGAACCTGTAACAGATATGTTTGATCAATTAGAAACAAATATTTCTAATGAAGATTTCTTATTAATTAATAACTTAAATCAAACTAAAGAAAACTTCGATGTTATTTATTGTTTAGAAGTTTTAGAACACTTTAGTAAAGAAAATCAATCTAAATTATTAAAACAAATAAAAGAGAAGCTAAAAGAAAAAGGGCAAATTGTTGTTTCAGTTCCTATTGAAGTTGGTGTTGCCTCATTTGTAAAAAATTTAATTAGACTATCCATAAAACAGACAGAAAAAGATACTAATAGAAAGAATATTTTTAAGGCACTGTTTTTAAACCAGTAAATAGAACCGAAAAAAACGGTTATATTTTAACTCACATTGGGTTCAATTATAATAAATTAGAAGAAGTGTTTTTCGAAGAAAATTTACAAATTTTGAAAAAGGAATACTCTCCCTTTAACTTCTTTAGAAATTTAAATTCGCAAGTTTTTTATATTTTAAAAAGAATATAATAAAAAAAAGGTAGTAATTTTAATTACTACCTTTTTTATACAATTCAATATTATGGTTTATTTAAGAGATATCAAATCTATCTAAATTCATCACTTTCGTCCAAGCGCTTATAAAATCTGTTATAAATTTTTCTTGAGCGTCATTTGCACCATAAACTTCACAAATTGCTCTTAATTCTGTGTTAGAACCGAAAATTAAATCTGCTCTTGTTCCAGAAAACTTCATTGCATTTGTTTTACGATCTCTTCCAATAAATTCTTTTTCTTCAGCATTTACAGCTTTCCAAGTAATTGAAAAATCTAAAATATTAGCAAAGAAATCGTTGGTTAAGGTTTCTTTTTTATCTGTAAAAACACCATGATTAGAGTTGTTGTAATTTGCTCCTAAAACTCTTAGTCCACCAATTAAAACTGTCATTTCTGGGATAGATAAAGTCAATAAGTTAGCTCTGTCTACTAACAAATCTTCTTGAGAAATTGCCAAATTAGTTTTTGCATAATTTCTAAATCCGTCTGCCAAAGGCTCTAAATAACTAAATGCATCAACATCTGTTTGTTCTTGAGAAGCATCTCCTCTCCCTTGCGAAAAAGGAACAGTTAAATTGTATCCTGCATTTTTTGCTGCTTTTTCAATTCCTACAGAACCCCCTAAAACAATTAAATCTGCGATAGAAACATTACCCTCAAAATCATTTTTAATTTGTTCGTAAACAGTTAAGATTTTACTTAATTCCTCAGGATTGTTTACTTCCCAATTTTTTTGAGGTTCCAAACGAATTCTTCCACCATTTGCTCCACCACGTTTGTCTGAACCTCTGTATGTAGAAGCAGAAGCCCAAGCAGTAGAAACTAATTGAGAAATTGTTAATCCAGAATTAGTTATATTATTCTTTAAAGAATTAATATCAGCATCGCTTAAAATGTTTTTTGAAGTTGGAATAGGGTCTTGCCATAATAATTCTTCAGAAGGAACTTCAGGGCCTAAATAACGATCAATTGGTCCCATATCTCTATGTGTTAATTTATACCAAGCTCTAGCAAAAGCATCTTCAAAAGCTTTGTGGTCTTTATGAAAACGAGTAGAAATTTCTAAATATTTAGGATCTGTTTTTAAAGCAATATCTGCTGTTGTCATCATTAAAGCTTGCTTTTCATTTGCGTTTCCAGCTTTTGGAGCCATTTTAGCATTGGAAGCAGCTGTTGGTGTCCATTGATGTGCACCTGCAGGACTTTTAGTTAATTCCCAGTCGTAATTTAATAAAACATCAAAATAATCTGCATCCCATTGAATTGGGTTTGGTGTCCAGGCTCCTTCGATTCCACTTGTAATTGTATCGTCTAAAACACCAGATTTAAATGAGTTTTTCCAACCAGAACTCATTTCTTCAATTTTGGCTCCATGAGGTTCAGTTCCAACAAACTCATCTGGGTTTGCAGCACCATGTGCTTTTCCAAAAGTATGTCCACCAGCAACCAAAGCAACAGTTTCTTCATCGTTCATTGCCATTCTTTTAAATGTTTCACGAACGTTTTTTGCAGAACCCATTGGATCTGGAACTCCATTTGGTCCTTCAGGGTTTACATAAATCCAACCCATCATAACTGCTGCTAATGGCTTTTCTAATTCACCACTTTCGTATCTAGCCTCATTATTTCCCCATTCTTTTTCACTTCCCCAATAGATGTCTTGTTCAGGTTCAAAAATATCTTCTCTTCCCCCTGCAAAACCAAATGTTGGAAAACCCATAGATTCTAGAGCGCAATTTCCTGCTAAAATCATTAAATCTGCCCAAGAAATTTTATTTCCATATTTTTTCTTTACTGGCCACAATAAAAAACGTGCTTTGTCTAAGTTTCCATTATCTGGCCAACTATTTAAAGGTGCAAATCTTTGATTTCCTGAAGAAGCTCCTCCACGTCCATCTCCAATTCTATAAGTACCAGCACTGTGCCAAGCCATTCGAATCATAAAACCACCATAATGTCCATAATCAGCTGGCCACCAATCTTGCGAATCTGTCATTAGATTTAGAACATCTTGCTTTAACTCGCTAAAATTAAGACTGTTAAACGCCTCTTTGTAATCAAATTTTTCTCCTAAAGGATTTGATTTTGTTGCATTTTGACGTAGTATATTTAATTTTAATTCATTTGGCCACCATTCTCTATTTGTTGTACCATGTCCGCCAGTTTTTTTCTCAGCTCCAGCCATAAATGGGCATTTATCCATGCTAGATTTGCTATCGTTTATATCGTAATTATCCATAATTATATGTTTTATGTTTTAAGACTTCAAAGTTACAAATTATTTTTAATAGTTTTTATCTATATGTTTTATTTGAAAATCAATAAAATTGATTAAAATAATTAATATCAGAAAATCTTATTATTGAACCATTTGGCTATAAGAAAAAATGATTGTAATATAAAAACTTCCCATTAACTTATTTATTATTCTCTAACATCATTTTTATCTTTGTATCAGAAAATAAAAAAATATTAATAATTATAAAATTCAATAAAAATGGCAACAGCAGTTGGTAAAAAATTTCCAGATTTAAATGTAGACGCAATGAATGAAATGGGTGATACATTTAAATTAAATGTATTAGAAGAAGCAATAAATAATAAGAAAAAAGTTTTATTATTTTGGTATCCAAAAGATTTCACATTTGTTTGTCCTACAGAATTACATGCTTTTCAAGCAGCTTTAGGTGAGTTCGAAAAAAGAAATACAATTGTAATTGGTGCTTCATGTGATACTCCAGAAGTACATTTTGCGTGGTTAAGTACTTCTAAAGATAATGGAGGAATTGAAGGTGTAACATATCCTATCTTAGCAGATTCTAACCGTAATTTATCTTCAATTTTAGGGATTTTAGATATTACGAACGAGACTTTTGATGAGGTTTCTCAAACAATACAAGTAGAAGGAGATAATGTAACTTACAGAGCTACGTATTTAATTGATGAAGAAGGAACTGTATTTCATGAAGGAGTTAATCATATGCCAGTTGGTAGAAATGTAAATGAATTTTTACGTTTAATTGATGCATATTCTCATGTTCAGAAAAATGGAGAAGTTTGTCCTGCAAACTGGGAAGAAGGTAAAGAAGCAATGTCTCCAAATGCTAAAGGAACTGCAGAGTATTTAGCTAAAAACTAATAATATAAGAGGAAAAAATTCGTGTTTTCGTTGGGGGACAAGAACACGAATCCTTTTAATAATTTAAAAAAGCAAAAAAGAAATGGTACAAGAATTAACAGAAGATAATTTACAAGTAATTGTTTTAGGTAACGATAAAGTAATTGTACAGTACTCTGCAACTTGGTGTGGAAATTGTAGAATTATGAAACCTAAGTTTAAGAAATTGGCTTCAGAAATGGATTCAATTAAGTTTGTAATTGTTGATGCTGAGAAATTTCCTGAAAGCAGAAAGTTAGCAGACGTAAGTAATTTGCCAACATTTGCAATTTTTGAAAATGGAGAAAAGAAAAATCAGGCACAAACAAATAAGTTTGATGTCTTGAAGGACTTAGTAAACGAATTAGCTTAGATTATGAAATTACCTGTAATTAAGCATTTAACTAGTTTTATTGAAGAAAACGACCAAGATTACATACTAGAAACTATTGAAACATTAGAGGCTTTAACAGAAGTTTCGTCTTTAAAAGATGAAGAATTAGATGTTATTGGAGAGTTGATTTCGAATATGTATGGAGCTTTGGAAGTAGATAAAATGGTAAAAGACGGTACTCCTAAAAAGGAAGCGTTAAATACATTTATGAAACGTGTTTTAGGTTCTATTGATAATTAAAATTATCGAAAATATATTAAAAATCTCAAGTGAAAGCTTGAGGTTTTTTTAATTTATTTACTTCTTATCCATTTTTTAAAAGCTCGTTTTTTCATAATAAATTGAGCCATATCTTTCCCCCATATTTCGTAAGTTAATTTGGAAGGATGAACCCCATCACTAAAGTAAATAGCAACATCATTTTTAAGATTGTATTTTTTAGACCAGCTTTTTAAAGTTACAATTTCACTGTTATAAAAAACTCTTTTTTTTCTTTTTACTTTTTTTCGAAGCCTTTCTCCAAAAATTTCAACCAAGTTTCCTATTACAAATTTTATTGTTTTTGTAAATGCAGGGAACTCTTTAATGGGAGGCATATTTGTAAAGTAAATTGGAGTTCTAGGAAATTTTTTCTGAATACTTTTAATTAATTTTTCGATATTTAGTATAAACATTATAGGAGAATTCAATTTAAAAGCATCGTTTCCACCTAAGCCAATAACAATAAGATCTGCATTAGTTTCTTCAATTTTTGGTACTAATTTTTTAGTAATTTGTTTAGTTGTGTAGCCACTTTTTGCATAAACACGCCATAAAACAGAAATATTATTTTTCTCTGATAATTCTTTAATAAGTGCACCAGTAAATCCATTTTCATGAATGTCTACACCAACACCAGCAATAGTGCTTTCTCCAATTGTAATTATCTTTAAAGTCTTTTTCGAATTGGTTTTTAAATAACCTTTTGGCTTTATCGCTTCTGGTAACCTTGGTGTTTCTTTTCGAATTTTTTTTCCTTGTATTAAGAGAATAGGAATTAAAGGAAAAGAAATAATACAACCAAAAATATATTTTAAATTCATATTTATTTTTCGTTTTTTTCTTGATTTACCTTTTTAATAATAGCTTTTAAACGTTCTTTATGCAATTGTTTTTCTAACTTTACCTTGTTAATTTTTCGATTCATTAATTTAGTATGCTTCGCTTTGTTAACCGTATTTTTTGCTTTTCCTTTTTTAGGCATTTGTTAATTTTAAAGATGTTTTTTTACAAAAGGTTAAAATACATTTTTTTTAAATTAAATTAACAGCTCAATAGCGATAATCGATATTATTTTTACTTAAAATTCTATTATCTTCGTTTTTTAAATTTAAAGAGAATGTCTAGAAGTATAAAAGATTACGTAGTTATTGGGTTAAAAGGAATGGCAATGGGTGCAGCTGATGTTGTGCCAGGAGTTTCTGGAGGTACAATTGCATTTATATCTGGTATTTATGAGGAGTTATTAGGATCCATAAGTAATGTAAACCTAAAACTTTTTAAAATTTTAAAGACAGAAGGTGTAAAAGCAGCTTGGAAACAAGTAAATGGATCTTTTCTTTTGGCTTTATTTATTGGAATTTTTATAAGTATTATTTCTTTGGCAAAAACTATTAAATGGTTGTTAGAAAACGAGCCAGTTTTATTATGGTCTTTTTTCTTTGGTTTGGTTTTAGCAAGCATTATTTATATAGGAAAGCAAATAGAAAAATGGAATGTTGTATCGATTTTAGCACTTATAGTTGCTACGTTTTTAGCATATTATGTAACCACTTTAAATCCTTTGGTTAGTGAAAATTCTTCTTTGTTATTTATGTTTTTAGCAGGAGCAATTGCAATTTGTGCAATGATTTTACCGGGAATTTCTGGAGCATTTATTCTTGTTTTATTAGGTGCTTACAAACCTATTTTATCTGCTGTTAATGATAGAGATTTAAAAACTGTAGCTGTAGTTGGTTTGGGAGCAATAATAGGTTTACTATCATTTTCTAAGATTTTAAAATGGATGTTTACAAACTATAAAAACATCACTTTAGCAACTTTAACAGGTTTTATAATAGGTTCTCTAAATAAAATTTGGCCTTGGAAAGAAACACTTACTTGGCGAACAAATTCTCATGGGATTGAAGTTCCTTTAAAAGAGCAAAGTATATCTCCTTTTAATTTTGATGGAGATCCACAATTATTAATGTCCATTATTTTGGCTTTAATTGGTTTTGTACTTATTTTATTAATGGAAAAATTGGCTGTTAAGAAGGCATAAATGCAAAGAGAAAGAACTTTTCTACAAAAAACGAATCTTTTTCTAAAAGGATTGGCAATGGGAGCTGCAAACAAAGTTCCTGGTGTTTCTGGTGGAACTGTTTCTTTTGTTTTTGGTTTTTATGAAGAATTAATTTATTCTTTTCGAAAAGTAAACTTAGTTGCTTTAAAATTACTTTTAAATGGAAGGTTTAGAAGTTTTTTTAAATATATAAACGCACAATTTTTAACGTTAATAATGGCTGGAAGTATTTTTAGCTATTTTAGTATTTCTTTGGTTTTAGATTATTTTTTAAAACACTACGAATTGTACGTTTGGAGTTGGTTTTTTGGAATGATAATCGGTTCTATTTATTACATAGGAAAAGATTTTGGTGAGTGGAACACAAAAAATATTATTTCATTAATTATAGGGGCTTCAGTAGGAATTGGTATTAGTTTTTTAACACCAGCTGGCGAAAACGATAATCTTTGGTTTGTTTTTATTTGTGGAATTATTGGTGTTTCTGGAATGACTTTACCTGGTCTTTCTGGCTCATTTATTTTAATTTTAATGGGTAATTACGTATTGCTTCTAGTCGATTCTGTAAATGAGTTACTCTTTGTATTTACAAATTTGTTATCAGGAAATTTTGAAGTTTTGTCAGACCCAGAAAAAATAAGATATCTTAAAATAATTTCTGTATTTACATTGGGTTCTGCATTTGGTTTGGTTTCTATTTCGCATGTTTTAGGATATGTTTTAAAAAGGTGGAACTCCATTGTAACTGCTGTAATAATTGGTTTTATAACAGGTTCTTTAGGAATTGTTTGGCCTTGGAAAAAAGCGGTTTATCTAACTAATAATGGCAATTTTTCTTTAGATAAAAGTGGGAATAAAATTATTGAAAATTATAGCAGATTTATTCCAGATTTTTCAAATTTAGAAACGTGGTTTGCTATTTTTTATATTGTTATTGGAATCGCATTAATTTTAATTATAGATTATTATGGAAGAAAGAAAAAATAGAACTTTCGGACTTTTAGGAAAAGATATTTCTTATTCTTTTTCACGTGGATATTTTACAGAAAAGTTTAAAAATTTAGGTTTTACTAAAACCAAATACGTGAATTTTGACATTCCAAAAATTGACGATTTCACTACTGTTATTAATAATGATGATAGTATTTGTGGAATTAATGTAACCATTCCATACAAAGAAGAGGTTATGCCTTATTTAGATAAATTAGATAAAACAGCCAAAAAAATTGGAGCAGTAAATACCATAAAGTTCACAAAAAGAGGTAATTTAAAAGGATACAATACAGATGTGGTTGGTTTTGAAAAATCAATCTCTCCATTTTTTAAGAAGCATCATAAATTTGCATTAATTTTAGGAACTGGTGGTGCTTCTAAAGCTGTAGCTTTTGCATTAAAGCGAAATAATATTAAATATAAATTTGTTTCTCGAAACCCTTCAAGTAAAAAAGAAATTTCTTATCAAGATTTAACAGAAGAAATTATAAACAAATACAATGTTATTATCAACTGTACACCTTTAGGAACTTCACCAAATGTAAATATGTGTCCAGCAATTCCTTATCAACATTTATCTGAAAAACATTTGTTATTCGACTTAATTTACAATCCAGAATTAACAGTTTTTCTTGCAAAGGGAAAAGAAAAAGGCGCAACTGTAAAAAATGGTTATCAAATGTTAGAAATTCAGGCTGAAGAATCTTGGGCAATATGGAATCAGTCCAAATAATTTAATTTATTGCTGTGGTTTGCTAATATTGTAAGTTGTCAGTATCTTTATAGACTATAATAATATATATTATTAACCGAACTTAAACATTGTAGATATGTTAGAAAATAATGACGAAAACGTTGAAAAAACGGTAAAAAATACAGAAGAAACTGTAAATGAAACTCCAAAAGCTGATGTAGATTCATCTAAAGAAGTAAATGAAGTTGAAAAACCGTTAGAAGAAACTGTTGAAGTAAAGGAAGAAAAAAATTCTGAATTAACCAACGAAGTTGAAGAATCAACAGAAAATGGTATTCAAGAAAAAGAAGAGGAAACAAATGAAGCTGTTGATGAGATTGAAAAATCTGTAGCAGAAGAAGCAGAAAATAGCGACTCTAAAGAAGAGGAAGCTCCAAAAGTAGATTATTCTAAAGCAAATTTAGAAGAATTGGTGGTAGCTCTAAAAAGGGTAATTTCTGGAAATCCAGTTCATAAAATTAAATCTCAAGTCGATGCAATAAAGAATGCATTTAATCAAAAGTTTGGTGCGTTACTGGCAGAAAAAAAAGAAGCTTTTTTAGCTGAAGGTGGTAATTCTATCGATTTTCAGTTTTCAAGTCCAATTAAGTCAGAATACAATACATTACTTTCTAACTATAAAAAAGAAAGAGATGCGCATTATAAAGATTTAGAAAAACAATTAAACGAAAATTTAGAGAAAAGGTTAAAAGTAATTGAAGATTTAAAAACTTTAATAGAGGATGCAGATACTGCTACTATGTATAAGAATTTTAAAGATTTACAAGACAATTGGCGAGCAATTGGACCAGTTTCTAAAACTCGTTATAACGATACTTGGAAAATTTACCATCATCATGTAGAGCGTTTTTACGATTTATTACATTTAAGTAACGATTTTAGAGACTTAGATTTTAGAAATAATTTAGAGGAAAAACTTAAAATAATAAAACAAGCTGAAGCATTAGCTGAGAAAGACGATATTACTGAAGCTTTTAAAGAATTACAGGAATTACATAAAAAGTGGAAAGAAGATATTGGACCTGTTTCTAGTGAAATGCGAGAAGAAGTTTGGCATAAATTTAGTGTTGTTACTAAAAAAATTCACGATAAACGTCATCAATATTTTCGTGATATGCGTTCTAAATATCAAGAAATTATTGATAATAAATTAGAAGTTATAGAAGTTTTAAATAATTATGATACTTCCAATAATACATCTCACAAAGATTGGCAAGAGAGTATAAAGCATGTAGAGCAATTAAGACAATTGTATTTTAATGCTGGTAAATTGCCATATAATAAAAGTGAAGAAGTTTGGCAAAAGTTCAAAGCAGCTACAAAGAAATTTAATAGTTCTAAGAATCTTTTTTACAAACAAGAAAAAAGTGGACAACAAGAAAATTTAGAGAAGAAAATTGCATTAATAGAAATTGCAGAATCTTTTAAAGAAAGTGAAGATTGGGATATGGCTACAAATGCCATGAAGAAAATTCAATCGGATTGGAAAAAAATTGGTCATGTTCCTAGAAAGTTTTCAGACGATATTTGGAAACGATTCAAGGCTGCTTGTAATCATTATTTCGATAGGTTTCACGAACAAAAAAACGCTGTTAGTAAAGAACAACAAGTTGCAGTAGATGCTAAAAAAGCGCTTTTAGATTCTTTAAAAGAAAAAGAGTCTCATACAAAAGAAAGTGTTTTAGAAGCTATAAATTCTTGGAGAGAATTAGGTGTTTTGCCAAGAAATGTAAGACATTTAGAAGGTAAGTTTAATAAGCAAATAGATAAAATGTTAGAAAGTTTATCTTTAGATAAACAAGAAGTTGCTATGTTAAAATTTACCAATTCTTTAGATAGTTTGGTTGCTAATAAAGATTTTAGAAAATTAGATTCCGAACAAATGTTTATTCGTAAGAAAATTGACGAAGTAAATCGTGAAATTTCGCAATTAGAAAATAACTTAGGGTTTTTCTCAAATGCAAAAGCAGATAATCCTTTAGTTACAAATGTTAAAAAGCAAGTAGAACAATTTAGAGTAGATTTAGATATTTGGAAAGAAAAACTAAATTATCTTAAAAGTTTAGATTATTAGAATTTATCCTGTAAATTTTCTAAAAATATGTAGGTATAAAAAATAAAAAACTCGAAGCGTAAGCTTCGAGTTTTTTTATATGGTAAAAAGAAATTAAATTATGAGAATAATTTATCCATTTTTTCTTTTTCTTCTTCAGCCAATGCAGCATCTACTAAGATACGTCCACTATGCTCGTCTATTGTAATTTTCTTTCTATTTGCGATTTCTAATTGTACTTGTGGTGGAATCGTAAAATAAGATCCTCCAGAAGCTCCACGTTCGATTGCCACAACAGCTAAACCATTTTTTACTTTGGTTCTAATTCTGTTATAAGCTGTAAATAAATGCTCGTCTAAAGATTTTGCAAATTCTTCAGATTTTTCTGATAAAAGTTTTTCTTCTTTTTCAGTTTCTTTTAATATTGCATCTAATTCAGCTTTTTTATGACTTAAGTGTTGCTCTTGCTTTGCTAATTTTTCTTTAGTAGCGTCGATTATTTCATTTTTCTGAGCAATTTTAGCTTTGTACTCGTTAATTCTTTTCTCTGCTAATTGAATTTCTAAATCTTGGTATTCAATTTCTTTAGATAAAGAGTCAAACTCTCTGTTATTTCTAACATTTTTTTGTTGCTCGTCGTATTTTTTCATTAACGCATTAGAATCTTCAATCGACTGTTTTTTGTTGTTGATTTCTGTTTCTAAATTCGAAGCATCTTCTGCTAAATTTGAAATACGTGTATTTAATCCAGCAACTTCATCTTCTAAATCTTCCACTTCTAAAGGCAATTCACCTCTAACGTTTCTAATTTCGTCAATTCTAGAGTCTATTAATTGTAAATCATACAATGCTCTTAATTTTTGTTCAACCGAAACTTCTTTCTTCTTTGCCATGTTTATATATAATAAATAGGATTTGTACTTTTTTCTGATAAAATGACTGCAAAATTAGTGAATTTTTTCGTAAGATAATCAACCAAAAGGTTTTTTGTAAACTGTTCGCTTTCATAATGCCCAATATCGGCTAATAAAATACGGTTTTCTGCCTTAAAAAATTCATGATATTTAAAGTCTGCACTTACATAAGCGTCTGCTCCAGCTCTTTTTGCATTAGAAATTGCAAAACTTCCTGAACCACCTAAAACTGCTACTTTTTTTATTTTTTTATTCAGAAAAATAGAATGTCTTATACAATCTGTTTTCATTGTTTGTTTTAAAAATAGTAAAAATTCTTTTTCATCCATTTCTGCAGGAAGCTCGCCAAACATTCCCATTCCAATATTTTGGTGTACATTTTCGGTCGTAATTAACTCGTAAGCGACTTCTTCATAATAATGATTTTCATGCAATGCTTTTAAGATACCAGCTTCATTTTTACTTTCAAAAATAACACTAATTCTAGTTTCTTTTTGGGTGTGTAATTCTCCTTTTTCACCAACCATAGGATTCGAATTTTCATTACCTCTATATGTTCCATTCCCTTCAATATTAAAAGAACATTGGTCGTAATTACCAATATTTCCTGCACCAGCATTAAAGAGCGCCTTTCTTAAGCCAGGAGCTTTGTCTGAAGGAATAAAAGTGGTTAGTTTTTTAATAATTCCTTTTTTAGGAATTAAAATCTTGGTATTTGTAAGTCCTAAAACTTCACACATTTTTGCTGAAACTCCATTTTTAGAATTATCTAAAGCTGTGTGAGTTGCATAAATAGCAATATCGTTTTTTATAGCTTTTAAAACAACCCTTTCTACATAAGAATTGCCATTAAATTTTTTCATTCCACCAAAAACAATCGGATGAAAACTAACAATTAAATTGCATTTTTTTACAATTGCTTCTTCTACAGTTTCCTCTAAAGTGTCTAATGTAACTAAGATTCCTGAAACTTCAGAATTGTAATTTCCAACCAGCAAACCAACATTGTCAAAATCTTCTGCATATTCTAAAGGAGCTAAAACTTCTAAATAATCTGTTACTTCTTTTATCCTCATTTTAATCTCTTTATCTTAAATCCAAAGTTACCATTTTTATGTATTTTTACAACAATGAAACTACTAAGATTTTTACTGTTTCCATTTGCAATTGTTTACGACTTGGTTACGAGAATTCGTAACTATTTTTTTGATATTGGTATTTTTAAAGAAACAACATTTAAAATCCCAGTAATTGTGGTTGGTAATCTAAGTGTTGGTGGAACAGGAAAAACGCCACAAATAGAATATTTAATAAGGTTGTTAAAAAAGAATTATAAAATTGGCGTTTTAAGCAGAGGATATAAAAGAAAAACAACAGGTTACGTATTGCTAGATAATTCGCATTCTGCAGAAGATGTTGGAGACGAACCCTTGCAATATTTTAATAAATTTAAAAATATAGAGGTTGCTGTAGATGCAAATAGAGTAGAGGGTATTGGTCATTTAATTGCTAATAATAATGCTGAAGTTATGTTATTAGACGATGCTTTTCAACATAGAAAAGTAAAAGGAAGTTTTTATATTTTACTTACAAAATATGATGATTTATTTGTGGACGATTTTCTACTTCCAACAGGAAATTTAAGAGAAAGTCGAAGAGGTGCTAAAAGAGCAGATGTAATTTTAGTTACTAAATGCCCAAATAATTTAGATGTAAAAGAGCAAGAAGAAATTAAAAGAAAACTGCATTTTTACAACAAAGAGGTTTTTTTTACTACTATTAAATATGCAAATTTACTTTCTGGAAGTACAGCTATTTCAATTGAAGAATTAAAAGAATACGAAGTTTTATTAATCACTGGAATTGCAAATCCCAAACCTTTACAAGATTATTTAAAAAGTGAAGAAATCTGTTTCCAGCATTTAAAATTTCAAGATCATCACCATTTTTCGAATGATGAAATAAAAGATATTCAAAAAAGATTTGAAGAAATTACTTCAGCAAAAAAAATAATTCTTACCACAGAAAAAGATTATGTTCGCTTAATACATAAGATAGATAAAATTTCTTTTTTATCAATTGAAACTGCTTTTTTAGAAGAAAAGCAAGATAATTTTAACGAGCTAATAGCTAATCATATTAAAGAATTTAATTGATTTTTACTATTTATTTTCTTTAATAAATAGCGGTTTTTTCATTTTGGAATTATTTTTGATACTTTTGATAAAAATACCAACATTATTAAAATGAGATATTTATTACTTTTATTTGTTTCTTTAGTAGTTTCAAATACTTCAGCACAAATTGATATTGATACTTTAGATCCAATTAAAGTTGATTCTTTACAAATTGAGGAAGTTGCTTTTTTAAATTGGGAAGATTCTTTTAAGGATGCTTTAAAAAAATCTAAAAAAGAGAAAAAGCCGGTTTTAATTTATTTTACGGGTTCAGATTGGTGTGGGCCTTGTAAGGTCTTGGATAAAAAATTATTTCATACAGAAAAATTTAAAGCATTAGCAGATAAAGATTTAATTTTATATGAAGCAGATCTTCCTAGAAATACAGATATAGTTGCTCCAGAAAAATTGGAGGTAAATGGAGATTTACAGCGAAAATATAAAGTAAAATCTTTTCCAACTTTAGTGATGGTAAATCATAAAGGAAGAATAATTGGTTTTAAAAAAGGGCTAATTCTCACAGATTATTATTACCCCTTTTTGCAAGCGGTTATAGAAAATTATTAGCAAGAATATTAAAAAAAAATTGAAACATTAAGTTTCAGTTTTTTTTTGTGCTTGACTTTTAAAGTTGTCCCAAAAACGAAATATAAGACGTTCTAAAGGTATTTCTTGTACGTGTTAATAATCGTATATTAAATTCCACAAATACTTTAAACCCTTTTAAAATCGAATTATTTCTTGCCTAATTAATTGGTTACTTTCAAAATTATTTTTTTTATATCATTTGTTTTCGAAATTATTTGAAAAGATAAGCACAAAAAAAACCGAAGCAAAAGCTTCGGTTTTAATATATTAAGAACGGTTATTAATTATTTTTGATTAATAACTCTAAATGTAGTTCTTCTGTTTGCTCTGTGTTGTGCTTCTGTACAAGAAACTCCATCTGCACATCTATTTGTTAATCTTCTTTCTCCAAAACCGTTTCCAGTTAATTGGCTAGGATTAACTCCTTTAGAAATTAAATAACTTGTTACAGCTTGCGCTCTTCTTTCAGATAAATCTTGGTTGCTTTCTTTTGTTCCACGAGCATCTGTATGAGACTCAATAGCTACAGCAACACCATCTTTTAAGATTGGCAACAATCTAGCATCGATAATTCTTTTAGCTCCATTAGTTAAAGTAGCACTTCCTAAATTCCAAGTAATTGGTAATGGAGTATTATTTACTAATTCACACTCAACTTCTTTCCAAGTAGTTAAACCACCTTTGTTTACTAAAACTTCTTTTGTTACAGTTTTATATTTAGCAGCTACAGTAACCTCTTCTTTCCAAGCGTCTTTTACTAAAACTGTTTTTTTAATACTACCATAAACAGCAGGAATTTCAACAGATCTTGTTGTTGGAGGAGTAACCATAACTCTTTTTGTATACGTTTTTTCGTATCCAGGAACAGCACTAGAGCTTGTAGAAGCATCTCTATCTAAAACAGTTAATGGAACTGTTACAAATTTTGCAGGAACTGGCTTATAACACCAATATCTACAATCGTTAGGATCGCTAGATTCACAATCTGGAGCTTTTTCGCTCATTTCCCAGTTTGCAGAAGCAGCTTTAGTTTCAATAACTTTAGAGTCTGGATTAAAACTTGCTTTAATAACACTTAACTTGTTAGCATCTTCCTTTGCAATGTAAGAAACAGTTTTTGTTTCCCAAACAGCAGGAACAATAACTAATTTTTGTCCAGCTTCTTTTACTAAAACTCTTTCAGTAACAGTTTTATATTGTGCAGGGTAAGTAACAATTTTTTTGTATGCTGGAGCAACTTCTAAAGTTACATCTTCGTTTTTCCAAACTTCTGGAGTTTTACAACGAACGTAACATTTTCCTGGTTCAGGGTTTTCTGGTAAATCTTGTCCAAATGCGACAGCACCCAGCATTAAAAAAGTTACGCTAAGTAAAATTTTTTTCATAATTAAATAGTTTTTGATTTGTATAATGTATTAATAACTTTAAGACACACTAAATATTTAGAAGTCACGATAAAGGTATTAAAAAAAAATACATATGTTAAAGAAAAGTTAAAAAATTTACAATTTGTTAAAGTATAAACTTTTTATAATACCATCTGAAAGCCCAATTTTTGGTACATAAATTTTTCTTGAGCCACTCCATTTCATTGCAGATAAGTATATTTTTGTAGCAGGAATAATTACGTCTGCTCTATCTGGATTTAAACTCAATTCCGAAATCCTGTCTTCGTAAGACATGTTCTTTAAAAATTGATATTGAGCATTTAAATAAATAAAAGAAATAGGTTTTCCTTCAGTTCGTCCAGACATTTTAAAGAGTTTGTTAATATTTCCTCCAGAACCAATTAAAGAAATACGTTTTAAATCTTTTGTGTTTTTTTTAATCCATTTTTCTACGTTAGCAAAAATTTCTTTGTTTACAGCTTTTTTATTGTTCAATAAACGTACTGTTCCCATTTTAAAAGATTTAGAAGTAATAATTCTTCCTTTAGAGAAAAGGGTAAATTCTGTACTACCACCACCAACATCTACATATAAATAAGAATTATCTCCTTGTATTAATTGGTTTAAATCTGTAGAAGAAATTATAGCAGCTTCTTCTTTACCTCCAATAATATCTATTTGAACACCAGTTTCTGCAAGAATTTTTTCTGCAACTTCTTTTCCGTTATTTGCTTCTCTCATTGCAGATGTAGCACAAGCCTTGTAGCGTTCTACGCCATTAATTTTCATTAATAATTTAAAGGCTTCCATGGCATTTAACATTCTTGTAATGTTGGCTTCACTAATAATACCTTCACCTACAAATGCATCTGCTCCTAAACGAATTGGAACACGAACTAAAGAAGATTTTTTGAACTGAGGTTCTTTGTCTTCTGAAACAATTACGTTCGAAATTAGTAAACGAATTGCATTAGAACCAATATCTATCGCACCTAATTTTTTTATTTCTAACAAACTAATTTATTTATGATTTTTAGGAAATTCTACCATAAAAGTTTTTCCTCTTCTGATATTTTTCCAATGTTTTTCTTTAAACTGAAGACCAATAATTCCGCAAGTGGTAACGTGTGCTATTGGTGTATTACCAAACTCATTCACAAAGGTATTGATTCCATGATCGTGACTAAAGATAATTGCAGAATTAAACGCATCGTCTAAGGCATTAACTGTTTTTACCAAATAACCATCGCTAAAACTATATAATTGTCTTTTTATTTGAAGATTTGCGTGTGGATAACTTAAGTTTTCACAAAAAATTACAGCAGTATGTAAAGCTCTATTTGCACTGCTTGAGATAAAAACATCTGGTTTATCTATAGTTTTTGCTAAAAAGTTAGACATTAAATGCGCGTCTTTTATTCCACGTTTTTTTAGAGGTCTGTCAATATCTTCTATTCCAGAGTATTCCCAAGAAGACTTTGCGTGTCTAACAATATATAATGTTTTCATTTATAATTTAATTGTTGAGTCGTAAATATAAAAATTTATGGTGCCAATCGTTCTAATTTCCAAGAAAAATCTTCTTGCAAAAAATATCTAATTCTATCGTGTAATCTATTTGGTCTTCCTTGCCAAAATTCTATGGAAATAGGTTTAACTAAATATCCTCCCCAATGATTTGGTCTTGGAATTTCTTTCCCATCAAATTTTTTCTCCAAAGAAACTAAATTTTCTTCTAATTCTTTTCTTGATGAAACAACAGAGCTTTGGTTTGATGCCCAAGCGCCTAATTTGCTTCCCTCTGGTCTCGATTCGAAATAACCATCAGATAAGTTTTCTACTTGTTTTTCTGCTTTTCCTTTGATGATGATTTGTTGCTCTAAAGCAGGCCAGAAAAAAGACAAACAAATATTGTTATTTGCTTCAATTGCTTTTCCTTTTTCGGAAGTGTAATTAGTATAGAAAATAAAACCTTCCCATGTAAATTTCTTTAGTAAAACAACTCTGCTTTTTGGGAAGCCGTCTTTACCAATAGTACTAATTGTCATTGCATTGGTTTCGTCTACAGATTCCGATTCTTCTGCATTTCTAAACCAAGTTTGGAATAATTCCATCGGATTTTCTGGACAATTACTTTCTAAAAGTTCTTGCTTTTCGTAGGATTTTCGGTAATTACTTAAATCTTTCTGCATTCTTTTTTTCTTCTAATCAAATATAAACCAATAAAAGTAATTAGCCCATTTAAAGGTAAAATTTCCCAATGAAATTTATATGCTCCTATAAAACTTTCTGGTAAAGACGTTATTACAAAGCTTACAATAATAGATAACAAAGCAATAATCCAGGCATATTTGTCTTTTATTTTGTGTTTGGTTAAAATACCAAAAGCAAACAATCCTAATAATGGACCATAAGTAAAAGTGGCGAATTTAAATAAATTACTTACCACATTTCCTTCTAAATTATTGAATAAAATAACCACTAAAATCAATAATATAGAAACTCCAATATGCACTTTTTTACGCAATGGTTTTTGCTCTTCTTCTGGTCTTTTTTCAATTCCTAAAAAATCTACAGAAAAAGAAGTTGTAAGGGATGTTAATGCAGAATCTGCACTAGAATAAGCAGCGGCAATTAATCCAATTATAAAAGTAATTGCAACTCCCAAGCCTAAATTTTGATTCATAGCAATTTCTGGAAATAACAAGTCTGTTCTCGTTTTTCCATCTATAATTGGTATTTCTAAACCTATTTTTTCTGAATATATAAATAACAAAGCACCTAAAGATAAAAAGAAGAAATTAACAACAACTAATAAACTAGCCATTGTAATCATATTTTTTTGAGCTTCCTTATTGTTTTTACAAGTTAAGTTTTTTTGCATCATATCTTGGTCTAAACCAGTCATTGCAATGGCTATAAAAATTCCACCAATAAAATATTTCCAAAAATATGTAGTGGCATTTGCATCGTCAAAAAAGAAAATTTGCCCCTTTACTTTAAAATCATCAGAATTTAAAAATTCGACAAAAGACCAATCTAATTTCTCGTTAATTAAATAAATAGACAAACCAACTGAAACTAACATTGCCAAGGTTTGCAGAGTATCTGTCCAAACAATAGTTTTAATTCCACCTCTAAAGGTGTAAATCCAAATTAATAAAATGGAGATAATTACAGTAACTTCAAAAGGAACACCAATTTCTTCGAAAACAATATATTGCATTGCTAATGCTACTAAAAACAATCGAAAAGAAGCCCCTGTAACTCTAGAAAGTAAAAAGAAAAATGCGCCTGTTTTGTAGCTTGTTTTTCCAAAACGATGCTCTAAATATTGATAAATTGAAGTAATATTTAGTTTATAATAGAGTGGAAGTAGTACAAAAGCAATAATTAAATATCCAAAAAAGAAGCCAAAGACCCCTTGCATATAAGCAAATTGTTGTCCATCTACCATTCCTGGAACAGAGATAAAAGTAACTCCAGAAAGCGAAGCGCCAATCATACCAAAGGCCACTAAATACCAAGGAGAACTTCTTTTTGCTTTAAAGAAAACTTCGTTAGAATCGTCTTTTCCTGTAAAATAAGATATGGTTATTAAGACTAAAAAATAGGCAATAATCAATAAAAAAATATGAAGTGGTTGCATTGAAACAATTTTAATTTTTGATGTACGAATATATGTTTTTTAGAAGTCTTTTCTCTTTTTTCTTGATTCTTTTCTCTTTAATAAGTTAAATTTGCAGACTATGGATTTTTCATCAAAATTATTAGAAAATGCTGTAAATGAAGTTTCACGTTTGCCAGGAATTGGTAAAAGAACTGCATTGCGTTTGGTTTTGCACTTATTAAAACAGCCAACAGATAATACAAAATATTTGTCTGAAGCTTTATTACATTTAAGAAATGATGTGAAAACTTGTGAAAAATGCCACAATATTTCTGATACAGCTTTGTGTGATATTTGTAACAACCCAAAAAGAAACCCTGAAATTGTCTGTGTTGTTGAAGATATTAGAGATGTAATGGCAATTGAAAGTACGTCTCAATTTAATGGATTATACCATGTTTTGGGTGGTAAAATTTCTCCTATTGAAGGAATTGGTCCCCAAAATTTACAAATAGAATCGCTTATTAATAAAGTTGAAAACGGAGAAGTAAAAGAATTAATTTTTGCTTTAAGTTCAACTATGGAAGGAGATACCACGAATTTCTATATTTTTAAACAAATAGAAAAATTCGAGATTACAACATCTACAATTGCACGTGGAATTTCTGTAGGCGATGAATTAGAATATGCAGATGAAGTTACTTTAGGAAGATCTATTGTGAATAGAATTCCTTTTGAACAAAGTATTAGAGGTTAATTCTCTAAATTTTTGGTTTCATCACTTTCTAAAACCTCTTTTTCTGCTTTATCCCAAGATTTTTTCTCGCGAATTCTCTTGTACAATTTAATTCCCAACATCATTAAAATTCCGAAAAGAATAATACCAACAACTCCCCAAATCCAATTGATAGCGCTTTTTACGGTTACTAAAAAAACGACAGCAAATAAAATTATCGTAGAAATTTCATTAAACATTCGCAATTTAAAAGCAGAATATTTTACAATATCTTTTTGAAGTTTGCTATAAATATTCTGGCAAAAACCATGGTAAAAATACAATGCTAAAACGAATGCTAATTTTACCAACATCCAAGGTTCAGATAAATAATATGGATTTTGATACAACATCCAAAAAGCAAAAATACTTGCTAAAATTGCTGATGGCCAAGTAATAATATACCAAAGTCTTTTAGTCATCAATTTATATTGCGTTTGCAAAATAGATTTTGCAGGTTCTAATTTATTTTCAGCTTCCGTTTGATAAATAAATAACCTCGGAATATAAAATAAACCAGCAAACCAGGTAACTACAAAGATAATGTGTAATGCTTTTACGTATAGAAAATCCATATTTTAAAATTACAATTTATTAATTAAAAATTACGATTTCTCCCATTCATTAATCCAAGAAACCATAACATCTACCCAATCATCATTATCATTCATACAAGGAATGTGTTTGTAATCTGTTCCTCCAAATTTTAAGAACTCTTCTTTTCCTTCCATTGCAATTTCTTCTAAAGTCTCTAGACAATCTGCAACAAAAGCAGGAGTTATTACTGCTAATTTCTTTTTTCCTTCTGATGGGAATTTCTCTAACTCAAAATCTGTATAAGGTTTTAACCAAGGATCTTTTAATAATCTCGATTGAAAAGAATTACTATATGTTCCTTCTTTCAAATTTAAGGATTTTGCAATTTCTTTTGTAGTCTCAAAACATTGGTGTCTATAACATGTGTGATGTGCAACCGAATTACGTTCACAACAAGAACCATCTAATTTACAATGACTATTTGTAGGATCAGATTTTTTAATATGTCTTTCAGGTATTCCATGATAAGAAAACAAAATATGATCGTAATCGAAATCTTTTAAATGATTCGCAATATTGTTGCTCATCGCTTTTATATAATCTGGTTCATTATAAAAAGGTGGTAAAACATCTAATTTTACATCAGGATATTTTTCCGCTAAAATTTCTTCAGTCTTAACAACTACAGTTTCAAAAGAAGACATTGCATAATGAGGGTATAAAGGCGCTAAAAATATTTCTGTAACTCCTTTATCAACCAAATTTTTGATTCCTTTTTCCATAGACATAGAACCATAACGCATTGCCAATTCCACAGGAATATCTACTTTTTGTTTTACTTTTTCTGTAAATCTTTCTGAAATTACAACTAAAGGAGAACCTTCATCCCACCAAATTTTCTTGTAAGCAGCTCCAGATTTTTTTGGACGGAAATTTAAAATAATTCCTTTTATTAAAACGTAACGTTTCCAATAAGGAATATCAATTACACGTTCGTCCATTAAAAATTCGTCTAAATATTTTTTAACGTCTTTTGTTTCTGTTGAATCTGGTGATCCTAAATTGTTTAATAATATTCCTTTCATTTATAAAAAAGTTTCAAAAATTTCAAAAAGAAATTTTATGTTGTTATTCTTGCTTGTTGTTAGTTAAAAACTGATTCGTTACCTCATATAGCGAAATCGCTAAACTATGAATTACATTCATGCTCGAATTTCTACCAAACATAGGAATAGAAACTGTATAATCGACTAAATCTATGTTTTCAATTCCGTTTCTTTCGCTTCCCAAAAGTAAAACGATTTTCTCATGATTTTTAAAATTAAAATCTTGAATATTTATGCTTTTATCAGTAATTTCTATTCCAATAATTGTATTGCCTGCTGCTTTTAATTTGTTGATGATTTCAGCAAAATTAGAATAAGTGTCATGTTCAATTTGGTTGACAGTGTTTCTCGCAGTTTTCTTTACAATTCTATTTTCTATTGTTGGTGAGTTCTCGTGAAAATAAATTTTTTCAACTCCAAAACTTTCGGAAATACGAAAACACATTCCAATATTTTCTGGAGTTCTAATCGCATCACAAACAATTGTTATTGGAAATTGTTTCTGCTTATTTTCGATATCGTAATGTGTTAGTTGTTTCAATTTTATAATTTTATAATTTCAAAGTTTTAAAGTTTGTAAACTGCGACTGTAAATTGTTTACTGATTCAGGCTCATTACATATTTCTTTGGTGTTGTGCCAAATTTCTTTTTAAAAGCTGCAATAAAGTGACTTGCAGTACTATAACCAACCTGTAAGCCAACTTCATTTACATTGTACTTGTTGCTTTCTAACAATCTTCTGGAGTGTTCCATTTTATAATCAAACAAAAAACTATAGACTGTGTCTCCATAAATTTGCTTAAAACCATCTTTAAGTTTTTTTAGACTTAAACCAATTTCGTTTGCTAATTCTTGCAAACTTGGTGGCTCTGCCATTCTTGATATAATAATTTCTTTCGCTTTTCTAATTTTTATAACATTTTGCTCATCAACCAAAAAAGGACAAAATTCTGCATCATTATTTTCTTCATGCTGAAAATGTAAACTCAACAATTCGTAAACCTTTCCTTTTACATATAAATCTTTAATAGAACTATTAATGTTAGAGTTTATAATTTGTTGTAAAACAATAGAAACAGTTGGCTTTATTTCAGTATCGTCGTAATATTTTTTATTACTATTTTCATCACTTAAAAAAGGAATATAGCCAGATTCTTTAGAAAATAATGAGTGAAATTTTTCAATGGAAATTAACAAAGAAACCAATGTTGTTTTAGGTTGAATTTCCAAATTAATTGGTAAAGTTCTCTGTGGATTGTATAGTAAAATAGATCGGTTATCTAAAACATCGAAAGAATAGGAGCCGTCATTAAATAAGAATTTAGATTTTCCTCGTAAACAAAAATGAATCTGTATAAAAGTGCTATTTATTTCTCTTTCGAAATTCTGAACTTCTTTGCTTTCGTTCTGAAAATGAAGCACATAAAAACCTTTATCAAGAATTATTTCTTCAAAAGTACTTTCTCCGACATTTTTAAACATGTTTTTTATCTATTTTTAAATTCCTTTTATTTAGAATCATTCTATATTGCAATGCAATGAATCCTTTAGAATACTGCAAAAATAAGGCTTTTAGGTAATTTAATTACAAATAAAACTTAAAAAACATCTATCGTTATTAAAAGTTCTTTAAGCGATACTTTTTTGTAAATGTAGTTTTTACTTTTGTGTCATCTTTTTAAGATTTTATGAAAGCATTAGGGCAAGAGCACTTTTACAATATTGGCGTAAGTTACAAGAAAGCAGATGCAGAAATGCGTGGTAAATTTTCTGTATCTAAAGAAAATCAGGTAGAACTTCTAAAATCTGCCAAAGAAAAAGGTGTTTCTGGTATTTTTATAATTTCTACATGTAACAGAACCGAAATATTTGGTTTTGCAAATAGACCTTGTTTACTAATTGAATTGTTGTGTGATTTCTCGGAAGGAACTGCAAAAGAATTCGACAATATTTGTAATATTAACAAGGATCAAGAAGCCATTACTCATTTATTTAGAATGGGAACTGGTTTAGATAGTCAAATTCTAGGAGATTATGAGATTGTTGGTCAATTAAGACAATCTTTTAAAATGGCAAAAGCGCAAAAAACTACAAATGCGTATTTAGAAAGACTTTTAAATTGTGTTTTACAAGCAAGTAAAAAAGTAAAGAACGAAACAAAATTAAGTTCAGGTACAACATCTGTTTCTTATGCTGCTGTTCAATATATCATTAAAAATTTACCAGATTATAATTCTAAAAATATTTTAGTTTTTGGTTTGGGTAAAATGGGAAAACATACTTGCAAGAACCTTGCAGAATACACGCAAAATAAATCTGTTTGTTTAATTAATAGAACTGAAGAAAAAACGACTGAATTTATTAAAGAACATAATTCAATAAGAAAATCTTTAATAGAAAATTTAGCAGAAGAGGTTGAAAATACAGATGTTTTAATAGTTTCTACAGGGTCAGATAAACCAACAATTACAAAAGAACATATTTCTAAAAACAGAGAATTATTGATTTTAGATTTATCGATGCCAGAAAATGTAGCCAAAGATGTTACAGATTATTCTGATGTTTCTTTAGTAAATGTAGATGAGCTTTCTAAAATTACAGATGAAACTTTAGCAGTTCGTTTACAAGAAATTCCTACTGCAGAAGCAATAATAGAAATTCATAAAAGTGAGTTTAACGATTGGTTAAATCACAGAAGATTTACTCCAGCAATTGCTGCGTTAAAAAAATCTTTAGAAACTATAAAGAAAGACGAAATAAACTTTCAGAAGAAAAAAATAAGCAATTTTGATGAAGATCAGGCAGAAATACTTACTTCTCGCTTCATTCAAAAAATTACAACACAATTTGTAAAACATCTAAAAGATGAAGAAACTTCTGTAACAGAAAGTTTAGATGTAATTCAAAAAGTGTTTCAATCTTAACCAAAAAATCATGCAAAAAGTAATTAGAATAGGAACTCGCGATAGCAAATTAGCGCTTTGGCAAGCTAATAAAGTACGCGAAAAATTAACAGAATTAGGCTACGAAACTGTAATTGTTCCTATAAAATCTATGGGAGACATCGTTTTAGATAAACCTTTGTATGAATTAGGAATTACTGGTGTTTTTACTAAAAATTTAGATATTGCAATGTTAAATGGCGATATTGATATTGCTGTACATTCTCTAAAAGATGTACCAACAGCTTTACCAGAAGGAATTGTGCAAGCTGCAGTTTTAAAAAGAGGAAATTACAACGATATTTTAGTTTTAAAAGACACTGAAGAATTTTTTGGACAACCAAATGGTATTATTGCCACTGGAAGTTTACGAAGAAAAGCAATGTGGTTAAATCGTTATCCAACCCATAAAGTTGAAGATTTAAGAGGAAACGTAAATACTCGTTTGCAAAAATTAGAAGATAGCGAAACTTGGAACGGAGCAGTTTTTGCAGCCGCAGGTTTAGAAAGATTAAAAATTAGACCAGAAACTTCAGTAGATTTATCTTGGATGATTTCTGCACCAGGTCAAGGTACAGTTATGATTGCAGCTTTAGAAAACGACGATTACGTTTTAGATGCTTGTGAACAATTAAATGACCACCAAACTAAAGTTTGTGTTGGTATTGAGCGTGAGTTTTTAAGATTGTTAGAAGGTGGTTGTACAGCACCAATTGGAGCTTTAGCCTATGTAGATGCAAGAACTGAAGAAATAAACTTTAAAGGTGTTTTATTAAAAAAAGACGGTTCTAAAAAACTGACAGTTAATAAAACTGCAAAATTAGGAAGTCATAAATTTTTAGCAAAAGACTGTGCAGATTACATTATAAATAGAGGTGGTAAAGAACTTATTTTAGAAGATATTGAAGGAGAGTCTTTAATCGAAAATAAAGTATATTCTACAAAGAAACTATCTGAAATTCAGAAGAAAACATTACCAAGTGCTATTGGTATAGAAGATAGCGATTTTATTAAGATTCGTTTTAATAGAATTCCTGCAAAAGTGATGAAAAAAACGCATGAAAATGTTATAATTACAAGTCAGAATGGAGCAGAAGCAATTTTAAATTCTTTCACAAAAGACGAAATTAATTTTAAGAATATTTTCTGCGTTGGTAGAAGAACAAAAAAATTAATTGAAAGAAGAATTGGAAAAGTAAAACACGTTGCAAAAAATGCTTTAAAATTAGCTGAATATATAGCTAAAGAAACTGAAATTAAAGAAGTTTCTTATTTCTGTAGTGACTTAAGATTAGATGTTTTACCAACGTATTTACAAGCGCATGATATTGTAGTGAATGAGGTAGAAGCGTACAAAACAATGTTAAGTCCAGTAAAAATTGCAGATGATGTTACTGGAGTTTTATTTTATAGTCCATCAGGAATCGAAAGTTATTTAGAAGAAAATAATACAGATAAAGTTGCTTTTTGTATTGGAGAAACTACAGCTGTTGAAGCAAGAAAACATTTCCAAAATGTTCAAGTTGCAAATATGCCAGATGTGGAAAGTGTTTTAGAATTAGTAAATACACATTTTTCTAACTAAAGCAAATCCTAACCTTTCCAAAGGGAAGAAATGAGTAAGTTTATGTGTAAAATAACAAGAGAGAGTTTCTCTATTGTGAAAACAAATTATTAACCGCACAATTTTCATTGTGCTCCCCTTTGGGGAAACAGGGGCCATATGTTTAGAACAAGAAGATTAAGAAAAACAGAAGGAATTAGAAGATTAGTCAAAGAAACTAAACTTTCTGTAGACGATTTTATTTACCCACTTTTTATTGAAGAAGGCGAAAATATAGAAACAGAAATTGTTTCTATGCCAGGAATAAAACGTTGGTCTTTAGATACAATTTCGAAAGAATTAGATGAAGTTGTAATGTTAAATATTCCTGCAGTTTTATTATTCGGAATTCCATCAAACAAAGACGAAGAAGGAACAGAAACTTGGAATGATAACGGAATTATGCAACAAGCAGTTCGTTTTATTAAGAAGAATTACCCGAGTTTATATGTAATTACAGACGTTTGTTTTTGCGAATATACTTCTCACGGACATTGTGGAATTATTCATGATAATGATGTGGATAATGATGCAACTTTAATCAATTTAGCAAAACAAGTAATTTCACACGCAAAAGCTGGTGTAGATATGGTTGCACCTTCAGGAATGATGGATGGAACAATAGATATGGTTCGTCAGTCTTTAGATAATTCAGGTTTTGTAAACTTGCCAATTATGGCGTATTCTGTAAAATATGCATCAGCATTTTATGGGCCTTTTAGAGATGCAGCAGATTCTGCACCAACATTTGGAGATAGAAGAACGTATCAAATGGATCCATCAAACAGAGATGAAGGAATGCGTGAAGCAACTTTCGACGATCAAGAAGGAGCAGATATTTTAATGGTGAAACCAGCATTGTCTTATTTAGATATTATTCGTGATTTAAAAAATAATTTCGACAGACCCATTGCTTGTTACAATGTAAGTGGAGAATATGCTATGGTAAAAGCAGCTGCAGAAAAAGGTTGGATTGATGGCGAAAAAGTAATGATGGAGAGTTTACTATCAATGAAAAGGGCAGGAGCAGATATTATTATTACTTATTTTGCGAAGGAAGCAGCGAAAGTTCTGTTGAAACGTTAAACTGTTTAATTGTGTAACTGTACAATTACACGATTAAACAAATAAACAATTACACAATAAAAGATGTTTAAAAAATCAGAAAAATTATATAAAAAAGGATTAAAAAACTTGGTTGGAGCCGTAAATTCTCCAGTAAGAGCCTTTTCTTCAGTTGGTGGAAATCCTTTGTTTATCAAAAAAGCAAAAGGAACTAAAATTACAGATGTAGATGGAAATGAATATGTAGATTTAGTACTTTCTTACGGTCCAATGATTTTAGGTCATCGTCATAAAAAAGTGCAAAAAGGAGTAGACAAAGCATTAAAAAATGGCTATTCTTTTGGAGCATCTACAGAAGCAGAAATAAAGTTAGCAAAAATAGTTTGCGATGCTTTTCCAGGAATGGATAAAGTACGTTTTGTAAATTCAGGAACAGAAGCTGTTTTAAGTGCGGTTCGTTTGGCAAGAGCATTTACAGGAAAAGATAAAATCATTAAGTTTTCTGGTTGTTACCATGGACATCAAGATTCTTTATTAGTAGCAGCAGGTTCTGGTTTGGCAACTTTAAGTATGCCAGGAAGTAAAGGTGTTCCAGAAGGAGCTGTAAAAAATACGTTAATTGCAGAATATAATAATTTAGAAAGTGTAAAAGCACATTTCGAAAAACACGATGATATTGCTGGTGTAATTATCGAACCAATTTGTGGAAATATGGGTGTTGCCATTCCACAAAACGGATTTTTAGTAGAACTAAAAAAATACTTAGAATCTAAAAACGCCTTGTTAATTGCAGATGAAGTAATGACAGGTTTCCGTTCTAAATTTGGTGGAGCGCAAGAATTGTTAGGAGTAATTGCAGATATTACTTGTTTAGGAAAAGTAATTGGTGGAGGTTTTCCAGTAGGAGCTTATGGGGCAAGAGAAGAAATAATGCAAGAAGTTGCACCATTAGGAGGTATGTATCAGGCAGGAACGTTAAGTGGAAATCCAATTGCAATGGCAGGAGGAATCGCAACTTTAACAGAATTGAAAAAGCAAAACCCTTATAAAAAGTTCGAAGAAACTGGAAGTATTTTAGAAGTCATTTTATTAGAAACTGCTAAAAAATATAATGTAGATTTAGTGGTAAACAGATTTGGTTCTATGCTAAATCCTTTTTTCACAAATATTGAAGTAACAAACTTTGAAAAAGCACAAACATCAGACACAGGTAAATTTGCTGTTTTCTTTTGGGAAATGATTAAAAATGGAGTGTTTTTACCTCCAAGTCAGTTTGAAGCTTGGTTTTTATCATCAGCTTTAAACGATAAGGATATTAAGAAAATAGCAGAAGCAGTTGATAAAGCGATGTTGGCTGTTAGTAAAATTTAATATAAAATTCAGACCTCATAGTTTTTAAAACCTGTGAAGTCTTTTTAATAAAAATTATGATCAAGAACGACTTATTTTTAAGAGCATTAAAAGGAGAAACTGTAGACAGACCACCAGTTTGGATGATGCGTCAAGCAGGAAGATATTTACCAGAATTTCAAGAAATTAAAAAGAAATACGATTTCTTTACACGTTGTCAAACTCCAGAATTAGCATCAGAAATTACGGTGCAGCCAATCAGAAGATATGGAATGGACGCTGCAATTTTGTTTTCAGATATTTTGGTAATTCCACAGGCCATGAATATTCATGTGGAAATGAAACCTAATTTTGGACCTTATTTGCCAAATCCTATTCGTACTCAAAAAGATTTAGATTCGGTAATTGTACCAGATATTCAAGACACTTTAGGGTATGTAATGGATGCAATTAAAGCAACCAAAGAAAAACTGAATGACGAAGTTCCCTTAATCGGTTTTGCAGGTTCACCTTGGACAATTTTATGTTATTGTGTGCAAGGTCAGGGTTCTAAAAACTTCGATAAAGCGAAGGAATTATGTTTTACAAATCCTGTTGTTGCACATAGTTTATTACAGAAAATTACAGATACTACAATTGCGTATTTAAAAGCAAAAGTTGCGGCTGGCGTAAATGCAGTTCAGGTTTTCGATTCTTGGGGAGGAATGTTGTCTCCAGTAGATTATCAAGAGTTTTCTTGGCAATATATGCAGCAAATAATAGATGCTTTAAAAGATGAAATTCCGGTAATTGCTTTCGGTAAAGGTTGTTGGTTTGCGTTAGATAAAATGGCAAAATCAGGAGCTTCTGCTTTGGGTGTAGATTGGACTTGTTCAGCAAGAAATGCACGTTATTTATCAGGTGGAAATATTACATTGCAAGGTAATTTCGACCCGACAAGATTGTTTTCTCCACCATCAGAAATCAAAAAAATGGTGACTCAAATGATTAACGAATTTGGGAAAGATAAATACATTGTAAATCTTGGTCACGGAATTTTACCAAACATTCCTTTAGACAATGCAAAAGCGTTTATAGATGCTGTAAAAGAGTATAACGCAAATTAAAATTATAAGAATTTGGGCGTTACCTAAAGGTCGCACTTTCCATTATATCTTTTGCTGAAAAAGCAAAAGGATGCCATTTCAATCGCTAACGCACCTGTTTAGAAGCAAAAGTTATGAAAGATAAATTTTTCGCCTACATAGAAAACCTACAAGACCAAATTACTTCAAAATTAGAAGCAATAGATGGAAAAGCTAAATTCCAGGAAGACAACTGGAAAAGAGCAGAAGGTGGTGGAGGTAGAACTCGTGTTATAGAAAATGGTACAATTTTCGAAAAAGGTGGTGTAAATATTTCCAAAGTTTTTGGTGAATTACCAGAGGCATTAAGAAAACAATTTGGAGTAGAAGAAGGTAATTTCTTTGCTTGTGGATTAAGTTTGGTTTTGCATCCAACAAATCCTTTTGTACCAACTGTACACGCAAATTGGCGTTATTTTGAAATGTATAATTCTGCAGGAGAAATTGTAACCCAATGGTTTGGTGGTGGCCAAGATTTAACGCCTTATTATTTATTTGACGAAGATGCTACGCATTTTCATACGGTTTGTAAAACAGCTTGTGACAAGCATAATGCTGAGTTCTATCCTAAATTCAAAGAAACTTGCGACAAATATTTCTGGAATTCACACAGAAACGAAGCTCGAGGAATAGGAGGTTTATTTTTCGATTATTTAAAAGAAACTGAAGATTTTACGATAGAAGACAGATTCAATTTTGTAACAGAAGTTGGAAATAGTTTTTTAAAAAGCTATGTTCCAATTGTAGAAAAAAGAAAAGAAATTTCGTTTAAAAGAGAACAAAAAGATTGGCAAGAAGTAAGAAGAGGTCGTTATGTAGAATTCAATTTAGTGCATGACAGAGGAACTCTTTTTGGTCTAAAAACAAACGGAAGAATAGAAAGTATTCTAATGAGTTTACCACCAATTGTTCAGTGGAAATACAATCATCAACCAGAAGAAAATTCAGAAGAAGAAAGACTGTTAAAGATCTTAGCAGCGCCTAAAAATTGGATAGTTTAAAAATCAATCTCTACACCCAAACCTCCAAAAACACTTTGTCTTGTATCAAAAAGACCTAATTTTGAGTCAGAATCTCCATACAATGCAATCATATCACTTCTTTCTGAAGCTTGAAATAAAACATCAATTTTAAAGTGTTTATTTAATCGATAGCCAACTTCTAAAGAAAAACCAAGGCTAGGTTTTACAAGATCGAACCTTGTAATTACTCCATAGCCAATAGATGGTTGCAATTCTAAGTGTTTTAGTTCGAATCTTGGAATAAACCATATTTTAGGAAACACAATTCTGTTAAAATTATAAGCTAAATTTCCAGAATACCTTTTGTAATTTCCCTCTAATTGCGCGAATTCAAATTCAGCAAAATACACCCAATGGCCTAATTTATTTTGGTTAGCATTATACTTAAAACGAGTTACAATATCTAAAGTTCCTGCAGGATGTCCATGATGATCGCCTCTTAAAGTTAAACCTATATTTGCATATAAAGCAATTGCAAAATCATTTTGCGCTGTAGTTTTAGAAAAAGACAAAAGTGTAAAAAGTATTATAAAGACTAATTTTTTCATAGAGTGAAATTTAGGTGACTAAAATATAGCTATTATTTATTATAGCTATTTATTTTATTGAAATAAATATTTTTTAGCTTCATTTTTTTAAGAATATTAAGATGAAAAGGCATAATTAGTAAAAGTTGTAAAATACTTTCATTTAGAAAGATCTCAACTATTTACTTCAGTGTTTTATTTTTTAAATAAAAATTTTAAGAAGAATTATATGTGTTTTTTTTAAAAATAAGATTTTAAAATTGTTAATAACTACGAAAAAATGGATTCATAAAATAAATGTTTTAAAATAAAATATATAAAAAACAATAAAGATTTAAATTATTATATTATAAAATTAATGGTTGAACAGAATTGCTTTTCAAGTAGTGTAAATTTTATAAAACCTTTTTTGTTGCTTATTTCATAGGGTTTTTATTAAAGGTGAATTGTTGTATGGAAGCCGAAATAACAATAAGTACTCTTGAGTATATTTTTTAGTTTATTGCTTAAAGGTTGGTATTTATATTTAAGATTCTGTTATCAACAGTTTCAAGCAACACTTATTAACAAATGTTAATAAGTGTTGTTGTGCTTTAAAAATTAAAGTGTTAAAATTTTTAACTTAGTATAGTCAAGAATATTATTTGGTATACGTTTCCAAGTAAGTTTTAATATTTTATTATGAAAAATTTTCTAACTCCATTATTTCTATTTTTAAGCTTTGCAAATTTTGCACAAACACAAAACTCTGTAGATGCCTATAAACTTAATCAAGATTTTGGGAACATCATTCAGAGCTTAGCAGATAATTATATTTATTTAAAAGATAAAAAAACAGATTTCGATTGTGTAAAAGATAAATATGCGAATGTTGTTGGTAATGTTAAAACGAATCAGGAAAGAGTGCTTTTTTTCGAATATTTGTTAAATGAGTTTTACGATACGAATCTACTTTTAAATACCACAACAAAATCTTCTTTTCGCTTGCATTCTCCATTACATATCGTTCTAAAAGAGGGTAAATTTTACGTTCAAAATATTTGGTATTCGCAAATAAAAGATTTTGGGAAAAACATTATTGGGGCAGAAGTTTTAAATTTTAATAGTAAAGAATTTAATAAGGTTATAGACGATTTTCCAACACAATGTGCGAATAAAAACCTACCAGAAGTAAGAGAATGGATTGCGAATAAAATTATTTCAGGAAGATTAAATGAATCTAGAATTTTAACCTTGAAATTAACGGATGATAGAAAAATAAGTTTAGATGTAGATAATATTAAAATTAAAGAAGACAAAAAGCTTTTAACTGTTCGTAAAGAAAATGGGATTGCTATTATTAAAATCAATAATTCCTTAGGAAACAACAAGCTTATAAAGCGTTTTGACAGACAATTAAATACTCTTTTAAATACAAAAGGCTTAATTCTAGATTTAAGAAATACAGTCGATGGAGAAAATGATTATGTTGCAAGAGCTATAATGAGTAGATTTATTGATAAAGATTTACCATATCAAAAAAATATTACAAAAGAAAAATATGGTAATAACCCAGAAGTTAATAGGAGTAGATTAGAGTTTGTAAGTCCAAGAGGAACACAATATAATAAACCAGTTGTTGTTTTGGTGGGAAGATGGACAGGTAGTACTGGAGAAAATTTGGCAGTAGGTTTAGATGGAATGGAAAGAGCTAAAATTGTAGGATCTGAAATGGGGAAACTAGTTGGTTCTACTATAGATTATTCTTTTGAAAATCGTAAGTATGGTTATAGAATTCCTACACAGAAATTATATCATGTTAATGGAATTTTAAAAGAAAATTTTGTTCCAGAATTTAATATAATTCAACAAAGTACTTTAGTTGACGACGTTTTAGTAAAAGCCTTCAATTTGTTTGAACTTAAAGATCTTAATAATTTTGATTCTAAAGATGTAACTACAAATAACATTATT
Source organism: Polaribacter haliotis (assembly GCF_014784055.1). Taxonomy (NCBI): domain Bacteria; kingdom Pseudomonadati; phylum Bacteroidota; class Flavobacteriia; order Flavobacteriales; family Flavobacteriaceae; genus Polaribacter; species Polaribacter haliotis. Next base: position 1,321,803 of record NZ_CP061813.1, on the reverse strand, counting down.
GCTAAAACTGATAAAAAACCATAATTTACCATTAAATTCTATTTATATATTTAGGTTAATGCAAGGTTAACACAACGCTTTTTTCATCACAAAGAAAAAGGAATTCTTATTTTTGAAAATGCTCAAAAAAATTAGACTTCTTATAATTGCTTCAATTCTTGGTTTACTAGCACTCTCTTTAGTACAAGGTTTCTTAATTAATAATACCTATAAATTAAAAAAAGACGTCTTTATTTCAGACACAAGAAAGTCTATTTCTCGTATAGACGATTTATCGCCAAGTTTAGACTCTGTAAACGATATTTGGCAAAATCATTTTCTAAACCTTGTAGCAGATTATTATGTAAAAAAGATTTCTAAAGAGCAAATTTTAGAAAAGCTGAACCGTAAAACGGATTCTATAAATGAGAATTATATTAAAAAATATCAAAAAGAAATTGCAACAAAAAACATCGGTTACAAGTTAAAATTTCAGAAAAAAGTAAAAACAATTATTCTTTTAGATAGTCTTGGAATTAAAAATGATACCATTTTTGAATCTAAAACAAAACCTTCTTTTCTTTTATTGGGGGCAAATTTTACTGAAGAAGAAGGCCATAGAGTTAGCAATTCATTGTGGATGACAGACCATAATTTTCAACGTGAAATTAATGGAAAAAAAGAGTCAATTACTTTTGATTTGCAATTCGAAACTCAAGATAGAATGAATATAGATGGTTGGGAAAAAATTGTCTTGCGAAGAATGACAAGCCTACTAATTCTTTCTGTAATAATCTTTTTATTCGTTTTTGGATTACTATATTATTCTATTAAAAATTTAATCACACAAAAGAAAATTGCAGATATTAAAACCGATTTTGTAAATAATATTACACACGAATTAAAAACACCTTTGGCAACTTTAAATTTAGCAACAAAAATGCTTCAAAAAGAAGAAATAAAAACACAGCCAATTATTATTGAAAGTACCATAAACACAATTGAAAGACAAAATATTCGTTTGCAAAAATTGATAGACCAAGTATTGAATAATTCTTTAGGTTACCAAGAAATTAAACTGAATAAAGAAGTTGTAAATACAAACGATTATTTGAATATGATTGTTGATGATTTTCAGCTTTCGTTAGATTCAAAAAGTATAAAGTTTAACAAAAATATATCAGTAAATAATGAAATTTTAATCGATAAATTTTACTTTACAACTGCTGTTTTAAACATTTTAGAAAACGCAGTTAAATATGGTAAAGAAGATTTAGAGATACATATTTCAGCAACAACAAAAGAGAATTTTACAATTTCAATTAAAGATAATGGAATTGGCATTCCAAAAAAACAACAACAATTTTTGTTTGATAAATTTTACAGGGTTGGTAATAAGGAAGTCCACAATGTTAAAGGATTAGGACTTGGTTTGTATTACACACATCAAATTATAAAAGCGCATAAAGGTGGTGTTTTTGTTGAAAGTGAAGAAAATATTGGAACTACATTTACCATTCAAATTCCTTTAAAATAATGAGCACAAACAAACATATTTTATTAGCAGAAGATGATGCCGATTTTGGAAGCATTTTAAAACAGTATTTAGAAATGTCTGGCTTTTCTGTAGAATGGGCAAAAGATGGAGAAGAAGCGTTAGAAACCTTTCAAAAAAGCGACTTTAATATTTGTGTTTTAGATGTAATGATGCCAAAATTAGATGGATTTTCTTTGGCTGAAAAAATTATAGAAATCAATCCAGAAATTCCTTTTATTTTCTTGACTGCCAGAAAGATGAAAGAAGATAAATTAAAAGGATTAAAATTAGGCGCAGACGATTATATTGTAAAACCTTTTGAAGCAGATGAATTGGTTTTGCGTTTGAATAACATTCTAAAAAGAACCCAAAAATCATCAATAATAATTTCTAAAAATGAAATTCTTATAATTGGAAATTACCAATTCAATACCAAGAGATTAGAGTTAAAAATTAATGAGAATATTCAACAACTAACAGAAAAAGAAGGAGAATTGATTCGTTTTTTATATCAACATAAAAATCAATTATTAAAAAGAGAAGAAATTCTAAAAGCTGTTTGGCAAAACGACGATTTCTTTACAGGTAGAAGTATGGATGTTTTTATCAGCAGAATTCGTAAATATTTTAAAGAAGACGCATCAATATCAATAGAAAGCACTCGTGGAATTGGTCTAGAGTTTAAGGTTAATGAAGCTTAATTTAAAAAATGTAAAAACTTATTTTAAATTTCTAGTTGAATTAATCCCGTTGAAAAACGGGATCTTTTTTTTTGAATTTTCAAAATTTTATAATTAATCTATACTTACGTTAATACAGTATTTGTTTAACGTTAATCGAAGGTTAACGACTTGTAATTCTTTGTTTTAAGTGTGTTTCAGATTTACATTTGTGGCATATTAATCTTAAAACCTATTATTATTATTATTATTATTATTATGAAAACTTTATTATTACCAATATTAATCGCAACATTTTTAACAACGAGTCTTTTTTCTCAATCAACACCAATAACACCAAAAACTCCTTCAAAAGTTACTACAACAAGTAAAGGAACTTCCTATTCAATTACTTTTGATACAGATGATAAAGAAGATAATTCATCAGTTTCCATTAAAAGAAACGACAATATCTACAAGTTTACTGCAAGTTTTCATGAAAGTAAAACTGGGAGTATTAAAAAATTATTAGTAGACAAATTGGGTAATTCTAATTTAACAGTTTCTGGTGATACTTATAGGTGGATTAAAACTGAAAATGGAGATAAATTATACGATTGCAAATTAACTGATGATAGTTTAAAAATTTATGTTGATAAAGAATATGCAAATTCTAAAGTTGTAGATATGATGGACGAATTTGGAGAAGTTTTAAAAGATGCTATTTCTGGAACAGATTCTAAAGAAGAAGCTAAAAAGATTGCAGAAAGTGAGTTAAAAAGTGCTGAAAGAGAATTAGCAAGGGCAAAAAGAGCGTTAGAAAAAGTAAAAAAGAGATTAGAAAGAAATAACTAAATTGTTGTTATATGTTTAAAATATTTGCTAAAAACTGAATTATATTTAATATAATTTGTTTTTAGCTTTTTTAAATTACGAATAATTTAAAGTATTCGATTTTTAAAATTATCTTTTTCATGATAATTTTAACGAAAAGTCTTTCATTTTTTAGTATTTTTGCAGTCTTAAAATTGATATAAATGGCAAGATTCGAATTAAAATTACCAAAGATGGGAGAAAGTGTTGCAGAAGCAACTATTACATCTTGGTTAAAAGAAGTTGGTGAAACAATAGAATTAGATGAAGCTATCGTAGAAATTGCAACAGATAAAGTAGATTCTGAAGTGCCATCTGAAGTAGAAGGAACTTTGGTAGAAATTTTATTTGAAAAAGATGAAGTTGTTGCAGTTGGTGCAACTATTGCAATTATAGAAACAGAAGGTGAGGATTCTACTACAGAAGAAGCTCCAAAAGTTGAAACTTCTAAAGAAGTTGCAGCTGTAGAAAAAACAATTGAAAAAGCAAATGAAGTAGTTGCTACACCAATATCTAAAACTTCAGATTCTGGTAAATTTTATTCTCCTTTAGTTAGAAATATAGCTAAAACAGAAGGAGTTTCAATGGAAGAATTAGAAACGATTGCTGGTTCAGGAAAAGAAGGTAGAGTAACTAAAGAAGATATTTTAGCTTTTGTAGAAAATAGAGGAAACACTCCTGTCATTTCGAGCACAGTCGAGAAATCTCAACCAAAAGTAGAAGTTAAAGTTGAAAAACCAATTCAAAAAGAGGTTCAAAAAGCAGCGCCAGTTTCTGTAAATGGAGAAGATGAAGTAATGGAAATGAGTAGAATGGGTAAATTGGTTGCCAAGCATATGGTAAACTCTGTACAAACTTCTGCACATGTGCAATCTTTTATAGAAATTGATGTAACCAATATTGTAAAATGGAGAACAAAAGTTAAAGACGATTTCTTTAAAAGAGAAGGAGAGAAGTTAACTTTTACGCCAATATTAATGCATGCTGTTGCAAATACTATAAAAAAATACCCACTAATTAATATTGCTGTAGATGGTGAGAATATCATTAAAAAGAAAAATATAAATTTAGGGATGGCAGCCGCTTTGCCAGATGGAAATTTAATTGTACCAGTAATTAAAAACGCAGATCAGTTGAATTTGGTTGGCATGACAAAATCTGTAAATGATTTGGCTACAAGAGCAAGAAATAATGCTTTAAAACCCGATGATATTCAGGGAGGAACTTATACTGTTACAAATGTTGGTAGTTTTGGTTCTGTAATGGGAACACCAATTATAAACCAGCCACAAGTTGCTATTTTAGCTTTAGGAGCTATTAGAAAAGTACCTGCAGTTATTGAAACTCCAGAAGGAGATTTTATAGGAATTAGACAGAAAATGTTTGTATCTCATTCTTACGATCACAGAGTTGTAAATGGTGCTTTAGGTGGAATGTTTATTAAAACTTTAAAAGAAACTTTAGAAGCTTGGGATATGAAACAAGATTTTTAAAAAGTTAAAAATATGCATAGATTTATAAAACGCTTGGATTTTCCAAGCGTTTTTATTTGGATTCAATTATATTCGCAGAATAATAGATTTTAAACTAAAATAAAAATGAAAAAATTGTTAATTTTATTTGTGTTGGTAGCAACATTTAATGTAGCAGCACAAGAAACAGTATTATTAAGACTTAATTATGCAAAAGGCGATACTTATAAAACTAATATGAAAGTTACTCAAAATGTAGGTGTAGCAATGTCTTCTACAATTATGATGACTATGAATCAGGAAATTGTTTCTGTTACAGAAGATTTATTTACTTCTAACATGAAAATTTCAAACATGTCTATGGACATGATGCAAGGTGGACAAATTATGAGTTACGATTCTTCTAAAAAAGTAGAAGATTTAGATGAAATGGGAAAAATGATTGCAACTCAAATGGGGCCGTTTTTAAGTGCTAATTTTATTTCTAAAGGAAATAACTTAGGAGAAGTATTAGAAACAACAGTGGAACCAAATGTTCCTGGAGCAGAGCAAATGTTAAAACAGTCTGGAAGTGTTGTTTATCCAAAAGAGGCTGTAAAAGTGGGTAGTGTTTGGACTACAAAGAAAAGTGAAAATGGAATGGAGCTTGAATTCAATTATAAGGTTTCTGCAATAACAACAACAACTGTAAAGATAGATGTTTCTGGAACTGTTGGTGGAATAGCAAAAGGAACTATTTCTGGAAGTATGGATGTTGATAAAAAATCGGGTGTTCCAGTAGATTCTAAAGTAGAAATGAAAATGGCAGCACAAGGCCAAGATATTGTTTCTGGAGTAGAATCTAAAATAACAAAACTGTAATATTTAATTTATTTCAGATATAAAAAAATAGCCTTAAACTTTCAAGGCTATTTTTTTTTGTTTTAATAATTAATTTTAAAACAGTAAACATTATTTAGTTTTTAATTTCTGTAAACTACTTTCTACAATACAACCACCAATTCATATCTCTAGAAACTTTAAATCCTAATTTTTCGTAAAGAGGAATCGCCTTATTCCCTTTATTTGTATGGAGAATTGGTAACTTTTTTTCTTTTAAAATTTCTTTGGTAGTATATGTTATTAGTTGTTTGGCAAACCCTTTACCTGTATAATCTGGATGCGTGACAACACCACTTATTTCTATAAAATCGTCAGTTTGCATTCTCTCACCAGTAATAGCAACTAATTTATTATTTTTAAAAATACCAAAATAATCGCCCATTTCAAAACCTCTTTTCCTATAAAACCCTGGCATTACCAGCCAAATTAAATCGTAAATTTCTTCTATATATTCTTCTGTAAGTAATATGATTTCTTCTGTAATTTCTACTTCAATTAAATTTTCTAAAACCATTTGGCACCCGTCAATTTTCTTTTCTAAGGTTATAAAATCGTTATCGATTTCAGGAATTTTATTTTCGGAAACTAAAAAGAATTTTTCAGAGATTTTCGAATATTCATTCATTGCTTTACTAGTTTTTGTAACATCGTAAAAAGCTCCAAAAGTATTTACTTCTGGATGATAAAACTGAACACCATCAAATTCTATAAGAAATTTTTTATGAGTTTCGTTTAACGAATACCAAACAGGGTTTTTTAATTTGTCTTCTAATTTTTTCATTCTAAATTAAAAATAAAAAAAACCAGCGAACTTCGCTGGTTTTTATAAAATATATTTAAAAGAAAACTACGCTAACATTGTAACAGGGTTTTCGATAAACGTTTTTAATGTTTGTAAAAACTGAGCACCAACAGCACCATCAACAGTTCTGTGGTCGCACGTTAAAGTTAATTTCATAGTATTTCCAACAACTATTTGTCCGTTTTTAACAACTGGCTTTTCTACAATTGCACCAACAGATAAAATTGCAGAATTTGGTTGGTTAATTATCGAAGTAAAGTTTTCGATACCAAACATTCCTAAATTAGAAACTGTAAAAGTACTTCCTTGCATTTCTGCAGGTGTAATTTTTTTGTGTCTTGCTTTCCCAGCTAAATCTCTTACAGTTGCACCAATTTGAGTTAAACTCATTTGGTTTGTATGTTTAATAACTGGTACTAATAAACCTTCATCTACTGCAACAGCGACACCAACATGAATATGACTGTGGTATATTGTATTGTTATCTGTCCAAGAAGTATTTACTTGTGGGTGTTTCTGTAAAGCCATTGCACAAGCTTTTACAACCATATCATTAAAAGATACTTTGGTATCTGGTATTGCATTGATTGTTTTTCTTGAAGCCATTGCATTGTCCATATCAACTTCAATGTTTAAACTGAAGTCTGGTGCAGAGAATTTAGAGTTTCCTAAAGATTTTGCAATTGCTTTACGCATTTGCGAATTCTTAACTTCTTCTGACTTTTCTTCTCCTGTAACAGAAAAAGATGGAGTCGCGGCACTAGATGCTGGAGAAGGAGTTTCTACAGAAACTGTTGCTTTAGGTGTATAATTTTCAACATCTTTTTTAATGATTCTTCCATTTTCACCAGAACCAGAAACATCTGCTAAATTAATTCCTTTATCTGAAGCAATTTTCTTTGCTAAAGGAGAAGCGAAAATTCGTCCGCCAGAATTATTTGTAGTTGTATTAGAAGATTTTGTTTCTTCTTTTTTATCAGAAGATTTCTCTTCTTTTTTGTCTTCTTTCTTTTCAGATTTTGCTTCTGAAGATTTACTTGCAGAAGCTCCACCATTTTTAACCAATGCAGAAACATCTGTTCCTGCTGGTCCAATAATGGTTAATAAACTATCTACAGGAGCAGTTTCTCCTTCTTGAACACCAATGTAAAGAATAGTTCCTTCGTAGAAACATTCGAATTCCATAGTTGCTTTGTCAGTTTCAATCTCTGCTAAAATATCACCTTCCTCTACTGCATCTCCTTCTTTCTTTAACCAAGTTGCAACAGTACCATCTGTCATGGTATCACTTAAACGTGGCATAGTAATAACGTTTACACCTTCAGGAATTTCTGCAGAATCATCAGTGCTTTCATCTTCAGAAGAATTATCTTCATTAGAATCTTTACTTTCGTTTTCTTTAGAATCTTCTTTCTCTGCTGATTTTTCATCAGAAGAACCACCAGCTAAAAGGTCAGAAATATCTTCTCCTTCTTCACCAATAATTGCTAATAATGTATCTACTGGAGAAGTTTCTCCTTCTTGAACACCAACGTGTAATAAAACACCTTCGTGAAAAGATTCGAATTCCATTGTAGCTTTATCTGTTTCGATTTCTGCTAAAATATCACCTTCTTCAATTTTATCTCCAACTTTCTTTAGCCATTGCGCAACAACACCTTCTTCCATGGTATCACTTAAACGCGGCATATTTATAACTGTAGCCATATTTTAACTTATAAAAGGATAATCTTCTTGTTCATAAACCATATCGTACATTTGTTGAGTCTCTGGAAATGGAGATTCTTCTGCGAATTTCTCGCATTCTAAAACCATTTTCTTAACCTCTTTATCTATTGCAGATATCTCTTCTTCTGTTGCGTAGTTTTTCTCTAAAATAACATCTTTTACTTGCGTAATTGGATCTATTTTTTTGTACTCTTCAACTTCGTCTTTTGTTCTATAATGTTGTGCATCAGACATAGAGTGTCCTCTATATCTATAGGTTTTCATTTCTAAAAATGTTGGACCATCTCCACGTCTTGCTCTTTGTATTGCTTCATCTACAGCTTCTGCTACCTTTATTGGATTCATTGCATCTACTGGTCCACAAGGCATTTCATAACCTAAACCAAGTTTCCAAATATCTTCATGATTTGCAGTTCTACCAACAGAAGTTCCCATTGCGTAACCGTTATTTTCAACAATAAAAATTACAGGTAACTTCCATAGCATTGCCATGTTAAAGGCTTCGTGTAAAGATCCCTGTCTTGCAGCACCATCTCCAAAACATGTTAAAGTTACAGCATCACTTCCTTTATATTTATCTGCAAAAGCAAGTCCTGCTCCTAAAGGAATTTGCCCTCCAACGATTCCATGTCCTCCATAAAAACGAAATTCTTTAGAAAAAATATGCATAGAACCACCCATTCCTTTAGAGGTTCCAGTAACTTTTCCAAACAACTCTGCCATAACTTTCTTAGGATCTTCTCCCATTCCAATTGGCTGTACGTGATTTCTGTAAGCAGTAATCATTTTATCTTTAGTTAAGTCCATTGCATGCAATGCTCCTGCTAAAATAGCTTCTTGTCCATTGTATAAATGCAAGAAACCTCTTACTTTTTGTTGAATATAAACTGAAGCTAATTTGTCTTCGAATTTACGCCAGAAAAGCATGTCTTTGTACCAATCTAAGTAGGTCTGTTTGGTTATTTTTTTCATTCTAATGATTCTTATTTATAATGTAGATTATGAAATTGAATTTTTATAATCGAAATACAAAAATAACTGTTTTAAATAGAATAAAAAAACAACATTTTTCGATTTAACTCAATCGTTTTCGTAAATACTATTAACCACTAGGATTTATTAGTAAAGAAATTAATATTTTTTTTAATATAAGGAAAGAAATGAAAGCAAAACACAATTATGGTTTTATTTTGTATTGATAGGAAGTAGTTAATTGGTTTTAACTTTTATAAATAATATAACTATTTATTTATCTTTTGCTATTAGTAATGTTGCTTTTGCATCTGTTGCTAAATTCCATTCATTGGAAGATAATAACATACCAGCATCGTTATATACTTTAAAAGCGGCTGTATTTGGGCCAGAAGTTCCTTGGTTTAAAGCTAATATGGTTATTTTATTAATACCTACTTCTAAAGGAATATTAAAACTTTGATAACGTTGTTTTAATAATATATTTGTAACCACAGGAATATTATTTACCAAAATAGTTACTCTATCTCCATCTGGATATTGGTAATCTCTACAAATAATATTTACACTATTAGAATTTGTTCGAATACTTCCTAAATCTTGATCGATTTTTGGATAAATATATTGTCCGTTAATTTTTTTAAATGAGTTTAAAAAACGTGCTTCACTCAATCTTTTCTGAGTTAAAATTCCTTTATTTTGAAGAGATTCTTCATCTTGCTGTTTTTTTAACTTCTGTTGCTCTTTTTCGTAAGCTTTCTTAAAACCTAAATCTCCCTTTAATTCTATTGAAGTTGGTTTTACAGAAACTATTTTATTCTTTAAAGTAACAGATTTTCCTTTCTCATTAGCTTTTCCGCCATTTATTTTATCAAGTTGACCAAAAAAAGAAAAAGTAGATAAAAAACAGATAATAAGAAATGTAAATTTTGTTTTAAGATTCATTTTAGAAACGTTTAACGTAACAAGAGCAAATATAATGCCGATTTTTGTTGAAGTTCTTTCAATTTTGTTAAACTTTTTAATCGATTGGAAAATTGAAATATGTTTTTGGAAAAGGTTCATTTCGTAAAGTAAAATGCCACCACTCGTTATTATAGGGTTTAAAATTATGATCGATCATTATTTTACGTAATAATAATCTGTTTTCTTTTTGTTTTTCTGTGATGTTTTTATAAAATGGATGAGATTGAATTCCGAAAAAATCATACGGACTTCCCATGTCTAATTCTTTTCCCGTTTTTACATTAACAATTGTTAAATCTACTGTACTTCCTCTTGTGTGACCAGATTTAGATGCAATATAACCTCTTTTAAAAAGTTCGGATTTTGGTACTTTTGGATAATACTCGTTTTTCATTAAAGTATCATTCATAACTCTTGCCCATCGAACAAAGTGGTTTACTGCTTGTTGTGGTCTATAAGCATCGAAAATTTTTAAACTGAGACCTTTTTTTAATAATTTTTGCTGTACAATTTTTAAAGTATTGGCAGTTTCTAGGGTAACAATTACACAGTTACTTTTATATCCATCTATTTTTTTTCCAATAAAATTGTTGTTAGAGAGATATCTTAATTCCAATTGAATGGTATTATCAATAGTATTTAAATAGGTAAAACCTTCAGGGAAATCTTGAGCTTTTGCGAAAAAGTTTGAAAGAAAAACTATAAATAGTATGTATTGTTTCATAAGAAATCAAAATTAACGAATATTACTCTACTTTACTATATCTAGCTAAGAAATATTGATAGACTCCATAACAAATAAAACCTGTTGCCATAAAACCCATTAACATATTTCCCCAACTAAATTCTCTCAAAAAACTGAACATTTCTTGTATTCCCTTTATAGCAGACGCATCTTTTTCGTAGGCTGCAACAGAAACAAAAAAACCGAAAATAGCAAAAGATATTCCTCTTGAAATATGTCCGTATTTTCCTGTTTTTTCTAAAATTTTCGGATAATTACTATGGTTAGTTTTTTTAATATCATTTAAAAATTTTCCTGAATAACCTTTGTAAAATTGATAACAACCTACACAAAATAAAACTATTGAAATTACATAAAGTAGGTATAAACCACCTTCATTATTTATCAAAGCCTCTACAGCAGTATTTTTTGAGCTTCCTGAAGATTCTAAATTAATTATTTTTGCAGATATAGAATATGCTAAAGTTCCATAGATAGTTCCGCTAAAAAAATAACCAATTCTTTTAAATATGCCACTTTTATCTGAACCTTCGTTCTTGCCATCGAAAAAAGCTGAATACAATCTCCAAATTGAATAGAAAATTAAGCCTATTGCAATTATTATTAAAAGAATTTTTCCGAAAATTTGATTCCCCAAAAACTGAACCACCTGGTTTTTTCCAGAAACTTCTCCACCCACATTTAAAGCAGCTAAAAGGGTTAATATACCAACTAAACTATAAATAATACCTTTTGTAATAATCCCTAGCTTTCTTATGTTTTTTATCATGCTATATTTTTATGTAAAACTAAGAGTTGATTTTAGGAAACTTTAATTGTATCCATATAAAAACGAATTCATTTAAAATTATTACTTAATTTTGATTCTTTATGGAACAACTGACTTTAACAACACCAGCACTTTTATTTTCGGCAATTTCTTTGATTATGCTTGCATATACAAATCGTTTTTTGGCCTATGCAGCTGTTATTAGAAATTTGCATGACAAATATTTAAAAGAACACGACGATTCTCTTCTAAGACAAATTAAAAACTTAAAATTGCGTTTAAACCTTACAAGATGGATGCAAATTTTTGGGATTAGTAGTTTGTTGTTTTGTGTTTTAACAATGTTTTTAATATACGTGGGTTTACAACTAACAGCTATTTATATTTTTGGCTTTGCACTTATTTTATTGATAATTTCTTTGGCTTTATTGATAAAAGAAATTCAAATTTCTGCAGAAGCTTTACAACATCATATTGCAGATATTGAAGAACATTTGGAGAAGAAATAGTGGTTTCGCTAACGTGTTTATATATGAAAAGTCATGGATTTTGAAGAATTAACTTTTTTAGAAAACAAGATACCCAATTAAACACAAAAACGGTTCATGTAGTTACCTAAACCGGTATTTTTTATATATGTTATTGATGAGTAATTGCCTGTAGCACACATAAAACGTGCTTTTCAAACTCTTCATTTATGCCAATTACGAATCTATGTCCTTGTTTAATTGCGCTTAAAGAATTCAATGTATTATTAATAACTTTCTGCTTCTTCGACATAATATACTACTAACAACACAAAATATTGTTAATCAGGCTTGATTATCGTTCCTCCTTATACGTGCTTCCTTAACGATACACAGAGATCATTAGCTATAGTTATTATTTATATTTGTATTTTTCTCCAATAATCTTTCCATCGATTCCATACGCAGTTCTAACATATTTACCTTCTATTCTTTCTTTTATAATATACCTGTCTTTTTTAACATAGGAAGAAGAATATTTTAAGTCTTTAAATATTATCTGAAACTCTTCGTCATATAAAGTTTTTTTTCTTTCATTGGTAATTACTATAAAATTTTTCACCAAATCATTTTTAGTTAATTCAAACTTTGTAAAGCGAGGTTTTTTAAGATAAGACTTTATCTTTTGTTTTTTGTTTAAATCATATATCCAAGACCCACTATTTTTTTTATTAAATAAGACTAAATTACTACTTAACCTGTCAATAGATGAATATTTTTCTAATTCTGGGGCTTCTATAAACTTTGCTTCTTTAACATTATAAACACTGTAAGCATGTGATGAATAACCATTTGGTAAAACCCCTAAAACTTTAACAATCCAGAAACTCGAATTTATCGGAGAAGCCTTATATAATTCTAAATCATTTGGAAAAATTAATTCTTTAGTTTCTAAATTTAAATAATTAGACCAAATATGTTTTTTATTTTTTAGATAGTTTCCTTCTAAAAATTTTTGATTTTTAAATGTAATAAGGTCTGTAATGTCTTCAAAAACAAAAGGAGCAATTTCTTTGTTTGATTTATAATCAATAAGTGTAGATAAATTATTTTTAAATACTTTATATCCTATGGTATCCTTATTTTTTATAAATAATTTCGTGTCAATTTTCTCATATATAAAAGAAATTTTTTCCTTATTATCTTTAAGGTTAAAAACACCGTAATTAGTACCATCTTTGGTACAAATAACGGTGTCATCAAAAACTTGAAGATTTTTTGTGTTTGCACTTTTTACTAATGGAAAAGTTGTAGTGGATTGACTCTGAAGTTCTATTTTATATTTTAAAGATGTTTTATTTAACTGAATTCCATTATTATTAAATACGTACATCTCATTGTTTAAGAATGCAATAATTTTTCCTTTATTATTAAAAAAAGTTAAATAATCATATTTAGGTTCTATAATAAGGTCTCCGTTGCAATTTATTATACCTCCTTTACGATTACTGTTCCATAATTTAAAATAAGAACCTACACTGTAATTCGGATTGTATTTAAGAAATTGAATTGTCATATTTTTAAATTCGTTTTCCTTTATTACATCTCCTTTTAATGTAATAATTTTGAAGTTTTTTAAACCTATTTTTGGTGATCCGCCACCATCATTCCCACCATAAATATATTCTCCTGTAATTAGGTTTCCTTCCTCGGAAACATTCGATAAATATGTGTATTTTGTCTTTAGTATAATTTTTCCATTGTTGTCAATTATACCTCTCTTTTTATTTTTATTATAAATTACTGCATATCCATTTTGAAATTTTTCAATGCTATAGCCCTTTTTTCTAAGTTTATTTTTTTGCTCCTTATTCAAATTTTGCGAATTTGATACTATAGAAATAAAAAGAAGAGCAAGTGTGAATATTGTTTTTTTAAAGTTTGTCATATTTTAATTAGTATTCTTAGCTAATTTATATTTTTTTAGGTACAGAAACAAGTTAAACTATAAATATAAATACCGTATTTTATAAAACGATAAGGTTATCAAAGATAAACTTCTATTACTTTGTATGTATTAAGTTTAGTATAAGTAATTTTTACTGACAGGTTTACCGATTTTTTTTATCATATTATTTCATATAAAAAATGAGATAATTTTATTCCGTTTGTAAGACCACAACTCATTCTTAACAGTATTATTATTTAAATACGAAAGTTTATAAAAACTAGTTATCATTTTTCCTCATTTGGCTTGGTTTTAGTGGCTACTATAACAATAAGTTTAATTTAAAATATTTATAACATAAGAATTATGTAAAATGTATTTTAAAAATAAAAAGTATAGTAATATGATTCAAGTTAAAGAGAACAACACTGTAAAAGTAAATTATACAGGTAAATTATCTGATGGACAAATTTTTGATAGTTCTGAAGGAAAGGAACCTTTAGAATTTACTTTAGGACAAGGACAGTTAATACCTGGTTTTGAAAAAGGGTTAATAGATATGAAGTTGCATGAGAAAAAAACTGTTACAGTTTCCAAAGAAGAAGCCTATGGAGAAATTAATGGTGATTTAATACAAGAAGTAAAGAAGACAGAACTTCCAGAAGATATGACACCAGAAGTTGGTATGGGATTAGTTTCTAAAACTCCAGATGGCCAAGAATTAAATTTAATGGTTGTGGAAGTGAAGGAAGAAAGTATTGTTATCGATGGAAACCATCCATTGGCTGGTAAAGAACTTATTTTCGATCTTGAAGTGGTAGAAATTAATCCACTTGAGATTATCAAATAAAATAAAACACTTTTTTTATAGCCTGACTGCTTTTTGTTAATTTTTTTAGCAAAGGTTGTCAGGTTTTTGTTTTTATTAATTTTATTGAAACTATTTAATTTAAATATAAAAACAAAATATAAGATATTGAAACAAGATTAGTATATAAAAAAGTAAGCGCCGTTTTTTACAAAACGACGTCTTACCAAGTAAACTAATAAAACCAAGTATTAGTAACCATATTAGAAGTTAGCTTTCTAATAAATTTTTAATAGGAATAAGGTTTGTGGTTATAACTTAAAACCCTTTTTAATTTCCAAATTTTATTTTCGAGTATCCAAAGATGTGTAAAATCTGCAATACCCACTGTTGTTAATTTTCCGTTTTGTTTTTCTTGAAAGGTGTGTTTCCCTTTTTGGATGGCACCATATAATTGTCCTTTTTTCTTCATCGAAAAAACTTCTAAAGAATTTTCTACAAGATTTCTGGCATGGTTATCTGGCTTGGAACAAATGTTGTTTTTTACAGCTTCAAGAAACTGTTCTTTGTTTTGAATGCCACCAATATCATGATAAAACTCAAAATTATCTGAAATTATTGGCTCTAATTTTTTAAGATTACAATTATTAAAAGCATTTTCGAAAATTGTACTGTCTTTAGATTTTAATATTTGGTACAATTCTGAATTTTTAGATTCTTGCGCATTGCTAAATAAGCTAAACAAAAACATAAGAATTGCCATGATAATTTTAATGAGTACAGAATCCTTAAAAGGATCTAAAAGAGATTTCATAGTTGGTTTGGTTTTGAAAACTTGAGGCTATTGCTAGCCTCAAGAAATCTTGGTTTTGGTTGATTGAAATAAGTTTATTTTTTAGAAACACTTCCTCCAGAAGTAGATTTCTTATTCACTTTTTTAGGGTTTCCTTTAAAGTCGATATCTCCACCACTTGTTGCTTTTGCTTCAATTTTATCGGATGCAAAAATGTTAATGTCTGCACCACTTGTAGCTTTCGCAATTACATTTGCACTTCTTAATTCGTATGCATCTATAGAACTTCCACTTGTGGCACTAGAAGCATGGTTGGTTGTTATTCCAGAAATGTAAATATCAGATCCGCTTGTAGAAGCAGTTTCTACACTTTCTGCATCTACTTCTATTTGAATGTCTGCACCACTTGTTGCGGAGATTGAAATCTCTTGAGTTTTAATAACTCCTTTTCCATAAACGTCGCTTCCACTTGTGGCTGTTAAAAGATCTAAGTTTTTAACAGCTACATGTACTTTTCTGGCTTTTGCCTTCCAAATATTTTTCTCTGAATAGATTCTTAATACACCATCATTTACCTCTGTAATAATAATTTCATGCAAATTTTCGTCTGCTTCAATGGTTACTTCGTTTGTATTTCCTTGTGTAATATATAAATCGATTCCTGAGCTTACTTTTATTCCAGAGAAGTTTTCGTCTACTTTTCTGTCTTCAATCGTTACATTTCTATTTCCATTAACTCTGTTAAACATATCGACTCCACAAGATGTAAATACGGTTGCTAAAAAAAGAATTGCGACAATTTTGTTGATTGATTTTTTCATGATTATGGTTTGTTTAGATTGTAAAAGTCTCTTAATAGACGATTACAACAAAAGTTTAGTTGCCCAACTGTGTAAATTTTATGCTGAAATGTAATTTAAATTGTTTCTTTTTCAATTTCTTCTAATTCTTCCTCTTCCTTTACACAGTCTGTACACTTTAAAATGCTTTTACCCATTGTAAAATATCTATCAAGCATATTTCTATCACGAATTTTTTCATCATTTTTAATATTATAGATGAAGTTCTTTACAGAATTATCGAAATAAATGGTCATATTTTCTGGAATAAACACAGTAATATCTACTTCTTCGTCTTTCCAAATATTGGTAACATCAGATAAGAAAAATGCATCGAAAACAATTTCATTTCCAGTAACCTCATACTTATACTCAATTTTTTCGGCAGTTTTGTTTGCCAAAATTCTGCTTTTTCCACGAGATTCTTTTTGCACTACAATGTACGTTTCGTTTGTAGCACTTCTTTTTACATCTATTTCTACGTCATTTGAATACACTGCTATTTTGTCGTCAATTTCAACCTTGTATTTTCGAGAACTTCTTCTTAAATTATGTTGATAATATATAGCATCATCATTCTTCATTTTTAAAACTAACGTATCATTACTTTGAATGTTTAAAGTATTTTTCTCCACAGATTGGCCATAATTCGCATGGGAAGCTCCAAACTCCAAACCAGCAAAAATGATTCCTAATAAAGCAATAATCCAAATTCCTAAAAGAGTTAAAGAAGTTGTTTTGCTAAATTGTTTTACACTGCTAGAAAGTATTCTTAAACCTAATACGAATAAGACTAAAAACGGTATTCCAACTAATAAAAAAAGAAACAATGTTAATACCCACATTGGTATTTTTGATGCGTAGAAAAACTCTGGATATTGTAATATTTCTTCTCCAAAATTTAAAAATTCTAAGCTACCTACAGAAAACCCTCCAATAATAAGAGATAAAATAACTGCTGCTGCCACAAATACTAAGATGGCTCCTATAAATTTTCCAATTACTTTTAAAAGTACTAAGAAAATATTGCCTAATGCATTTAAAAAATCTTGCAGTCCGTTATTTTTTTTTGTCTTTGCTCTAAAGGTTTTACTCATTTTTTCTGAAAACTCGTTTGCACCATCTTTTATTTTTTCTGAAGCTTGGTTTGCAAAAACACTAACATTTTCGGAAACATTATTAAATTCTTCTCGAATCTTTTTTTCGATATTATCGATGTTTACAGGTTCGCCTTCCATTTGTAATTTTTCGGCAGTTGTTTTTGCTTCAGGAAGTAAAATCCAAAGAATAATGTATAAAATTACCCCAAAACCAGCACCAAAGAATAATGCTAATAGTCCAAGACGAATCCAAATCGTATCAACATCAAAATAATGTGCAATACCAGATGCAACACCACCTATAAATTTATCGTCTCCATCTCTAAATAGTTTTTTTCCAGAGGCACTATTTCTTGTGTAAGAGTAACTAGAATTATCATACGCTTCTTCTGCTTCTGCATAATCTTCTGGCTGTCCCATAATTGCGATAATATCGTCGATATCACTTTCGTTAACGACTTGTCTTGCGTCTGTAATTTTTTCTGATAAAAGTTCGCTAATTCGTGCTTCTATATCTGCAATAATCTCATTTTTTCCTTGAGGATCGTCGCTTAAAGACCTAGAAATAGATTCTAGATATCTTTTTAATTTCTGATAAGCGACTTCGTCTATATGGAAGAAAAATCCGCCTAAATTAATATTTATTGTCTTATTCATCTGTAGTTGGTTTTTTGCTGATTACTTGGTTTACTGAATTGATTAAATTACTCCATGTTTTATCTAATTCTTTTAAAAACATGCCTCCGTTTTCGGTTAAAACGTAATATTTTCTTGGTGGTCCAGAAGTAGATTCTTCCCATCTATAGGTTAATAAGCCTGCGTTTTTTAAACGTGTTAATAATGGATAAATGGTCCCTTCAACCACAATCATTTCTGCACCTTTTAATGTGGAAAGAATTTCAGAAGTATAAGCATCGCCATTTTTTAAGATGGATAAAATGCAATATTCTAAAACACCTTTTCGCATTTGTGCTTTTGTGTTTTCTATTTTCATGTATTTGTTGGTTGAGTCCATACTAATCTTCTTATTTTGAAGAAAATTAAGGACGTTAATTTTATGTTTTGAAATCTCATTTTCATTTTTTTTTATTTTACAAATTTTATGGTAAATGGATATTTGTAATTCTCTCCATCTTTTACTTTTAAGGATGCAATAATTACCAAGGCAATTCCTATAAAGTAAATAATGCCTGCAATAGAACCTAAACCTATAAATCCAAAAAGATTATCGAAATTTAAGTTGATATCTATATTGTTAAAATTTCTAAAGTTTCTAAAAATAGAACCAAATGCAAATGGAACAAATGCAATGCTTATAATAAAAACATATAAGGTATAACTGATGTTAAAATTTACAGCTTCTTTACCTTGTTCGTCTAAATAAAGACTTCTATCTTTTAAAGTTTGCCAAGCTATTAATGGTGCTACTATATTTCCGAAAGGAAACATAAAACCTGCAAATGCAGATAAATGTATTAAAAATGCGTTGGTGTTTTCGTTGTTTTGTTTCATTTTATTAAATCTATATAATACTTTCTTATGCAAATATATATCTTAAAGATAGTATTATGCAATGCATAGTACTATAATTAACATTTTTTTAACATTATTATTTTTAATTCATTTCAACATAAAAAGAGCTGAAACAATTACTGTTATTGAGTTTTATAAATTAATTTTAAGTATATTGTGCTTTTAAATAATTTCAATAAGAAACTATTATTGCTTCAAAAATTACAATAAAAATGAAATTTACTCCAAGAAAAGTCAATCTTTTTAACCTCGTAAAACTTCCTTTGGCCTATTTTGGAGGTGTAAGAGTTCGTTCGATTACAGATACTGAAGTTGTAGTTTCTATAAAACACAAATGGTTAAACCAAAATCCGTTTAGAAGTATGTTTTGGGCTGCACAAGGAATGGCTGCAGAAATGCCAACTGGTATTTTGGTAATGAAAGCAATTGACGATTCTAAGAGAAAAGTATCGATGTTGGTTACGCACCAAGAAGCAGATTTCTATAAAAAAGCAACAGGCAAAATTTTATTTACTTGCAAAGGAGGAAATGAAATTAGAAGCGCAATCCAAGAATCTATAAAAACTGGAGAAGGACAATTAGTTGTTTTAACATCGGAAGGAAAAAATGAAGATGGAGTAGTCGTTTCTAAATTTCAGTTTAACTGGAGTGTGAGAGTGAAACAGTAATTTTAATTTTTTTTAAAAATAAAACCAAGCAAAAGAGCTTGGTTTTATAATAAATTTTTTTTAAAAAAAAAGAATTATTTATTTTCTTTCTTTTTCTTTCTCTTTTATACCTTTAATGTAAGTATCTAAACGTTTTCCATAAGTAGAATTCTTTACACCTTCAGATAACGAATTATTAATAGTGTCTAATAATTTAATATTAGCATTGTATAATTCAGTTAGAGCAATATATGGTGCTGCTTCAGAATCTGCATTAGTTAATGCAAAGTTAGTGGTGTATAAATACCTTCTTCTAATCATATTTCGATAATCTTTATCTAATTTCTCTAATAAATCTTTATCATTATCTCTTTTCGCATCAAATTCTTTTTTAACAAACTCTAAACTTTGAATTTGAAATTTCGAATTTATCTTCATATAATCGTTAAAAACCAATTGGTTTTTAGAACCCGTAATTTCTGGGTTAAAACCAAATAATTCGATATTATCTTTTATTGTAATTGTTCCTTTATCTCCGAAAAATAAAATTCTTTTATTAGTAATATTTCCATTAAAAGTTACGTAATACATTTCTGGAGATTCTACATTATCTGTTAATCTAAAATTCCCATCGCCAGAAACTTTTACAGAATCTACAGATACTAGTGCAGTGTCTTGCATTTTTTGTAAGTATAAAGTTCCTTTTTTTAAACCTTTAATATTTCCTTGAACAATCATGTTTCCATCTTTCTTAGTGGAACACGCAACAGCTAAAATAGCTATTAATATAAACCCAATTATTTTCTTCATAATCTTAAAAATTTTCGATTGCAAATATGCTTTAATTTTTTAAATGTTCGCCGCTAATTCCATTAAAATTGTACATAAAATTGCGCCAACTGTACCAATTGCATATCCAAAAACTGCTAATAAAACACCTACAGTAGCCAAAGAAGGATGAAAAGCTTGTGCTACAATTGGAGCAGAAGCAGCACCACCAACGTTTGCTTGACTTCCAACTGCTAAAAAGAAATAAGGAGCTCTTATTAATTTAGCAATTAAAACCAATAAACCTGCATGGATACTCATCCAAACAAAACCAATGGCAATTAAGCCTGGATTATCGAAAATCATTTTTAAATCCATTTTCATACCAATAGTTGCAACTAAAATGTAAATAAAAACACTTCCTAATTTACTTGCACCTGCACCTTCGTAATTTTTTGCTTTTGTATAAGACAATAGAATTGCTACAATTGTAGATATACTAATGAGCCAGAAAAAGCTAGATCCTAAAAAAGAAAAGATATTTCTCCAAGTTTGCGATTCCATAGAAGCTACAAAATCATTAAAAAAAGCACCTAAATATTTTGCTGAAAAATGTCCGAAACCAACAGTTCCAAAAGCAATCGCTAACATAATCATTAAATCTGTTAAAGTAGGATTTCTCTTTACTTTTTGAGCAAATGAAGAAACTTTTTCTTTTAATTCTTCAATAGCAGAAGTATCTGCTTTTAACCATTTGTTAATTTTATCTTTTCTACCAATTCCTATTAATAAAACAGCCATCCAAACATTTGCTATTACAATATCTACAAACACCATTCCTCCATATTTTGCAGGATTGTATTTATAAATTTCCAGCATTGCAGTTTGGTTTGCGCCTCCACCAATCCAACTTCCAGCTAACGTAGAAAGTCCTCTCCAAACAGCATCGAAGTTTGCGCCCCCAACAGTTTCTGGAGAAAATATAGAAATTAAGAGAATCGCTAAAGGCCCACCAATAATAATTCCTACAGTTCCTGTAAAAAACATAATTAATGCTTTAGAACCTAAATTAAAAATAGCTTTTAAATCGATGCTTAAAGTCATTAAAACCAAAGCTGCAGGTAATAAAAAACGACTTGCTATATAGTATAATTGAGAATTCCCTTTTACAATTTCTCCAGTGGCATTTGTGGTTTCCCAATCTGGAGAAATAACGCCAATTGTTGTAAATATAGCAGGTATAAAATATGCCATAAATAAACCAGGAACAATTTTGTAAAACTTTGGCCAAAAGCCTTTTTCTATACTTTCTGTATAAAAAACAAATCCTAAAGAGAGCATTAAAATACCAAATACAATAGCATCGTTTGTAAAAATGGGTTCCATATTAGCTTGTTTTTTTAGAAAAATCTGTGTTTAAAATAATACCAAATTGTAATCTTTTTAAAACTTTAGAAGGGAGTTTAATTTGGAAATAACCCGCTTTTAATTTGATGTTGTTATTCAATTTATGAATAAATCCTGCACCAGTCCAATTTTGAACAAATCTTTTAGACTTATTTAAATTTAAAAATATTTCATTAAAAGCATATACACTCCAAGTTTCCGAAAGAGGATAACTTACATTTAAATCGTAACGAATCCAATTTTGAAACTGATCTATATTAATATTTTTATGGATGAATCTTTGTTCAAATCTAAAACGATGTCTTGCATTAAAAACTCCCCATTTCGAATTTAAATTCAAATCCTCATAAAAACGATATTCATATAAATTTGCGGAAGAAGTATCGTAAGCTAAATCTCCTGTTGCGTAACTCATACCCAAAGTAACATTTGTTTTTGGGTTGAATTTATAATTTAAACCTAGTCTGTATATTTCTTGCTGAAACTCACTTGCAGTTTCAAAATACCTAAAATGCGCCATTGTTTTCAATGAATATTTTTCAGATAATTTATGAGAACCATTATACATATACCAAGTTCCTAATTGATTTTCAGGTAATTTTTGAGCTTGAGTATTAAAAATGATAAAAGTCAAACTGAATAAAAAAATTATTTTACGCATATTTTAATTTGTTGAATAAATTTTAGTTTCTTTAAAAGGAGAAATTTTAATATTTTCAGTTTCTGATTTGTATTTGATCCAATCGTTATTAAAAAAGGCATTCGTTTCGCTAACGACTTTTTTAAACTCCTCTTTAAACTGATTTATTAAAACAGTTTCTGTTGAAGTTTGCTCTCCAAAACGAGAACGAATATAACTACTTGCTTGATAAAAACGCTGATTTACAGTGATTTCTGGGTTTCTAGTAATTCCTTGTCTTTTATCAATAGTACCTAAGAATTTAGCGATTAATCCATCAATTTTTTTAATTATATCTGTAGACAATTTTATTTCTGTTTTATATTTTTTCTTATCATCTTTAGATAAATCAGATTTTATTGAACTTGCAGTATTTTTACTTTCAACTAATTGTTCTACAACATTTGCAATCTTTTCTTGATAAAATTCCAATTCTTTACTTGCGTTGTATTTTTGATTGATAGCTGTTTCAGAAATTTGTAACCTAGGATCAAATTCAACTTTAATATTTTGCTCAGAAACTTCATTTCCAAACGTCATTTTTAAACGATACGTTCCTGGTTTTACAGTTACACCTCCTGGTTCTCTTTTAGATTTACTAATTCTTCGAGAAGCTCTTGCAACTCCTTTTTCTCTTAAATACCAAGTGGTTTTATGAATTCCGCTTTCTTTAGGAGCTTTAAATTTTAAAGTTCTAATTTGGCGAGCGCCATCAAAAATTTCTAATTTAATAGAATCGTATTTTACTTGGTTTTTATCTTTTTTAGCTTCACTTTTGTCCTGTTTCTTATCACTTTTGTCTTTCTTCTTTTCAACAGGTTTATCAATATAATAAGAAATAATAGCGCCTCTTTTTCGGTTCTCTCCTTGATACAAAGCATCTGCACCAAATCTACTTCCAGTTGGTTGTTGAGATGCTGCTTGGTATGCGATTGGAGGTTGAAACAATTGTAACCTTTTTGAAGTTTTGTTATTCGTTGCGAGTGCTCTTAAAGGACGAATATCATCTAAAACCCATGCTGCACGTCCAAAAGTTCCGATTACTAAATCTTGTTCTCTAGGATGAATTACCAAATCTTTTACAGGAACAGTTGGAAAACCATTGGTCCATTTTGTCCATTTTTCTCCTGCATTTACAGAAATATACAAACCATCGTCAGTTCCTAAAAACAGTAAATTTTCGTTCTCAGGATCTTCAATAATAGATAAAGTATAACTTTGTACATCGTTTTCATCTACTATACGTTCCCAAGTTTTTCCGTAATTTTTAGTTCTGTATGCATAAGGTGTATAATTAAAACGCCTATAATCATTGGCAACTAAAAGTGCTTCACCTTTATTTTTATTGGATGCTTTTATTTGTGTAATCCAAGAAAATTCAGGCAAACCTTTAATGTTTTTGGCAACATTTGTCCAGCTTTCTCCACCATTTTTTGTTATGTGAACCTGCCCATCATCTGTAGCAGCCCATAAAACATCTTTTTCTAAAGGAGTAGGTTCGATTACTAAAACTGTACAGTGGTTTTCTGCACCAGTTGCATCCATACTTAAACCACCACTTTCGCTTTGTTTTAATTTTTCTGGATTATTGGTAGATAAATCTGGTGAAATAACATTCCAAGTT
The DNA here is from genome assembly GCF_014784055.1 of Polaribacter haliotis. Classification (NCBI taxonomy): domain Bacteria; kingdom Pseudomonadati; phylum Bacteroidota; class Flavobacteriia; order Flavobacteriales; family Flavobacteriaceae; genus Polaribacter; species Polaribacter haliotis. Next base: position 1,297,806 of record NZ_CP061813.1, on the reverse strand, counting down.
AACCCTTTGTCTGTCGATTTATGTACATATTGACTTCCAAAATATAATGTACTATTATCGAAAGGATCGATATTAATGGCAGAATTCCAGTTGAAACGTAATTTTACATTAGGATCTTTATGAGTTGGTTTTACTCCATAATTGTTTCCTGTTAAATAATCGAATCGTGAAACTGAACCTTGCTGGCTCATTGTCCAACCATATCTAGAATCGTCTTTATCTGGAACTACATCAAAACCATCTCCAAAACTAATTTCTTGCCAATACGAATTTCTAATTCCTTGCGCTTTCCATACATAAGCTGGACCTCTCCAAGAACCATTATCCTGCATTCCTCCATATACATTGTATGGGAATTCATTATCCACATTAATATGATAAAATTGTGCCACAGGAATGTTTCCTATAAATCGCCAAGATCTTCCACCATCTTTTGTGATATTTAATCCTCCATCATTTCCATCGATCATAAATTTCCCATTATTTGGATGAATCCACCAAGCATGATGGTCTGGATGTACACCATTATCTACACCATAAGCAGGCATTAATTGGTTGAAGTTTTTTCCACCATCTTGAGAAACGTTTACGTAAGTGAAAACCGTATAAACTCTATTTTCGTTTTGTGGATCTACATAAATTTCTGAATAATAAAAAGGACGATTTCCAATACCAGGTTTGTCGTTTATTTTTTTCCATTTAAAACCTCCATCTTCACTTTTATAAAGTGCATTTTTTTTAGCCTCCACCAAAGCATAAATTACATTTGGTTCACTTGGTGCAATTGCAACACCAATTCTTCCTAATTCACCTTTTGGAAAACCTTCTTTGTCTGTAATTTTTTTCCAATTATCTCCACCATCATGTGTAATATATAATCCACTTCCTTCTCCACCAGATTTAAAAAACCATGGATCACGTTTATGTTCCCACATTGCAGCGATTATTTTATTCGGATTTTTTGGGTCCATAATTAAATCTGCAGCTCCAGATCTAATATTAGTAAATAGTATTTGTTTCCAAGTTTTTCCACCATCCACAGTTTTGTAAACGCCACGTTCTTTATGTTCGCCCCAAGGAGAGCCAATTGCAGCTGCGTAAACAACATTAGGGTTTGTTGGGTCGATTATAACTCTATGAATATGACGTGTTTTTTCTAAACCCATTGCTTTCCAAGTTTTTCCAGCATCTAAAGATTTGTAGATTCCAAAACCACCATTTAAACTATTTCTAGGGTTTCCTTCTCCAGTTCCTGCCCAAATTACACTTGGGTTCGATTGCTGAATTGCGATTGCACCAATAGAAGCTGTTAACTCTTTTTCGAAAATTGGTTCCCATTTTACGCCACCAGAAGTAGATTTCCAAATTCCACCAGAGGCTGTTCCAACATACATAATTTCTGGGTTAGTTTCCACAACATCTATTGTAGTTACACGTCCAGACATTCCTCCAGGACCAATATTTCTTGGTTTCATATTTTTTACCAAATCCATAGAAAACTCTTGTGAAAAGAGTAGAGAAGTGGTGCATAAAAAAAGTAGTGTGATTAGTTTTTTCATTATAATAAGTTTGTAGATTTTTAATAATAGCCAACAATATACAAAATAGAAAACGCTCAATAAAAATTGAGCGATTATTTTAACAAATTTGTTTAATTAGTTTTCTCCACAAGGTCGAAATGACAATTATTATGTCATTTCGAATGAAATGAAGTGGAATTGAGAAATCTCTATTTTTACTATAAATTTAAAACCTTGTTTGGTTTATTCTTCCTTTTTTTTAGGATCTCTTTTAGCATCTTTTAAAACCTGCATTAACATCCATTCTATTTGTCCGTTTGTGGAACGAAATTCGTCTGCTGCCCATTTTTCAATAGCCTTAATCATATCTTCGTTAACTCGCAATGCGAAAGCTTTTTTCTTTGCCATCTTATTTTTTTACGAATGAAACCACTGTTTTAATTAATTCTTCAGAGATTGGAAAATCTGGAGAAAAATACGATTTCAAATTATCTTCTTCTTTTTCGATTGTTTTCAAAACATGATTCATGTTTTTTATAATTGCAAAATCTGCATTTGGTTTTGCACTTTTTAATGCGTTTGCATCTTCAATTTTTACTTGTATGTCTTTGTCACCATTTAAAATTAAAACAGGGATTTCTAATTTTTTTATTTCAGTAATTGGGTTAATTTCCATCCAAGATAATAAGAAGGGCTGATTTCTCTTTAAGAACACACTTATTAAAAACGGATTTACAGTTTCAATTTTTCCTTTGATTTTAAGTGTATCGAATTGTTTTTTTGCAGCTTCACCTAAAGTTGGGTTGTTTTTACTTATTTGTTTAACAATCGTTTTATCAATTGTTTCTCCTGCACCAGCAATGGAAATATATTTATCTACATTTTTAGATGCCAACATTGCAGTTAACGAACCTTGACTGTGCCCAGCTAAAACGATTTTGGAAAAACGCTTATCATTCTTAAAATGATTTACAACTTCCTCTGCATCTAAAGCAAAATCTCGAACTAGGGTATTTTTTAGAAAATTGCTGTTTTTAGGATTTGCAGTTCTTTTATCATAACTAAAAAATGCAATTCCTTCTTTATTTACAGCTTCTCGAAATTGTTGAATGTAATTTGCTTTTACGTTTTGCGCTGGCTGATTTCCATTTCTATCAATAGGTCCAGAACCATGTACCCAAATAATTAAAGGTTGGTTTTCTGCTGAAAATGTTAACGTTCCTGGTAATTGTATACTATCATTTTTAATTAGAATTTCTTCTGTATTTATTTGGTTAAATGCAACAAAAGTATTCAGAATGCTTAAAACGATATGTAATATAAATTTATTCATGATTTTAAATTTTTATAAACACCAGAAAATAAAAAAATTAAGAATATTATAGTAATAATTATTATTAAAGGAAATAACCATTGTATAGTTATAGACGGAAATTTAGATTTTTTAATAATAGAAAAAACTAATAAAAACATTAATATTGATATGTAAGGAAGTGAGATGAGTGTTGTTGTTTTTTGTGAATCTAAACTTTTCATATTGTAATTAATTTGTTTCTGATTTCTGGTGATCCAAAAAATAAAAATTCCTAAAGCAGTAAAAATTAGCAATAAAATCCAAATTATACTCTTGTCATCATATCTTGTTACATGTCCAGAAAAATCCATATGACCAACAATTTTATTTGGTAAAGAATTGTATGAAAAAATAACATAAAACCAAGACAATATGTTAATGATGGCAGAGAAAATAATAATATTCCTATGTTTTTTAAGCATCGATTTTAGTTAAATATGTTTTTAAAACATTAATTGCGTCCTCTTTTTTTTGAGTTCCAATTAATAATTTTTTTCCATTTTTAAATATTAATTGAATGCCAATATCACCAGAAACATTAATACATTTTCCTTTTTCTTTGTTCCAAAGTGAGCCACCTTTTAATCCCCAACCACCATATTCTCCAATAGGATCGTAAATTCTAACTTTTGCAGAAGTTATTTCTGTCCAATTAATTTTTCTGTATTTAAAATGAAAAGGAAAAAACTGATACTGAATTCCCTGTTCATCTATTCTTGTTTTTAGTTTAAAAGCAAAAATAAAAAGAGCTGAAGCAAAAATACCTGTTAGTGTTAATACAAAAGAAGTTGTTGTCATTTTAGTGTTATCTTTTAAATATTCTTGAACAATAATAGCAACAGGAACAATTAAACTCACTACCATTAAGACAATTAGCCAAGTTTGCGTAAAACGTTGTTCTTCTTTAAAAACTTTCATTTTTATCTATTTTTGTCTCTTTCTAAAACTATAGCATTCCAATTTGTTGGCATTTCTTTTAAAGTCCAACCTTCTCTTGCATACTGGTTTAATAAATCTTCAAAATTTTGAACTCTATTTCTAAAACCTAATTTTAAGGTTACTACTTTATATTCTTTCATTTTTTAATTTAATTTAGTTTCAAAGTTGAGATTTCTCCACAAGGTCGAAATAACATTTCTAATATTTTTAGTTTTGAGTGTTTCTTCCCTTTGGGAAAATTAAGATGGGATTTAAAATCCAATTAATGACTTAAAGTTCCAGCATTTACAACAGGAGAAGCTTCTTTGTCTCCACATAAAATTACTAATAAATTACTAACCATTGCAGCCTTTCTTTCATCATCTAATTCAACAATTTGTTTTTTATCTAATTCTTCTAAAGCCATTTCTACCATTTCCACTGCACCTTGCACAATTTTATGTCTTGCTGCTACAATTGCAGTTGCTTGTTGTCTTTTTAACATGGCAGAAGCAATTTCATTTGCATAGGCTAAATAACCAATTCTAGCTTCTAAAACTTCTATTCCTGCGATAGTTAAACGTTCGTCAATTTCTTTTTCTAAAGCTTCCGAAACTTCGTTTACACTTGAACGTAAAGTAATATCTTCATCATGACCCTCGTCTGCAAAATTATCATAAGGATACATACTTGCCAATTTACGAACAGCTGCATCTGTTTGTACACGAACAAAATTCTCGTAATTATCTACATCAAAAGCGGCTTTGTATGTGTTTGTAACTCGCCAAACTAAAATGGTAGAAATCATAATTGGGTTTCCTAATTTGTCGTTTACTTTTAAACGCTCACTATCGAAATTACTCGCTCTTAAAGAAATAGATTTTTTTCTATATAAAGGATTTGCCCAGTATAATCCGTTTTCTTTAATCGTTCCAACATATTTTCCAAATAATAAAATAACTTTAGAAGTATTTGGGTTTACAAGGATAAATCCAAAGAAACCAATAAAACCGACCAATGTCGCTAATAGGAAAATAGGGTTTTCGGTATTTATAACCATTGCAATTCCTCCAAAGAATAAAAGTGCAATAATTACTAACATTAAGTAACCGTTTGCTAATTTGATGATTTTTTCTGCTTTCATGAGTTGTTGATTTAAAGTGATGTTAATTTGATATCATAAAGATATGAATAAATTTTTGATATTTCCAAATAATTATGCTATTTATTTTTATAACTTCGCACAGAATTATAAATATTCCTATAAATGAAGCTTAAAATAATTATTCTTTTATCTTTCCTTTTCTTTTCGAAATCTGCAAAAGAAGAAACTCTCTTTTGGGGGCAAAATGGACATAGAGCTACAGGGAAAATTGCTGAAAATCATTTAAATCGCAGAGCAAAAAAGAAAATAGATAAATTGTTAAAAGGGCAAAGTTTGGCATTCGTATCTACATTTGCAGACGAAATAAAATCCGACAGAAAATATAACGAATTTTATCCTTGGCATTATGTAAATATGAATTTAGACCAAACATATGCAGAAGCAGAAAAGAATCCAGAAGGAGATTTGGTTACAGGGATTAAAAAAAGTATCGCAGTTTTAAAAAACAAAAATAGCTCGGAAGCAGACAAAGTTTTCTATTTAAAAATGTTGGTTCATTTTATTGGAGACTTGCATCAGCCAATGCATATTGGTCAAAGAGAAGATAAAGGAGGCAATACAATACAGGTTCAGTGGTTTGGAAATGGAACAAACTTACACGCAGTTTGGGACACAAAAATGATTGAAGAATGGAATATGAGTTATTTAGAGTTGGCAGATAACGCAAAATATTTATCTAAAAAACAAATAGAAGCCATTGAAAAAGGAACTATTGAAGATTGGGTAAATGAAGTGCACGAACTAACCAAAGAAATTTACAAGTCTGTTAAAGTAGGAGAGAACTTGCGCTACAAATATTCTTACGACCATTTTGGAACCGTTAGAAATCAACTACAAATAGGAGGAATTCGTTTGGCAAAAATATTGAACGATATTTTTTGTTAATCAGTTTTTAATACAATATTTAAAAGCTTCAAAATTTATTTTTGAAGCTTTTTTTGTTAAGAATGCGTTAAATACTAACAACCTATTTTATTTATGATTAATTTTAAAACATGAAGTGGAAAGCATTATTTATTGGACTTTTAGTAACAGTATCATTTTCTTGTAAAAAAGAAAAAGTAACAGAAAAAGAAGTGAAAAAGGAAGCTGTTGTTCAAGAAAACAAAACGACAGTAAAATCCTATTCTTACAACGAACTAAAACCTTTGTTAGAAAAAAATGACGATAAAATTTACGTTATAAATTTCTGGGCAACTTGGTGTGGACCTTGTGTAAAAGAATTGCCATCTTTCGAAAAGTTAGGAAAAGAATATGCTAATAAAAATGTAGAAGTTATTTTAGTGAGTTTAGATTTCCCAAAACAGGTAGATAAAAAACTGATTCCTTTTATTCAGAAGAAAAATTTACAATCGGAAGTTATTTTATTAGACGATATTAACGAAGATGTTTGGATAAAAGCAATTGACAAAAATTGGTCTGGAGCCATTCCAGCAACTTTAATATATAATAAAAATAAAAGAATGTTTTACGAACAATCTTTTGAATACGACACTTTAGAGAAAGAAGTACAAACCTTTTTAAATCCTTAGAAAATGAAATTTACAAAAGTAATATTAATAATCTGTGTATTTGCATTGACTGCATTTACCCTAAAAACAGACAAGAAAGACGGTTATAAAGTCGGAGATAAAATTGAAGATTTTAGCCTAAAAAATATCGATAATAAAATAGTTTCTTTATCAGATTATTCTTCTGCGAAAGGTTTTATTATCATATTTACCTGTAATACTTGCCCTTATTCTGTGGCAAATGAAGATAGAATTATCTCTTTAGACCAAAAATATAAAAAGGCAGGTTTTCCTGTAATTGCCATTAACCCAAATGATCCTGTAGCAGTTTCTGGAGATAGTTTCGAGAAAATGAAAGTAAGAGCAGACGAAAAAGGATTTACATTTCCGTATTTATTTGATGATGGACAAAAAGTGTATCCAAAATTCGGAGCCACAAAAACACCACATGTTTATATCGTTACTAAAAAAGATATGAAAGTACAATATATTGGAGCGATTGATAACAGTTCTAGAGATGAAGATTCTGTTACAGAAAAATATGTAGAAAATGCTGTGGATGCTTTATTAGCTGGAAAAAAAGTAGAAAAAACTGAGACGAGAGCTATTGGTTGTTCTATTAAAGTGCAGTAGAGTTTTTTCTTTTTTGAAATATACTAAATCCCAAGCTTTGCTTGGGATTTTTTCGTTTGAGTATTTCTATATATTTGAGTAATTAAGTACGCTATTTTGAATAAGCACCAGAAGAATATGTAAGTTCATAACTATGTGTATATATTTCAAAAACAATTCCAAATGGATCTTCTACATAACACATTTTAAAAGGCTTGTCATTTGGGTAATATTCTCTTATTGGCATTCTTTGTTTTCCTCCATAGGACAAAATTTTTGTTATAAGTTCTTCAATATTTGGGTCTTGTACACAAAAGTGAAATAGACCAGTATTAAAAGGATTGAATTCAGGTGCTTCTTTAATTCCATTTGAAAAAGAAAATAATTCTACTCCTATACCATCTGAAGTTGCTAAATGAGCAATTTCAAATTCTTTCCAGTCATTCCCAAAAACATCAATACACATTTGACCAATAGCGGTTTCTTTTTCTTTTTTAACTACTGAAGGTTCCATAATTATGTACCAACCCATTACTTCTGAATAGAATTTTACAGCTTCTTTTATATTTGGAACTGTTATTCCGATATGTGAAAATGATTTTGGATAATTTTTATTAATTGTCATAATTTATATTTTAGATTACAAAATTAATCTATATTTGCTTAGTTGGCAATAACTTACTTAAAAGTAGTATAGTTACCAAAACGAGTAAAATAATGAAAATCAGTATAATAAATATAAAATTTTGAATAAAGAAAATAGTTGTCCATTAAATTATACCATGAATTTAATAGGGACTAAATGGAAACCTTTAGTTCTGTTTCACTTGTTAGAAGGTGGTTTACGTTCAGGAATATTACAAAAGAAAATTCTGGGTATTTCAAATAAAATGTTTACTCAAACTGTAAGAGATTTAGAAAAAGATGGTCTTATTTTTAGAAAAATATTTCCTGTAGTTCCTCCTAAAGTGGAGTACAGTTTAAGCGATAGAGGGAAATCACTTGAAAGTATTTTGAGAAGTTTAGATAAGTGGGGAGTTGAGGATTGTAAAGCTTCCTAGCGAAACTCAGTTATCATAAATTAAAAAAAAAATCTCAAGTCGAAACTTGAGATTTTAAATATTTTAAGAAAGGAAATCAATTTATTTTGCTCCCCATTCTTTTAAAGAATCTTCGTTCATTTTTACATAATCGTCATTACCAGCTTTTTTAGCCAATTCTAAAGATTGTTTTGCAGCTGCAATTGCAGTTGCTGTTTTTCCTGCTTTTGCATGGATTAAAGACTGTTGTCTTAACATATAAAATTTAGGATCGTCTTTAGACATTTCAATAGCTTTGTCTACCCAAGTAACTGCTTTGTCGATATCTTTATTTTCAGATTTTAAATACACAGCAGCATCGTAATATGCTCTTGCATTTGGCGAACCTTTCATTACTTCGTCAATAGAAGCCATTACCATTTTACTTGTAGGAACTTCAATTGGTAGCCCTACATACACATCTTCCCAAAGAATACCAATTACTCCAGAATTGTTTGTTAAATCGTCTAATGTAATTGTAAATGTTTCAATTTTCATTGGCATTTTTACAACGTCTGCAGCAACACTTGCTACAACTTTTGCATCATCCCATTCTTTTGGATTTCCCCAATTGTCAGCATCTTTGTACAACATAATGTCCCAAGATTTTTGGTTAGGAACTGTGTATAATGCATACGTACCTTTTTCAACATTTTTTCCGTTAACAGTAACGTCTGTTCCAAAAGTTACTTTTGTATTTGCGTTGGCACCTGTTCTCCAAGTTTTTCCATAAGGCACTAAATCTCCAAAAATAGTACGTCCTCTCATGTTTGGTCTAGAATATTCTACAGTAACATCAGTTAAACCTACTTTTTGCTCTAAAGTCGAAAACGGACTTGGTGCAGGAGCCGCAATTCTTGCAGCAGGAGCAGGTTTGGTTTCTTCTTTAGTCTCCACCTTTGGAGTTTCTTCTTTTGTTTCTTTATTTTGACAACTTGTAAAGAAAACCAAAGTAAGTACAGTAAGTGTACTTAAAAATTTAATTGAAATTTTTTTCATGATTCGTTATTATAATTAGTTAGTAATAACATCAAAATTACGACTTCAAAAAACGGCAAATGTTAACAAAATCTTAAATTAAGGTATGTATCTTTGCGTTTTTAAGACAAATTATGAAAAAATACATCGCTGAATTTATAGGAACATTTTCCATGATTTTCTGTGGAACAGGAGCAATGACCATTAACGAAGTTACTGGTGGAGAAGTTACACATGTAGGAATTGCAATTACTTGGGGTTTAATAGTTATGGCTATGATTTATGCCTTTGGCGAAACTTCTGGAGCACATTTTAATCCTGCTGTTACCATCGCTTTTGCATATGCCAAAAAGTTTTCTTGGAAAGAAGTTCCTAAATATATTGTTGCTCAAATTTTAGGAGCATTTTTAGCAAGTCTCATTTTATGGTTTTTATTTCCAGCAAGTGAAAACCTTGGAGCAACCATACCAACTGTAGATGTTTGGCGTGCTTTTGTATTGGAATTGTTACTTACTTTTTTCTTAATGGTTGTAATTATAAACGTTTCCACAGGAAGTAAAGAAATGGGAATTATTGCTGGAATTGCAGTAGGAGCAGTTGTTTTATTAGAAGCAATGTTTGCTGGCCCAATAACAAATGCATCCATGAATCCTGCTCGTTCAATTGCACCAAATGTAGTTTCAGGGAATTTACAACATCTTTGGATGTATATTTTAGCGCCAATTTTAGGAGCAATATTGGCAGTTATATCTTGTAAATTAATTAAGGACGATAATTGTTGCGACACTCCAAACTGCTAATTTTAATTATTGAATTTTAAAAATTATTAATATTGAAAAATATAAGTATTTTAGGTTGTGGTTGGTTAGGAAAACCATTAGCAGTTTCTTTTTTGGAAGATGGTTTTACAGTAAAAGGTTCTACAACTTCAGAAGAAAAAATAACTGATTTAGAGTCTGTTGGAATTGAACCCTATTTGGTAAATATCTCCGAATTCGAAGAGTTTGACGATTTTTTAAATTCTGATATTTTAATAATTGCAATCACTTCTAAAGATGTAGATGGTTTTGAAAACCTGATTTCTCAAATTCAAGATTCGACTATCCAAAAAGTAATTTTTATAAGTTCTACTTCTGTATATCCAAGGATTAATAAAATAATGACAGAAGAAGATGCAATTATAGAGAACAATCCATTAGTAGAAATTGAAAATTTATTCAAAGAAAACACGTTTTTTGAAACCACAATAATTCGTTTTGCAGGATTATTTGGGGGACAAAGACATCCAGCAAATTGGTTTAAAGGTGGAAAGAAAATCCCACAACCAAAAGGTTTTGTAAATATGATTCACAGAGAAGATTGCATGGAGATTATTCATACAATTATCAATCAGAATTGTTGGAACGAAACATTTAATGCGTGCTCAACACATCATCCAACAAGAGAAGAGTTTTACGTAAATGCAAGAATGAGTAAAGGTTTAGAAGCTCCAGTTTTTGAGGAAAATGAAAAATACGAATGGAAAATTATTAGTTCAAGTAAATTAGAGAATGTTTTGGGGTATGAGTTTATTCATGATAATTTGCTTTCTATTTAAGTTTCAAAGTTTCAGGATTTGCTAATTTTAGTGATTTTCCATTTTTTTGAGAAAATTGTATCGAGAACTTTTTATTTTCACTAACCACTAACCACTAACCACTAACCACTAACCACTAACCACTAACCACTAACCACTAACCACTAACCACTAACCACTAACCACTAACCACTAACCACTAACCACTAACCACTATTTACTATACCTCTTTTTTCTCAAATAATTAAAAATAATCCCAAATCCGAACAACAAAATTAAAGGCAAAGCAACATTTAAAAATTGCCAAAAAGTACGTTCTTTAAATGCTTTTTGTTTGTCTAACATTCTAATATTTAAAGACTTGTTTCTTAAGTTCATTAAACCAGCATCGTCTAATAAATAATCGACTGTATTTAGTAAGAAATCTTTATTTCCAAACTGTTCGTTTGTCCATTTGTCTCTTGCCAAATCGAAAGGTTGTCCTTTTAAAATCTGATTTTTCCCAACATCACCATCAGCAATAAAAACCATTTTATTGTTAGTTGCATTCTCTTTATAAAGTGGCGTTTTAAAAGGTTTTATTCTGTTTTTATAAGCTGAATTAAAATTCCCTTCCAACAAAACAGCAAATAATTGATTTCCATCTTTATAATCCGTTTCTACAACTTCTTCAGCAATAGATTGTAATTCAATAAATGTAGGAGTTCCTACTTTTTGAGTGAGAACAGAACTAACTAACAAAGGTGTTTTTTTGATGTTGTTTTTAAGTGTATCAATTTGGTTTGCAAATTGTAACCTTACTGGAGATATGTTTTTGGTAATTGGATTATTTGGGTTTCCTCCAACCAAGGGATGAAAATACCAATCTAAATTTTGAAACTGAGGTTGATTTCCACTTGCGCCAGTTGCTAAAGGAATTTTTGATGCGTATAAATCTTTTATCAATGTTGTGTTTACACGAATTCCGTAAGAGAAAAACAAGTCTGTTAAGTTTAAATCTCTTGGGTATGCTAGCATTTTTCCACCATTAAATAAACTGTCTTGGTCTGCTTGCACATTGTCTATCATCCACAAAGTTTTTCCTCCATTTGCAATAAATTGATCTAAAACAAATTTTTCATTCTCAGAAAATTTCTGAGTTGGTTTTGCAATAATTGCCAAATCTAAACCTGTTAAATCTTGCAAAGTTTGTTGCGGATTTATAGCCACAGAATCCAAAGTAAATTTCGCTAAACGATATTTTTTAGCCACTTCACTTAAAAAACTATATTGGTAAATATCTTCCAACTCTCCATTTCCAGTGATAATCCCTATTTTTTTCTCATTATTTCTTGATATAGAATTAATTGCATTCGAAAAACTATATTCTAAATTCTCGATTGCTTTTGTCAATTGTGCTTCTTGCGAAGCCATAATTGCGTTTGGTAACAAAGAAACAATGGTTGTTTTTTTACCATAAGAAAGTGCAGCCCAAGGAAAAATAATTGCTTCCGAAAGTTTGCCATCTTCTTCAACCGTTAATTGGCTTGGCATCATTCTTTTTTTGATTAAAGCCTCTCTTTGGTCATCAGGATTTTCGAAATTGATTTGTATCAATGAATTTTCAGAAGCCAATTCTTCTAAATATTGTCGCGTTTCAACTTGTAGTCTTTTAAATTCTGAAGGAAATTCTCCTTCCAAATAAACCGTTATAAATAAGTTTCTATCAACATTAGAAATTATATTGTTTGTTGTTTCCGAAAGTGTGTAACGTTGGTCTGCAGTTAAATCGAAACGTTTGTAAAAAGATTGATTTGCAATGTTTAAAACAACCAAACCAACAATTAAAAATGCGATGTATTTTATGTTTTTATTCATTGTCTAATCTTGTTTTAGTAATGAATAAAAAGAAAAAAGTAATACTTAAAAAATAGATGATATCTCTTGTATCAATTACGCCTCGTGAAATACTTTTAAAATGTTCGTTAATTCCGAGTTTTTTAATAGTTAAAGAATTACTTCCAAAAGAATTAGAAATGGAATCAAAACCATAAAACAATAAGAACGAAATTAAAACGCCTAAGATAAAAGCCACAATTTGGTTTTTAGAAATCGTTGAGGTAAACAAACCTATAGCAGTATATGTGGATGCAAAAAAAAGTAACCCAATGTAAGAACCAATGGTGCTTCCGAAATCGAGATTTCCAACAGGACTTCCTAATTGATAAACCGTATAAACATACGTTAAAGTAGGAATTAGAGCAATAACAACCAATAGGAGTGAAGCCCAAAATTTGCCCATTACAATTTGCCAATCGGAAAGTGGTTTTGTTTTTAAAAGTTCGATGGTTCCATTGCTGAATTCATCTGCAAAACTTTTCATAGTAATTGCAGGAATCAAAAATAAAAATACCCAAGGAGCTAAATAAAAAAACGGATTTACATCTGCAAAACCAGCATTTAAAATATTAAAATCGTCTTTAAAAATCCAAAGAAATAACCCATTTATCAGCAAAAAAACTCCGATCACTAAGTAGGCGATTGGAGAAGCAAAAAACGAGTTGAATTCTTTTTTTAAAATAGCAAACATTTGCGTTAATTTGGAATAATAGAGAGTATTTTGTAATTGTCTCTGTTAAATTTTATGGTGTATAAAATATTACTTGAATAGTCTAAACCTTCATTTATAAAAGCCAAAGAAATGTTTTTTAAGGAATCTTCTTTGTAATAAGATTTTTTTAAAATACTGATAGAAATTTCTGCTTCAATTCCTTCACTTTTCAAAGAATCAATTCTTTTTTCGGCAATTTTAAATTCGTCTAGGTTTTCAAGTTTCTTGAAAAATTCAATTTTTTTACTATTCTTTACTTTGGCACTTTTATCTCCACAAGAGACCAAAAAAACGATTAAAAAACAGAAAATTATATTTTTTGTGTAACTCAATTTCATAGTTTTTAACTTCCAACTTCCAACTTCCAACTTCCAACTTCCAACTTCCAACTTCCAACTTCCAACTTCCAACTTCCAACTTCCAACTTACCTATTTACACCTTGCGAATTCAACCATCTTTGATATTTAGCTGCGTTTCTATTGTGTTGTGTAAGCGTTTTTGCAAAATCGTGATAACCAATTTTATCTACGCTTGCACACATGTAAAAATAATCGTGATTGTCTGCATTTAAAACTGCGTCAATAGCACTTACATCTGGCATCGAAATTAATGCTGGAGGTAACCCTCTGTTTTTATATGTATTATAAGGAGAGTTTATTTCTAAATCTACAGTCAACACTCTTTTTACCACATAATCTTGCCCTTTTAACTGTTTAATTGCATAAATTATTGTGGGATCTGCTTGTAGAGGCCATTTTTTTTCGAGTCTGTTTAAATACAAACCAGCAACAATTGGTCTTTCGGAATTTTGAGCAGTTTCTTTTTGAACAATAGAAGCTAATGTAATTACTTCGTCTTTTGTTAAACCTAATTTTTGCGCTTTTTTCAAACGACTTTCATTCCAGAAACGTTTATATGCAACCAACATTTTTGTTCTGAATTTTTCTGGTGAAATCGTCCAATACACTTCATATGTATTGGGCATAAAAATTTGTAGAACCGATTTTTTTGTCAGTATATTTTTTGATAAAAACTGTTCATCTTTAAAGACTTCCAATAAAGAAATGGAATCTGCTTGAATTTGTTCCGAAATTCTTCCGGCGAATTTTTCTAATGTATCTTGGTTGTTAAAAGAGACTTTTAAAGGAGTTTGTCTTCCACTTCGTAACATATTTACAAGGTCGTTATTCGATGTTCCTTCTTTTATAAGATAACGTCCTGCTTTTGGCTTCTCAAAGTTTTTTTTCGCAGCTACCCAAAGAAATGTTTCGGGGCTTTTAGAGAAATCTTCTAATTTCTTTTTAACGTCTATTAAACTGTCTGATGAATCCACAAAAAGTTCAATATCTTTTGTAATTGCTGCACCAAATATTTTTTGATAATAATTATAAGCTAAAATCCCACCTAATAAAAGGAAGAATGCTATAATATAAATGATTTTTTTACTCAATGTTTTTTGGTTTTAAAAGATGACAAAGTTACTCTTTTATCAACTGAAATAAAATTTCATCTTTATATTTTCCTTCAGATAAAATCCAATCTTTTTTTACCCCAATTTTTTTGAAGTGATATTTTTTAAATAATGAAATACTTTTTGCATTATCAACAGTAATATTCGCATACAATTGATGTAGGTTTAAATGAGAAAAAGCATAGCTAATTAAAAGTGATAAAGCTTCAGAAGCAAATCCGTTTTTCTGAAAATCAGGATGAATTAAAATTCCAATTCCTGCTCTTTTATGTTGTGGATTAAAATCGAAAAGATCGATGGTTCCAATCGCTTTTTCTGAAGAATTTTCTTCGATAATTAAACGTAATTGTTTTGCTTCATAAATATCTAAATGCGCATTTTCTAAATATTGCTTTAAAACAAATTTAGAAAATGGTGTTTGGGTATGGCTTACCTCCCAAAAAGACTCGTCGTTTTCTATTTGAAATAGAAATTCTAAATCTTCTGGTTCTAGGGCTCTTAAGTTGATGTTTTTATTTTTTAATAGCATATTATAAAATTCAAGTTTGTCATTCCTGTGAAAACAGGAATCCATAGAGAGTAAATAAAAAACTCAATAAATCTTCAGTAATTTTATGAAAATTTTTAATTCTCAAGTTATTTTATCTTAAGAGTCATATTCCTAACTTAATTAGGCAAAAAACTATACTTCAATAATCCCTTCAAAAACAAATGCAGCTGGACCTTTTAAAAAGACATTTTTATAAACGCCATTTTCTTCAGTAAAAGAAACTGCTAAGTTCCCACCTTCAACAGGTAAAGAAATTGAATTGCTACTCGTTTTATTCGTTTTGTGCATTGCAATTGCAACTGCAGTAACACCAGTTCCACAAGCTAAAGTTTCATCTTCTACACCTTTTTCATAAGTTCTTACTCTAAAAGTGTTTTCGTTTATTTGCTGAACAAAATTCACATTACTTCCAGGGTCACTGTAAGAATAACGTATTTTTTTTCCGTTTGCGAAAACTGGATACTCATCTAAATTGTCAACCAATTCTACATGATGTTGCGTTCCTGTGTAAGCAAAAACAGAGTTTTCTTTTACTTGAATTTCTTCAACATCTATCATTTGTAGAGAAATAATATCATTATTAATTTCTGCATAATGTTTTCCATCAAAAGCAAGAAAAGTAGTTTTGTTTTCAATTAAATTTAATTGTTTTGCAAAAGCAACAGCACATCTTCCTCCATTTCCACAGAAAGTTTCACTTCCATCTGCATTGAAATAAATCATTTTAAAATCAAAGTTCTCATCTTCTTCAATTAGAATTATTCCATCTGCACCAACACCAAAATGTCTGTCACAAATTTGTGAAATTTTGTCAGTATTTTGTTTTGGAAAGATTTTTGTTCTATTATCAATCATTACAAAGTCGTTTCCAGTTCCTTGATATTTAAAAAAAGTCAATTTCATAAGACAAAGATAAGAATTTCAATAGGAAAAACGATTTGTTAAAAAGCGGTTAAAGTCCGTTAAAAACAAGTTAAACAGATTTTGTGGATTTGTTAAAATTGTATATTTGAGTAAATAAAATTTAAAATTATGAAGAAATTTTTTGGTTTTTTAGGAATGGCACTTTTAGGAGGTGCAATTACATTAGGTGGCTACAAAATGTTATTCGACGAAGAAGTAGTTGTGGAGAGAACAATCTCGCAACCTATGCAAACAGTTACAGCAAGTTATAATCCAGCTTTAAATAAAGCAAATGCAGTTGCAAATACAATAGATTTTACAACGGCTGCAGAGAATAGTATTCATGCTGTTGTGCATGTTAAAAATACGGCTGTAAGAACGCAAACCAATCCACTAGATCTTTTCTTTGGAAATGGAAATGGACAGAGAAAATATGAGCAAGTAGGAACAGGAAGTGGTGTAATTATCTCTGCAGACGGTTATATTGTTACGAATAATCACGTAATTGATGGAGCAACTGCACTAGAAATAACATTGAATAATAAAAGGAAATACAAAGCAGAATTAATAGGAACAGATGCAGAGAATGATATTGCATTGTTAAAAATCGATGCAGATATGGATCTACCATATGTGCCCTTTGCAAATTCTGATAATATAAAAGTTGGAGAATGGGTTTTAGCAGTTGGTAATCCTTATAATTTAACATCTACAGTTACAGCAGGAATTGTTTCTGCAAAAGGTAGAGATTTAGAAGGAAACAGAAATATTGAGTCCTTCATTCAAACAGATGCTGCAGTGAATCCAGGGAATAGTGGAGGAGCTTTGGTAAATACTCGTGGAGAATTAGTGGGAATAAATACTGCAATTTCTTCTAAAACAGGCTCTTTTATTGGATATTCATTTGCAGTGCCTTCTAACATTGCTAAAAAAATTATTGATGATATTTTAGAATTTGGTGCTGTACAAGAAGCTATTTTAGGAATTAATATAGATGCAAGTGATGCAGATATTGATGGTGTAAAAATTAAATCTACGTCAGATGGTGGAGGAGCACAAAAAGCAGGTTTACAATCTGGAGATATTATTACGAAAGTAAATAATGTAAGAATATCTAAATTTTCTGAATTAAGAGGGCAATTAACAGCGAAAAGACCTGGAGAATCTGTTAATATTACTGTAGATAGAGATGGAGAATCACTAATAAAAGAAGTTAAATTAAGTAAAAAAGATTCTTTTATATCTAACGTTTTTAAAGTAGTTTTAAAAGATTTATCGAAAGAAGAAAAGAAAAAATATGATATTTCTTACGGAGCTAAAATAATCCAAAATGGGAATAAAAGTTTAGATTATTATGGTGTGAAAGAAGGCTTTATAATTACTAAAATTAATAAAAAAGCGGTGAAAAACGCAGCTGATGCATCAAGAAGATTAGACTTTTCTTCAAGTAAAGGAGCACCAGTTTACATTGAAGTAATTAATTTAAAAGGAGAAACAGAACGTTACGCATTTAGATAGAAAATAAATATTTATTATAAAGTAATTGCCCTTAAATTGTGTTCAACAATTTAAGGGCCTTTTTTATTATAATATAATTATACAAATAGTAAAATAACTTTAAATGAAAAGAGCCCGATAAAATATCGAGCTCTTTATAATTATTTAATGGTTCAGCTTTTTTAAAGCTTTGCATTTTTTATGTTCAAAATTTTATTCTTTTAAGACTCAGTTTCTGTTCGAGTTTCAGGTTTTTTATCGCCTTTTTCAATTTTAATAGTAAGAGAGTTCTTCTCTTCATCTAAATCCATGGCAATTGTATCGCCTTCTGAAAGTTTAGAATTTACAATCTCTTCAGCTAAAGCATCTTCGATATACTTTTGAATGGCTCTTTTTAATGGTCTTGCACCATATTTTTTGTCAAAACCTTTGTCTGCAATATAATCTTTTGCTTTCTCGCTTAAATTTAAAGTGTATCCTAAATCAGAAATTCTAAGCAATAATTTATCTAATTCAATATCTATTATAGAGTGGATGTCTTCACGTTCTAATGCGTTAAATACAATAACATCATCTATTCTGTTTAAGAATTCTGGCGCAAAAGATTTCTTTAAAGCCCCTTCAATAACAGATTTTGCATGTTCGTCTGCTTGTGCAGTTTTTGTAGCGGTTCCAAAACCAACTCCACCACCAAAATCTTTTAATTGACGAGCACCAATATTAGAAGTCATTATAATAATGGTATTTCTAAAATCAATTTTACGACCTAAACTATCAGTAATATGTCCATCATCTAAAATTTGTAACAACATATTAAATACATCTGGATGCGCTTTTTCAATCTCATCTAACAAAATAACAGAATACGGTTTTCTACGAACTTTTTCTGTTAATTGTCCACCTTCTTCATAACCAACATAACCTGGAGGTGCTCCAATTAATCTTGAAATTGCAAATTTTTCCATGTATTCACTCATATCAATTCTAATTAAAGAATCGTCTGAGTCAAATAATTCACGCGCTAAAACTTTTGCCAATTGCGTTTTACCAACACCAGTTTGTCCTAAGAAAATAAAAGAACCAATTGGTTTGTTGGGGTCTTTTAACCCAACTCTATTTCTTTGAATCGCTTTTACAACTTTGGTTACTGCTTCATCTTGGCCAATAACTTTACCTTTAATCATTGCAGGAAGTTCGTGTAAACGATGGCTTTCTGCTTCTGCAACTCTATTTACAGGAATTCCTGTCATCATAGAAACTACTTCTGCAACATTGTCTTCTGTAACCACTTCGCGATTTAATTTAGAATCGTCTTCCCATTGTTTTTGGGCAGAATCTAAAGCGGCTTCCATGTTCTTTTCATCGTCACGTAATTTAGCAGCTTCTTCATATTTTTGTCCGTTAACCGCTTTCGTTTTTTGCTCACGAATAACTTCTAATTGTGTTTCTAACTCTAAAACCTGTTTAGGAACTACAATATTGGTAATATGAATTCGAGATCCAGCCTCATCTAATGCATCAATAGCTTTGTCTGGAAGGTATCTATCTGTCATGTATCTATTTGTTAATTTTACACATGCTTCTAAGGCATCGTCTGTATAATTTACATGATGATGTTCTTCATATTTACCTTTAATATTTTGTAATATCTGTATTGTTTCTTCAACAGAAGTTGGATCTACAATTACTTTTTGAAAACGACGTTCTAAAGCACCATCTTTTTCGATGTTTGTTCTATACTCATCCAACGTAGTCGCACCAATACATTGTATTTCTCCTCTAGCTAAAGCAGGTTTTAACATGTTGGAGGCATCCAAAGAGCCAGTTGCTCCACCTGCACCAACAATGGTATGAATTTCATCAATAAAAAGAATAATGTCGTCATTCTTTTCTAACTCATTCATTAACGCTTTCATACGCTCCTCAAATTGCCCACGGTATTTTGTGCCTGCAACCAAACTAGCTAAATCAAGCGAAACTAATCTTTTGTCAAACAAAATTCTAGAAACTTTACGCTCTACAATTCTTATAGCTAAACCTTCTGCAATGGCAGATTTTCCAACACCTGGTTCTCCAATTAACATTGGATTGTTTTTTTTACGTCTACTTAAAATCTGAGAAACACGTTCAATTTCCTTTTGTCTTCCAACAACAGGATCTAACTTTCCATTTTCGGCTAATAAAGTTAAATCTCTTCCAAAATTATCTAAAACTGGAGTTTTCGATTTTTTAACCGATTTTCCTTTTTGAGGTTGTTCAAAAGGATTTGGTTTTTCTGATGCAAATTCATCATCAGACGGAGTTTCTGCAATAGGATTCGTAGGTAAATCTACATCATCTACATGCAATTGTTTGTACAATGCTTTTGCTTCGTCGTAGTTTACATGATATTTATGAATCAACTTTGTAGTTGGGTCATTTTCATTTCTAAGAATGCAAAGTAATAAATGAGCAGTGTCAATTGAATCGCTTTGGTATAGTTTGGCTTCTAAAAACGTAGTTTTTAGCGCTTTTTCTGCTTGTCTTGTTAAATGCAAGCTTTTCTTCTCTGAAGTTTCTGTAAAAGCAGGATTTGCAGGATTTAATTGTTCTAATTTCTTACGTAATAAAGTTGTATCTACATCAAATGCAGTTAAAATCTCCATTGCTTTTCCTTCTCCTTTTCTTATTAGACCTAATATTAAGTGTTCTGTTCCAATAAATTCGTGCCCTAATCTAAGTGCCTCTTCTTTACTAAAAGCAATAACATCTCTAACTTTCGGTGAAAAATTATCGTCCATATTTTTATCTTATTGATGTAAATTTAGTCCTTTTTTTTGTGAATAATTACAAAAAAGATGCCAAGGCTGTATATCTGACAGTTTGACTTCGAAACTAAATTATAAAACAATTGAAAGTCAGCCAAATAAAATACTGTTAAAAATTATCAAAAAATGTTGATAACTCTCTTTAATTGAGCTTCCAGAAATCTTTGTAAATACTAAGAGAAATAGTATCTTGCCTTGTTTTAAAAAAATGACTAAATATTAATAGAAAATATATATGGCAGACGGAGAAAAGTTAATTCCGATTAATATTGAAGAGCAGATGAAAGCTGCATACATCGATTATTCGATGTCAGTAATTGTTTCCAGAGCATTACCAGACGTAAGAGATGGTTTAAAACCAGTACATAGAAGGGTTTTGTTCGGGATGCATGAATTAGGAATTAAAGCGACAGGCTCGTATAAAAAATCAGCAAGAATTGTTGGGGAAGTTTTAGGTAAGTATCACCCTCATGGAGATACTTCTGTTTACGATTCAATGGTGCGTATGGCGCAAAATTGGAGTGTACGTTACATGATGGTAGATGGCCAAGGAAACTTTGGTTCTGTAGATGGAGATTCGCCTGCAGCAATGCGTTATACAGAGGTTAGAATGCAGAAAATATCAGAAGATATGTTAGCTGATATTGAAAAAGATACTGTAGATCATCGTTTAAATTTTGATGATACTTTACAAGAACCAACTGTATTACCAACTCGTATTCCTAATCTATTAGTAAATGGAGCTTCTGGTATTGCAGTAGGTATGGCAACAAATATGGCGCCTCATAACTTAACAGAAGTTATCAATGGAACCATTGCATATATCGAAAACAATGATATTGAAATAGACGAGTTAATGCAACACGTAACAGCACCAGATTTTCCAACAGGTGGAATTATTTATGGTTATGATGGTGTAAGAGATGCTTTTCATACTGGTCGTGGACGTATTGTAATGCGTGCTAAAGCAATTATTGAAGAGGTAAAGGGACGTGAGTGTATTATTGTCACAGAAATTCCTTACCAAGTCAATAAAGCAGATATGATTAAAAAAACTGCGGATCTTGTTAACGAAAAGAAATTAGAAGGAATTGCCAATATTCGTGATGAATCTGATAGAAATGGAATGCGTATCGTTTATATATTAAAACGTGATGCAATTCCAAATATCGTTTTAAATAAACTATTCAAATACACACAATTACAAACTTCTTTTAGTGTAAATAATATTGCGTTGGTTAAAGGTAGGCCAGAGCAATTAAATTTAAAACAATTAATACATTATTTTGTTGAACATAGACATGAAGTTATTGTTCGTAGAACAGAATTTTTATTAAAGAAAGCAGAAGCAAGAGCCCATATTTTAGAAGGATTAATTATTGCTTCTGATAATATAGACGAAGTAATAAAAATTATTAGAGCTTCTTCTAATGCAGATGAAGCAAGAGAAAGCTTAATTGAGCGTTTCGAACTGACAGAAATTCAAGCGAAGGCAATTGTAGAAATGCGTTTGCGTCAGTTAACAGGTTTAGAGCAAGATAAATTACGTGCAGAGTATGACGAAATTATGTTAACGATTGCAGACTTAAAAGATATCTTATCAAACGAGCCAAGACGTTACGAAATTATAAAAGAAGAATTACTACATATCAAAGAAAAGTATGGAGACGAGCGTAGATCTGTTATAGAATATGCTGGAGGAGACATGCGTATTGAAGATATGATTCCTGATACCAAAGTTGTAGTTACAATTTCGAATGCGGGTTATTTAAAACGTACAAATCTAGATGAATATAAGGTTCAGAATAGAGGAGGAAGAGGTCAAAAAGGAGCAACAACTAGAAATGAAGATTTCCTAGAACACTTATTTGTAGGAACCAATCATCAATATATGATGTTCTTTACACAAAAAGGAAAAGTATTCTGGATGCGCGTTTACGAGATTCCAGAAGGTGGGAAGAATACCAAAGGTAGAGCAATGCAAAACCTTATCAATATTGAACAAGACGATTCTGTAAAAGCATTTTTGGTAACACAAGATTTAAAAGACGAAGAATACATCAATAGCCATTATGTGATTATGGCAACAAAGAAAGGTCAAGTTAAAAAGACTTCTTTAGAGCAATATTCTCGCCCAAGAACAAATGGTATTAATGCAATTACCATTAAAGAAGGTGATGAATTATTAGAAGCAAAATTAACAACCGGAGATAGCCAAGTAATGTTGGCATTAAAATCTGGGAAGTCTATTCGTTTCGAAGAGGCGAAAACACGACCAATGGGAAGAACTGCATCTGGTGTTAGAGGAATTACTTTACAGCATGACAAAGATGAGGTAATTGGTATGGTAGCTGTAAACGACATGGAAAGTAATATTTTAGTTGTTTCCGAAAAAGGTTATGGTAAACGTTCTAAATTAGAAGATTATAGAGTTACCAATAGAGGTGGTAAGGGTGTAAAAACTTTAAACATTTCTGAAAAAACAGGTAATTTAGTAGCAATTAAGAATGTTGATGATTCTAATGATTTAATGATCATTAACAAATCTGGATTAACTATTAGAATGGCTGTAGAAGATTTAAGAGTTATGGGACGTGCAACACAAGGTGTTCGTTTAATTAACATTAAAGAAGACGATAGTATTGCAGCTGTTGCTAAAGTAATGCATGAAGACGAAGAAGTGGAAGACGACTCTTTAGACGAATCTGAAGGTAAATCAGAAAATGGCACGGAAATTGAAAATGATAAAACAGAAGAATAAAAATAATAATTAAAAACGAATAAAATGAAAAAACAAATCATAGCGCTTTCATTAGGATTAATGTCTGTGATAGCTTTTGGGCAAAAAAAAGAACTTAGAGCTGCTGAGAAAGCAATAAAGAAAAATGATTTTGCAACTGCCATGGCTCAAGTGAACTCAGTAGAAGGGATGCTATCTAGTATGGATTCTAAATACAAAGCACAATATTACTTTTTAAAAGGACAAGTTTTAGCAGGTAAAAATAATTACGAAGGAGCTGCAGAAGCATTTAATAAGTTAATTTCATACGAAAAAGAAATAGGTAAAAGTAAATATACAAAAGAGGCAAAACCAATGTTAAATAGTTTGGTGGAAAAAGTTTCTAATCTTGCTGTTAATTTATACAATAAAGATAAAAATTATAAAGATGCTGCAAAACAGTTTTACCTTACTTATAAATTAAGTCCTAAAGACACTTCTTTTCTTTATAATGCTGCAGTTAGTGCTTCATTAGCTAAAGATTACGATACTTCTTTAGAATACTATAAAGAGTTGAAAGATGTTGGGTATACTGGAATTGAAACACAATATTTAGCAACGAATAAAGCTTCTGGAGAGGTGCAAAATTTGGGGTCAAAATCGAATAGAGATTCTATGGTTAAGTTTGGTCAATTTATTAATCCAACTACTAAAGTTTCTGAATCTAAAAAAGCAGATATTATTAAAAATATTGGATATATTTATGTGAACCAAGGAAAAACAGAAGAAGCTATTCTTGCTTTACAAGAGGCAAGAAAATCGAATCCAAAAGACATAAATTTATTATTGAATGAAGCTCAAATGTATATAAAGCTAGATAAAATGGATAAGTTTGGTGCTTTAATGGAAGAAGCTGTAAAATTAGACCCTACAAACCCTGTCTTATTCTTTAACTTAGGTGTAGTAAATGCAAACGAAAATAAAGTAGAGGAAGCTATTAATTATTACAAAAAAGCTATCGAATTAGATCCTAATTATGGGGATGCTTACATGAATATTGCAGCAACTATATTAAGTAAAGAAAAAGAGATTGTAGAAGAAATGAATAAAAATTTATCGAACTTTAAAAAGTATGATGAACTACAAACAAAACAAAAAGAATTATATAAAGAGGCCTTACCTTTTTTAGTGAAAGCTGATGAAATTCAGAGAACAGAAGATACAGTTCGTTCTTTATTAAATATTTACGATACTTTAGAAATGGAAGATAAATCAAGTCCATTAAGAGAAATTTATAAAAAAATGAGATCAGGAAACTAATTTCATTTCCTATAAAACATAAAAAAAAACCGAAACTTTTAAGTTTCGGTTTTTTTTATATCATTTTTTTTATGACTCTTAATTTATGGGTATGTTTTTGTAAATCTGCATTAAAAATACCACTGTGATCTAATGTATCTATTCTAACTTTTCCATGTGCGTGAATGATGTTATAATCATTCAAAATAATACCAACATGAATAATTTCACCTTCTTTATTATCAAAAAAAGCCAAATCTCCTGGTTCACTTTCTTCGATAAAACTTAAAACTTCACCCTGTGTAGCTTGTTCTTTAGCATTTCTATATAATTTATAACCACAAAGTTTGTATACTGTTTGTGTAAAACCAGAACAATCGATACCAAATGGTGTTTTTCCTCCCCAAAGAAAAGGAGAATTTAAAAAAGTAAATGCAATTTTTAAAATTTCGTTTTTCGTTTTTTTATCAGAAAATATAGCATTCTCATAAGAAAAAACGGAGGTTCCTAATTTTAGTTTTCCATCGTTAAATAATGGTAAATTAGAACCAATTGGTATTGTTGTTAATTCGTTATTTTTGTTTGTTACAAAATCTAAAATTTCTGCAGAATATTTAGGCGTTTCATTGCAAACTTCTTTATAAAAATCTTCGGTAATTTCTAGGTACTGTTTATTATCTATAAAACCTTCAAAATTATCGAAACTTAAACGGATTTTACTCCAATTTTTTTGTTTCTCAATAATTTCGAAATATTCACCAAATAAAAGCTGATTCGTCATTTCAGAAATGTCGGATGCTTCTGCTCTCAAAGGAACAATGCTCAAATTACAAATACCAAATAAATTACTCAAAGTTTAAATGCTAAATTCAAGATTAAATTCTTTCAACAATTAATGCACTTGCACCACCACCACCATTACAAATCGCTGCAGCACCAATTTTAGCATTATTTTGTTTTAATATAGACGTTAAAGCAATTACAATTCTTGCTCCAGAAACACCTAAAGGATGTCCTAAAGAAACTGCACCACCATTTACATTTACTTTATCGTCTGTTATTCCTAAGATTTTCATATTTGCCAAACCAACAATAGAAAAAGCTTCATTTAATTCGAAATAATCTACATCGTTAATCGAAAGGTTTGCTTTTGCTAAAGCTTTTGGTAATGCTTTTGCAGGAGCAGTTGTAAACCACTTTGGTTCGTGAGCAGCATCTGCATAGCTTTTTATTTTTACCAATGGAGTAATATTTAATTCTTTTGCTTTTTCGGCAGACATTAATACCAATGCAGCTCCACCATCGTTAATTGTAGAAGCATTTGCAGCTGTTACAGTACCGTCTTTTGTAAAAGCAGCTCTTAATGCTGGAATTTTCTCCATTTTAACATTTTTATATTCTTCATCTTCAGAAAAAATAATTGGTTCTCCACGTCTTTGAGGAATTTCTACTGGTACAATTTCATCTGCATATTTTCCTTCACTCCAAGCATTCGCAGATCTTTTATAAGATTGAATAGCAAATGCATCTTGGTCTTCTCTCGAAAAGCTATACTCTGTAGCACAAGCATCTGCACAAACACCCATTGCAACATTCTCGTAAGCATCTACCAAACCATCTTTCTGCATTCCATCTTCCATTGTAATTGGTCCAAATTTAACACCATTCCTTACATGTTGGTAATGAGGAATTGAGCTCATATTTTCCATACCACCAGCAACTACGATATCTGCGTCTCCCAAAGCAATAGTTTGTGCAGCTAACATTATAGATTTCATCCCAGAGGCACACACTTTATTAACGGTTGTACAAGGTACTGTGTCTGGAATTCCTGCGTAAATCGCTGCTTGTCTTGCTGGGGCTTGTCCTAAACCAGCAGAAACTACATTTCCCATAAAAACTTCCTGTACTAAACTCGGAGATAAATTAATTTTTTCTAAAGCTCCTTTAATAGCAACAGCTCCCAATTTTGTGGCAGAAATTGTTGATAAACTTCCCATAAAACTTCCAATTGGTGTTCTTGCAACCGATACAATAACTACTTCTTTCATATATTATTTGAGTTTTTTTCGTGTAAGATTTATGAGGCTAAATTAACCATTTTTAATCAATTTTTCTGCGATTCTATAGGTTGAATTTTTCATCTAAAATATTTTACAGTAAGTTTGTTGTTTGAAGAGAATTCATATGAAGGACTTAGTCAATAAATTATATCAGAATAACACGATTATTTATAAAGTAATCCTATTCTTACTTACAACAATTGCGATTGTTTACTTATTTCCAAAAGGAGGGCAGTTTAAATACGATTTTAACAATGGGCAATTATGGAAATATGATAATTTATATGCGCCATTCGATTTTGCTATTCAGAAATCGGAAGAGGAAATAGCAATTGAAAAAAAAGAAATTGAAGTAAATGCAAAGTTGTATTTTAATTTTGATTCTAATGTAATTGATGAAGTAAAAATAGCCTTTAGTAAAAGAATGACTTTGCTAAATAAAAGTGATTCTTTATCTCTTGGAGAAATTAATAAGCTAAAAACAAGCGGATTAAATACTATTGAGGAAGTTTATAAAACGGGCTTTTTAGAAGTTATTAGTCAAGATAGGGTTTCAAATAAAAATGAATTGGTTACCATTCGAAAGAATAATGTTGTTGAAGATGTATTGTTTAAAAACTTATACAATTCCTCAGAAATTTTAAATATTATTAAAAAGAATTTAGGTGTTAATACTTATTCCAATGAGCAAATTCAGGTTTTAGATATTTTATCAGAAATTATAAAGCCCAATGTTTTTTATGATGCCGATTTTACCAATAAAATTATAGATACAGAAACTAAAAATATTACCTACACAAAGGGAAAAGTATCTGCTGGAGAATTAATAATTCTAAAAGGAGGCATTGTCGAAGGAAAAAAATTAGAGATGTTAAATTCTCTAAAAAGTGAATCTGAATCTAAAGTTTGGACAGATTCCAACTACAATTGGATTATTCTAGGTTATACAATTCTGGTGGCATTAGCGATGTTAATGTTGTTATTGTTTTTGAAGAAATACAGAGTTGAAATTTACAATAATAATAACATAGTAACATTTATATTCTTTAATGTATTCTCGATGATTTTTATACAAACATTGGTTATAAAATACAATCCAGATTATTTATATGTAGTTCCATTAAGTGTATTGCCAATAGTTTTGAAAGCATTTTTTGATGCACGTTTAGGACTCTTTACACATGTATTAACCGTTCTATTGTTAGGATATATTGTACCAAATAGTTTTGAGTTTATTTATTTACATATAATTGCGGGTATTGTTACCATTTTAACAGTTTCCGAACTTTATAAGAGAGCTAACTTGTTTATTTCAGTGGCACAGATTACTTTAATTTATATGATTACTTATTTTGCATTTTCTATTATTAAAGAAGGAAATGCTTCTCAAATAAATTTAGATTATTTTATGTTATTCGCAGCTAATGGACTTTTATCATTCTTAGCAATAATTTTAATTTATATGTACGAAAAAGTATTTGGTTTAGTTTCAGATGTTACTTTATTAGAGCTTTCAAATACAAATTCTAAATTACTAAGAGAATTAAATGAAAAAGCTCCTGGGACTTTTCAACACTCTATGCAAGTAGCTAATTTAGCAGAAGCAGCAGCTAACGAAATTGGCGCAAATTCGATGTTGGTAAGAACGGGTGCATTATATCACGATGTTGGAAAGATTGTAAATCCAATGTATTTTATCGAAAATCAAACAACTGGAGTAAACCCTCATAACGATTTATCGCCAAGAGATAGTGCAAAAATAATAACAGATCATGTTATTAAAGGAGTAGAGGTTGCAAAAAAATATAATATTCCAGATAGAATTATAGATTTTATTAGAACTCATCATGGAACAAGCACAACGTATTATTTTTATATGAAAGAGCAAGAACAAAACCCAGATATTATGGTTGATGTTAAAAAATTCCAATATCAAGGGCCTTTACCTTTTTCAAAAGAAACAGCTATTTTAATGATGTGTGATGCTGCAGAAGCGGCATCTAAAAGTTTAGGAAAACCTACTGCTCAATCTATTAGCGATTTAATTGATAAAATTACGGATAAACAAATGGCAGATAACCAATTTATAAACTCAAATATTACTTTAAAAGAGATAGAAACTATAAAAAAAGTGATAAAGAAAAAGCTAATGAATATCTATCATTTAAGAGTAGAATATCCTGAATAAATAAAAAATAAAAAAACTTAAAAACATCTTGCTAAATTGTAAATCTAATATTACATTTGCACTCGCATTTTTAAGGAAATGTTAAGTTCTAAATAAAATAGGAGAGGTGCCAGAGTGGTAATGGAGCAGATTGCTAATCTGTCGACGGGTAACTGTCGCCAGGGTTCGAGTCCCTGTCTCTCCGCAATTTTTTTTACACTTTCGGGGTGTAGCGTAGCCCGGTCATCGCGCCTCGTTTGGGACGAGGAGGTCGCAGGTTCGAATCCTGCCACCCCGACTAAAAGTAATACCAATAGAAACTAAAACCTTGTAAATCGTATGATTTACAAGGTTTTGTAGTTTTTAGGCTATCATAAGAATTGAATCAAAATGATTTAATTCGGTTAACAATTCGGTTCACACTTTTAAAAACCAAAAGTGTGAACCGAATGAAAACTTAAAAATCTGTAATTGAAATAGTTGATTTGACTTTCGTCTTAAATGAATGTTTAATTAAAAGACGACAACTATGCAACCACAAACCAATTTCAACCTATTATTCTGGGTTAATGCTTCACGTGCTAAAAATAATCTTGTTTCAGTTTACGCAAGAATAACAGTAAATGGTAAAAGAGCTAATATTAGCCTAAAAAGAAAAGTAACAGTTTCTGAATGGAATTCTAACAAAGGAAGAGCTAGGGGAACTAAACAAGATTCTCGATTATTAAATCGTTATTTAGATAATGTAAAAAATAGAATCTATGAAGCCCATCAAGAATTAGTAAAAGAAAAAGCTTTCATTTGTTCTCAAAGTATCAAAGCTCGTTTTTTAGGAGAAGATAATGAAGAATACTCATTACTAACATTAGTTGATTATCATAACACCCAAATGAGTGAATCTTTAACCTACGGTACTTTAAAAAATTACTTTACAACTCAAAAATACATCAAGTTATTTTTAACAAAGAAAAGGAAAATTCAAGATGTCTATTTATCACAATTAACGTATCGTTTTATAGTTGACTTTGAAAAGTTCCTTCGCTCTTATGCTCCTGAAGACCATCAAAAACAAATGGAAAACAATACAGTTATGAAACATATTCAAAGACTTCGTAAAATGGTAACATTAGCTTATAAAATGGAATGGATTGAAAAAGACCCTTTCATAAAGTTCAAGCCTACTTATATTAAAAATGAACGTGAATTTTTAAGAGAAGATGAGCTGCAAGATATTATAGAAAAAGAATTTAGCATAGAAAGATTAACCCTAGTCAAAGATTTGTTTATTTTTAGTTGTTATACTGGCTTATCATATATTGATGTTATGCAATTAAATGAGGATAATATTGCTTTAGGAATAGATGGTGGTAGGTGGATTATTACTTACAGACAAAAAACACATAATAAAGTAAAAATACCTCTACTACCAATAGCAGAAATGTTAATTAACAAATATAATGGTCACATTAAAACTAAGAAAACTAGAACGCTATTTCCTAACATTTCAAATCAAAAATTAAATTCTTATTTGAAAGAAATTGCAGATTTATGTAGAATAAAGAAAAACCTTACATTCCATATTGCTAGACATACTTTTGCCACTACTATTACCTTAAGCAATGGTGTTCCAATAGAAACTGTTTCAAAATTATTAGGACATACTAAAATTGCTACTACTCAAATTTATGCTAAAGTTATCGAAAGAAAAGTTAGTGATGATATGGCTTCATTAAGAAATAAATTAGAAAAATCAGTGTATAAAGATTACAAGTCTCAAAATCAATAAATAGTCAAACAAAGTGAGTTGTTCTTTTTTTTAACATAAAATTTAATCTTTTTTATTTCATTATTGTACCTTTGCAGTACGAATGAAAGAGTTTTCTCATAAAATATTAGCTATTTTAATGTCGTTTGTAGTTTTATTTTCTACAACTTCATTTGCAATCACAAAACATTATTGTGGTGATACTCTTATTGATACAGCAGTTTTTAACAAAGCTGAAACCTGTGGTATGGAAATGGACCTCGCTTCTACTGTTGAGGGTTGTTCTGTAATAAAAGAAAACTGTTGCAATGATGAACAAATTTTAATTGATGGACAAGATGAAGTTCAAATTCAATTTGATAAAATTTCTTTTGAGCAAAAAGTATTTATTGCTTCATTCATTTATTCTTATGTAAATCTATTTGAAGGTTTAGATAAAAATGTATCTTCTTTTCAAGAATACGTCCCACCCATCGTCACGAATCATATCTACAAGATTGACGAGAGTTATTTAATTTGATTTTTAAACAATAGACCGTTTTATCCTATAACTGCATAGTTATAAGGATAATTTGCTGTATTCGGTGTTTTTTTTAAACACCATAGTCTAATTGTTTAATTATCAAAAAATGATAAATAAAAGTATAAAATTTTTAATAGAAAATAAACTAGTAGCAGTTCTATTACTTTTCCTATTTATAGGATGGGGAACTGTAAATGCGCCTTTTAATTGGGAGACCGGAATTTTACCAAGTGATCCTGTTGCTGTTGATGCAATTCCCGATATTGGCGAAAATCAACAAATAGTATTTACCAAATGGGATGGTCGTTCACCTCAAGATATTGAAGACCAAATTACCTATCCCTTAACAACTTCTTTATTGGGTATTCCAGGAGTAAAAACAATACGTAGCTCTTCTATGTTTGGCTTCTCTAGTATCTACATCATTTTTGAAGAAGATATTGAGTTTTACTGGAGTAGAAGCCGAATTCTAGAAAAACTAAATTCATTACCTAGCGGATTATTACCCGAAGGTGTAAACCCTGCTTTGGGTCCAGATGCAACAGGTTTAGGTCAAATATTTTGGTACACCTTGGAGGGTCGTGATGAAAAAGGAAATGTTACTGGTGGTTGGGATTTACAAGAGTTACGTAGTATTCAAGACTACTATGTAAAATATGCTTTATCATCTGCAAGTGGAGTTTCTGAAGTAGCTTCTATTGGTGGGTATGTAAAGGAGTATCAAGTGGATGTCAATCCAGAATTAATGAGACAGTATAATATTACTTTAAGTCAAGTGGTAAAAGCTGTAAAACAAAGTAATAAGGATATAGGTGCTCAAACTTTAGAAATCAATCAAGCTGAATATTTAGTTCGTGGTTTAGGCTATGTCAAATCAATCTCAGATATTGAAAATGCAGTAGTAACTTCCGAAAACTTTACAGCTATAAAAATTAAAGATATAGGAAAAGTTTCTTTAGGTCCAGCAACTCGGAGAGGATTATTAGACAAGGAAGGTGCTGAGGTTGTTGGTGCTGTTGTAGTAGCAAGGTATGGGGCAAATCCTATGGAAGTTATTAATAACGTTAAAGAAAAAATTAACGAATTAAGTGCAGGTTTACCCTCCAAAGTTTTAGCAGATGGTAGAACCTCACAAGTAACTATTGTTCCATTTTATGATAGAACAGAACTTATCCAAGAAACCTTAGGAACGTTAAACGAAGCTTTAACATTAGAAATTCTAATAACAATTTTGGTGATTATGATTATGGTTTTTAATCTTCGAGCTTCAATTCTAATATCTGGCCTACTTCCTGTTGCTGTGTTAATGGTATTTATTGCGATGAAACTTTTTAATGTAGATGCAAATATTGTAGCACTTTCAGGTATTGCAATTGCTATTGGAACGATGGTTGATGTCGGCGTCATACTTTCAGAAAATATTATTCGTCACCTAGATGAAGATGATGGCACACTACCCATAAATACAGTTGTTTATAATGCAACCGCAGAAGTTTCTGGTGCAATTATTACTGCAGTAATGACAACCATTATCAGTTTTATTCCTGTATTTACAATGATTGGATCAGAAGGTAAATTATTTAGACCCTTAGCTTTCACAAAAACCTTTGCTTTAACGGCTTCAATAATTGTTGCCCTATTTTTAATTCCACCTTTTGCAGCATTTTTATTCAGAAAGAAGACTCTAAAAAAGAGTTTTAATTATGTAGTAAATAGCGCCCTAATTATTGTCGGTTTTATAGCTCTATTCTATGGATATTGGTTAGGTGTAATTTTAATAAGTTTTGGAGTTACTGGAGTATTAAAACTTCAAGAAAAAATAAATGAGAAGAATGCTAACCTTGCAAACATCATTATTTCTGTTTCAGCAATTGTAATTCTATTAGCTGAATATTGGAGACCATTAGGAGTTGATAAAAGTATCTTTTGGAACCTCATTTTTGTAAGTATTATTTGTTTTGGTTTACTAGGTCTTTTCTCATTATTCATAAAGTTTTATACCCGTATTTTAAAGTGGTGTTTAGATCATAAATTATTATTCTTATCTGTTCCTACTGCTATCGTAATTGCAGGTGTTTTCATTATGAAAAATACAGGTAAAGAATTTATGCCATCATTAAATGAAGGTTCATTTCTTTTAATGCCAACTTCAATGCCTCATTCTGGTGTTGAAGAGAATAAAAGAGTATTGCAACAATTAGATATGGCTGTTGCAACTATTCCAGAAATAAAAACCGTTGTTGGTAAATCGGGTAGAACAGAATCTGCTTTAGACCCTGCTCCATTATCAATGTATGAAAACGTTATTCAATACAAATCAGAATACGCATTGAATGAGAACGGAAAAAGACAACGATATAAAGTAAATGAAGAAGGTTTATTCGCTTTAAAAAATGGTCAATTCATAGCAAACCCAAACAATTCTGAGAATACTACTTTCAGTAGTATTAAAAGCTCTCAATTAGTTGAAGATAATGATGGGGAATTTTATAGAAACTGGCGTCCAAAAATTGAATCACCTGATGATATTTGGAAAGAAATTGTTAGAGTAACAAAACTTCCTGGTGTTACTTCTGCTCCAAAATTACAACCTATTGAAACACGTTTGGTAATGTTACAAACTGGTATGCGTGCACCAATGGGGATAAAAGTAAAAGGGCAAGATTTAAAACAAATTGAAGATTTTGGCATTCAATTGGAAGATATTTTAAAGCAAGCTGAAGGTGTTAAACAAGAAGCCGTTTTTGCAGATCGTATTGTTGGTAAACCTTATTTATTGATTGATATAGATAGAGAGAAAATAGCACGTTATGGTATTACTATTGAAGAAGTCCAAAACGTTCTTAAAGTAGCTGTTGGTGGTATGGTATTAACCCAAACTGTTGAAGGTAGAGAACGTTATGGTATTCGTGTTCGATATCCTAGAGAATTACGTGGCAATCCGGAAGATTTAAAACAAATTTACATACCTGTTGCAAAAGGAAGTTCTATTCCATTAAGTGAAGTTGCTACTATTAGATATGAACAAGGACCACAAGTAATTAAAAGTGAAGATACTTTTTTGGTAGGTTATGTTTTATTTGACAAGTTAGATGGTTTTGCAGAGGTAAACGTAGTAGAAAATGCACAAGCACTAATTCAAGAAAAAATAGATAATGGTGAGCTAATTGTACCAAAAGGTATTAACTACAAATTCACAGGAACCTATGAAAATCAATTAAGAGCAGAAGAAACATTGTCTGTAGTTGTTCCTCTTGCGTTAGCAATTATATTTCTGATTTTGTATTTCCAGTTTCGTTCAGTAGGAACATCTTTAATGGTTTTTACAGGTATTGCAGTTGCTTTTGCAGGTGGTTTTATAATGATATGGCTATATGGTCAAGGTTGGTTTTTAAACTTTAATTTTTTTGGTGAGAATCTACGAGAACTATTCCAAATGCACCCAATTAATTTGAGTGTAGCCGTTTGGGTAGGTTTTATAGCCCTGTTTGGTATTGCTACGGATGATGGTGTTGTAATGGCAACATACCTAACTCAAATTTTTGATAGAGATACACCTAAAAACAAAAAAGAAATTAGAGCATCTATTGTAGAAGCTGGAGAAAAAAGAATCAGACCTTGTTTGATGACTACAGCTACAACAATCTTAGCATTATTACCCGTTTTAACCTCAACAGGTCGTGGTAGTGATATTATGATTCCTATGGCTATTCCAAGTTTTGGAGGAATGTTAATTGCTCTAATTACCTTATTTGTTGTTCCTGTACTATACAGCTGGAAAGCTGAAATTCAACTTAAAAAATCAGCAAAATGAAACATATAAAAATTTTAATATTCGTTCTATTTGTTTCTGTGTCTGTAAAAGCACAACAGTTAGAAAGCCTTATAGAAGTAGCATTGGCCAATAATCCAGAAATTCAAAAATTTGAATTGAGGTATAAAATTGCTTCAGAAAAAATAAATGAAGTGAATACAATTCCGAATACTGAATTTGGTGTAGGTTATTTTGTGAGTGAACCAGAAACAAGAACAGGTGCTCAACGCTTTAAGGTATCTGCAAAGCAAATGATACCTTGGTTTAACACGATTGCTGCTCGTGAGAATTATGTAGGTTCATTAGCCAAAGCAAAGTATGAAGATATTGTAATTGCAAAGCGCAAATTAATGACTTCTGTATCACAATCGTATTACAATTTGTATGCTAACAAAGCGAAACAAAAAGTATTGATAGAAAATATAGAATTATTAAAAACCTACGAAACATTAGCTTTAACATCGGTTGAAGTTGGTAATGCTTCTGTAGTTGATGTTTTAAGATTACAAATGCGTCAAAACGAATTGCAGCAATTACTAGATGTTTTGATTCAACAATTTATTGCAGAACAGACTGTTTTTAACAAACTCTTAAATCGTGAGAAAGCAGTAAAAGTTACTGTTATTAATGAGTTAATAATTCCTTCAGAATCTTTTGAGGATAATTCGAAAGTTTTGGAGTTACATCCAGAGTTATTAAAATTCGATAAGCTTTATTATTCTGTAGAACAATCTGAATTGTTAAACCAAAAAGAGAGCAGTCCAATGATTGGTTTTGGATTAGATTATATAAATGTAGAAAAACGCCCAAATTTAGATTTTGGCGACAATGGTAAGGATATTATAATGCCAATGGTGTCTATATCAATTCCAATATTCAACAACAAATACAAATCGAAAACAAAACAAAATCTATTACAACAGGAAGAGATATTATCACAAAAGCAAGAACGTCTTAATAAACTTATAACTCGTTTAGATAAAGCTGTTAATAATAGAGTTTCAGCTCGTATTAGTTACAAAACACAATCAAAAAATTTAAAACAAGCAAAAAATGCTCAGGACATTCTAATGAAGAGCTACGAAACAGGAAAAATAGATTTCAATGATGTTTTAGACATTCAGGAATTGCAATTAAAGTTTCAACTAAATCAAGTAGAGTCTATTAGAAAGTATTACATACAATCGACAATTATTAATTATTTAACAAATTAAGATGATGCAAACATTAAATATAAAAAATATGGTTTGTAATCGTTGTAAAACAGTTGTTAGACAAACACTTAATAATGAAGGGTTTCAGGTTATAACTTTAGAACTTGGTAAAGTGGTAGTTGAAGAAAATATAAACAACAATTTTATCAAACTTGAAGAAGCTTTAAAGAAAGAAGGTTTTGAACTTATAAAAGAAACTTCTGTAGAACTGATTGAAAAAATTAAAATTGCACTTATTAAGCATATAGATATAAATGATACAGATTATATACTTTCTGAATTAGCAAATGAATTGGGGAAAACCTATTCTTTATTGAGTAAGTCTTTTAGTAAATCTGAAGGCATAACACTTGAAAAATATTTTATAGACCTTAAAATTGAAAAAGTAAAAGAATACATACAGTTAAACCAATTGAATTTCTCTGAAATAGCATACAGTTTAAATTATAAAAATAGCAGTCATTTGGCAAAACAATTTAAAAATAGCACTGGAATTACTATGACAGCTTATAAAAAATCACAAACTTGGTATAGAAAATCTTTAGACCAAATTGTATAAACATAAACCATAATTAGAATAAAACACCTTTTTGTTCTGTAGTAACTTTGATTACTTATAAAATGAAAACTAAAATGAAAACTAAAATAATTACAATTTTTCTTATTGCTTTAACTACAGTTGTTTTTGCACAAGAGAAACGTGCAACAGAAGGTAATATAAATAACCTTCCAGTAAAAGAGCACACAATAATTTTGCGTGAAGCAACCGTAAATAAAGCCGGAAAAGATGTTATGGGTATGACTGTGAACGGAACAATTCCTGGTCCAACTTTAGAATTTACAGAAGGAGAATATGCAGTTATTTATGTAAAAAATGAAATGCGTGTAGAAACCTCTGTACATTGGCACGGACTTTTACTTCCTAATTTTTACGACGGTGTACCGTACTTAAATACACCACCTATAGAACCAGGACATACACAGAAATACGAATTTCCTATCAAACAATCAGGAACGTACTGGTATCACTCGCATACAATGTTACAAGAGCAAAGTGGTGTTTATGGTTCCATTGTTATTCAGCCCAAAGAAAAAGTCTTAGACTATGACAAAGAGTTAGTCTTGATGCTATCAGATTGGACAAATGAAAAACCAATGAGCGTGCTTCGAAATTTGAAAAGAGGAAACGAATGGTATGGTGTTAAAAAAGGAACAGCTACTCCGCTGAACAAAGTAATTGCTCGTGGTGCATTTGGTGCACAACTTAATTTTTGGAGACAACGTATGGAAGGTGCAGATATTGCAGATGTCTATTATCCAGCATTTTTAATTAATGGGGAAGAAAGCATTGAGTATCCAGAATTTAAACAGGGCGAAAAAGTAAGATTACGAATTATTGATGGTGGTGCTTCAACTTCTTTTTGGATGACTTTTGGTGGTGGAGATCCATTATTAGTTTCGGCGGATGGCCTTGATGTAGTACCTATTAAAAAGAATAAAACTTTTATAGGTATAGCAGAAGCTTATGATTTTATAGTAACTATTCCAGAAGAAGGAAAAATAGAATTCAGAATTACAGCACAAGATGGTTCTGGAACAGCATCCGCATTTTTGGGTACTGGTAAAGTTTTAAAAGCACAAGAAATTCCGAAGCCAGACAAAATTGGAATGATGATGAAAATGGCTAAAATGGATATGAAAATGGGTGCACACGCATTAAAATATCATCCAAATAAAGATGAACGATTTAAAATGAAAGATGAATATGGGATGCAGATGGATAAAATGAAAGGAATGAATATGAAGAAAGATAAGACTATGCCTGAAATGAAAATGGAGATGCCTAAAGATACTATGCCAATGGATCACTCTAAAATGGAAGGGATGAAGATGGATCATTCAAAGATGTCTGGGATGGAAATGAACAAACCAAAAGATACTATAGCAATGAGTAAAATGAACCATTCTAATATGAGAGGAATGGGTATGAAAAAAGAGAATACTATGCCAGCAATGAAAATGGAAGGAATGGATTTATTTGCTGAATATAATTACGATTATTTGAAGTCGCCAGAGAAAACCAACTACGATAAAAATGTTCCTGTAAAAGAAGTTCTATTGAACCTTACAGGAAATATGAATCGTTATATCTGGAGTATGAATGGTGTTCCGTTATCTGAAGCTGATAATATCAAAATAAATAATAAAGAGGTAACAAGAATTACGTTGAATAACCTTACAATGATGCACCATCCAATGCATTTACACGGTCACTTTTTTAGAGTATTAAATGAAAATGGAGACTATTCACCATTAAAGCATACAGTAAATGTGCCACCAATGCAAAAAGTAACTTTAGAGTTTTATGGAAATAATGGAGATGAAGCTGGCGACTGGTTTTTCCACTGCCATATTCTTTACCATATGATGGGTGGTATGGCAAGAGTAATGTCTTATGACACGCCAAGAGACCCACGAATGGATGAATTTCCAGCTTCAAAAATTATCGCAGAAACAGATAAATGGTATTCTTGGGGATTGGCAGATATTGCTTCAAATAACACAGCAATTAACTTAACAACATCTAATTTAAGAAATCAATTTAATGCATCTTTCGAATACGGATGGAACAAAAATTTGGAAGGAGAATTTACTTATGTACGCTATCTACACGATTATTTAAGAGTATTTGGTGGGGTAAATATAGAAAATGAAACACGTGGTAGTTTAGATAAATTAAATACTACAGCAGTTGTTGGTCTTCGTTATTTAACACCTTACTTATTCAATTTAGATGTTAGAGTAGATAATAAATTAAGACCAAGAATTGGATTAGGAAGAAGTATAATGATATTCCCTAAACTATCTGTTTTCGGTTATTATGAATATCAAATAGATTTAGGCTTTGTGGACACTTTACCAATGAATAAAGACTTTACTTCAGAAACAGTTTGGAGCGCAGGAGCAGAATATATGCTATCAAGAAATTTCTCTTTAATGGCGAGTTACGACAATCGTTTTGGCGGTGGAGGTGGATTGTCAGTAAGATTTTAAGAATGAATAGTAGTAAATCAAATATAAAATTAAAAACAAATAAAATGAAAACAGTAAAAACAACAACAGCAATTTTAGCACTTGTATTAATAACATTTACAGCAATTTCTTGTAAAAACAACAAGAAAGAACAAAGTAAAAATGAAGTAAATCATTCAGAAATGAATCACAATGCTAATGATGGTCATCATAGTAAGGATAAAAAAGAAACCGTAATTTCAGTGAATCAAAAAGAAAACATCGAATCCGAAGCAATTTTAACCGCTTATTTCAATTTAAAAGATGCTTTAGTTGCAGATGATGAATCAAAAGCAAAAGAATTGGGTGCTTCATTAGAAAAAAGTTTAAGCAATTTTGATGTTTCTAAATATACGGATGCTCAAAAATTAGAATTAAAAGATATTATTATTGATGCTAAAGAACACGCAGAGCATATTTCAAAAAGCCCAATAGCACATCAAAGAGAACACTTTAAGGTTTTAAGTAAAGACATTATAGATATGGTTGCTATAACTGGTGCTTCTAATAAATTATATGAGCAATATTGCCCAATGTATGACAAAGGAAGTGCTTGGTTAAGTATGAATAAAGAAGTACGTAACCCTTATTATGGTAGTAAAATGCTTAAATGCGGAAAAGTGCAAAGAGAATTTAACTAGATGAGAATTCTAAAAATCATAGCAATTGTTGCATTGGTAGTTCTTCTGGGAATTCAATTTATTCCCACAGAACGCAACCAAAGTGATATTGTGCCAAAAACAGATTTTATGTTGGTTCATAATGTGCCAAAAAAAATTCAAGATAAGTTGCAAGTTTCTTGCTATGATTGCCACAGTAATAATACTGCCTATCCTTGGTATAATAAAATACAGCCAGTGGCTTGGTTTTTAGAAAATCATGTTAAAAACGGAAAAGCAGAATTGAATTTTAGTGAATGGGGTTCGTTGTCAAGCAGAAGAAAAGCCAGCAAATTACAATCAATTATTAAACAAATAGAAAGCGGAGAAATGCCATTAAATTCTTACACGTTAATTCATAAAGATGCAAAGTTCTCAAGCGAAGAAACGAATGAAATAATCAATTTTATCGCCCAATTAAAAGATAGTTTATAAAAATAAAAAATTAGTAGAAGATACTTGAACTTGAGAGAAAGTCTTATTTTTTTTGGTTGATTGGATACAGTCTAACTCTCATTTTTGGGTATTATTTTAATAAAATATTAAAATGAAAGAATGTTGTAAAAACGGTTTTCAAGACACAGAAAATAAGTCTAATATAAAAAAATGGTTCAATTATATAGTATATATAATATTATTTTTAATAGTTGGTGGTGCATTTGTACTTCAATTATTTAGTTAATAAATAAGTTAAAATGCCTAAAGAAAACACTGTAGAAAAATCTAAAAGTACAGACTTTTATAAACAACTATTTAAAAAAGTCATACTTACAACCAGTATAGTTATTGCTTCATCTTTAAGTTATACCTTATGGATTGTTGTAGATTCTGACAGTATATTTCTACCTTTTTTAATTGTTAGTTTGGCATTTTTTAAAACCATTTTTATTGTAAAGTTAACTTTTACACAATTAAGTAAAATAATAGGAGAAAGTCATCAACTGACACACATTCTTACTTTATTTGGAATCTTAATTATTTTAATTGTGCTATCATTTTCAGCAGATTACCAGGCATTATATATAGTAAATTCAGAAAATTTTAAATTCGAAACGATTCCCAATAACTCGTTTTTCTTACAATTTTTCGAGTTTTTGTATTTCAGTTTTATAACTTTTTCTTCTGTTGGTTATGGAGATATTGTACCCATTTCTATAGCAGGAAAACTAATTGTTATTTTAGAAGTTGTTTTAAGCTTTTTCGTTTTAGTTTTTGGTATTGCAAACATTAATAGAATTCACGTAAATAAATAATCCTTTTTAAAACTTAAAT
This sequence comes from Polaribacter haliotis, assembly GCF_014784055.1. NCBI lineage: Bacteria > Pseudomonadati > Bacteroidota > Flavobacteriia > Flavobacteriales > Flavobacteriaceae > Polaribacter > Polaribacter haliotis. The sequence continues at coordinate 1,256,707 of NZ_CP061813.1, read as the reverse complement.
CATGAAAATACTTAAATTAATTACACTATTAACTGTTTTCCTTTTAACAGTTAATCTTACGAATGCACAGGACACCTCTTACACTAAAGACAAAAAAGAAGTAAAAGCTGTAATGAAAGCTTATAAAGATGCAATACAAAATTTAACAACAGAAGGTACTTTTGAACTCTTTACACCAGATGCTATCATATTTGAACAAGGAAAATTAGAAGGTACATACAAAGAATACATATCTCACCATTTGGGGCCAGAATTAGGACATTTTAAAAGTTTTATTTTTTCTGATTATGAGATTCAGACAACTGTAAATTCGCCATACGCTTATACAACTGAAAATTATATCTATACTATAGTTCTAAAAGGGAATAAAACCAAAGGCACAAAAGAAAGAACCATTAAAAGTAAGGGAGTAGCTACATCAATATTGCAAAAAATTGATGGAAAATGGAAGATAATCCATTCTCATACTTCGTTTAAAAAACTAAAAATCTAATTGATTATGAAAAACATTTTAGTTCCAACAGATTTTTCAGATAACTGTCAAAAAGCAGCACATTTAGCAATAAAAATGGCTGTTCTTTACAAGGCTGAAATTCATTTTCTACACCAACTACATACACCAGTAGATTGGGTGAAACTTAATAAAACTGATGAACATAATTACCCAGAAATACTTAAAAAAATTGGGAAAGCTAAAAATAACCTAAGAGTATTTAATAAAGAAGCAGTAGATAAGGGGTTAACCTCTAGAACTTTTTTAGAATTCATCTCAGATAACAATGCTATTGCCACACATACGCACGATTTTCAGCACGATTTTATAATAACTGGTAGTAAAGGAACAGAAAAAGGTTTTCTGAATGAAATTTTAGGTAGTAATGTCCAAAAAATTATTCGTAAAGCACACGTGCCTATTTTGATTGTGAAAGATGAACAAGTAACATTCCCTTTTAAAAATATAGTCTTTGTTTCAGACTACAACCTAGATGAGGTTAATGCTTTTGAAAGGGTTTTGAATTTAGCAAAAAAAATCAATGCTAAGCTTCATTTACTTCATATAAATACAGATTCAATTTCTAATAACGTAAATAATGGATTACAATCCATAAAGAAATTTGTTAAACAATTTCCAAAATTAGAAAATTTTGAAATGCATATTTATAATTCATCTACTGTACTAGGTGGTATTGAAAATTTTGAAGAATCAAATGATATGGATTTAATTGCAATGAATAGTCATATGAGGGATGGTGTTTTCAGTGTTTTTTCTAAAAGCATTGCAGAAAGTGTGACAAACCATTCAAAAAAACCGATAATCATAACACATCTTTAAAATGTTAAAAGAAAATACTCAAAAACTATCTTTATTAGGCTCTGTTTCGTTAGGTACAGGAGTAATGATTGGCGCTGGTATATTCGTACTAATGGGGCAAATTGCAGAATTAGTAGGTGATTTGTTTCCAATTGCATTCATTGCAGGTGCAGTTGTAGTAGGTTTTAGTTCTTATTCTTATGTTAAGTTTTCAAATGCCTATCCATCTTCTGGTGGTGTCGCAAAATTTCTAACAAAAGCGTATGGGCCTGGAACTGCTGCTGGTTCTTTCTCTCTATTAATGTATATATCAATGGTGGTTGCAGAAAGTTTAGTTGCTGGTACTTTTGGTGCTTATACTTTACGTTTATTCCCACAAGAATATACAGGGTATACATCCATATTAGGAGTAGTTCTTATTGGTACAGCTTATATCATAAATATTTCTGGTAATAAAATTATTGAAGCAACTGCTACTTTTACTGCAATTATTAAAATAGTGGGTATTGCATTATTAGCAATTTCTGGATTGATTATTTCAGGCTTACCTACAATAACAGGAAATTATTTACCAACCAATAGTCAACCTTTACCTGAAGGATTTGGGTTTGTAGCTGCATTGGCACTATCAATTCTTGCTTTTAAAGGATTTACTACGATTACAAATCAAGGAGGAGATATTAAAAACCCACACAAAAATGTTGGTCGCTCTATAATTATTTCAATTGCAGTTTGTACAATTATCTATGTTATTTTAGCATTATCAGTTGCAGGTGCATTAAGTATTGATGAAATTATTATAGCAAAAGATTATGCATTGGCAGCGGCTGCAAAACCAATATTTGGCGAATGGGGTTCTATTTTAACTATTTTTCTTGCAATTATTGCTACAGTTTCTGGAGTAATTGCTAGCGTTTATTCTGCTTCAAGAATGTTAGGAATGTTAAGTAAAATGAAACAAATACATAACCTAAATAGAATTAAAAATCTCAAAAACCCTGCGCTAATTTTTACGGTTTCTTTGGCAATACTTTTAACAATTCTATTCGACTTAACTCGAATAGCTTCTATTGGTGCTATCTTTTATCTAATAATGGATATTGCAATTCATTGGGGGCTTTTCAGGTACCTTAAAAAAGAAGTGAAATTTAATCCAATTATTCCAATAATAGCAATATTTATGGATATCGTTATTTTATCAGCATTCATTTATTTAAAATATGTAAACGATCCTTTTGTACTCATAGTAGCGGGTATAGGATTTGTTCTTGTTTTTCTTTTTCAATTTATTTTTATGAAATCTCATACAGATAAAAATGGGAATATGCATATGGAAATGAAAATGGGTGATGAAGAAATGATGAAAATGTAAAACTTTAAAAATTATGAAACATACATATAATATACAAGGAATGACTTGCAATGGTTGTAAAACCAATGTAGAGAATGCTTTAAGTAATCTAAAGGAGATTACAAAAGTAGAAGCATTTTTAAAAGAAAAAACAGTTGCTATAGAAATGTCTTCACATATTTCTTTAGAAAAATTACAAGAAACTTTATTGAATGCTGGGTTACATTATACAATTGAAATGCCTGGTCATAAAAAGCATAAAGAAGTAAAAATTATTGAAGAAGGTAATGGTATTTTTTATTGTCCAATGCATTGTGAAGATGATAAAACATATAATTCTCAAGTAGGTTGCCCTGTTTGTGGAATGGATTTAGTTGAACAACCAAAACTACAAGTAACAACTAAATATACGTGTCCTATGCATCCTGAAATTATAAAGGATAAACAAGGAAACTGTCCTATTTGTGGAATGGATTTAGTCGCAATAGAACCTTCAGAAAACGAAAAAGATAAAACCTACCAAAATTTGCTTAAAAAAATGAAAATTTCTGTACTATTTACTGTGCCTATTTTCATAATTGCAATGGCAGATTTAATTCCAGGAAACCCATTAACAAAAATGTTTTCTCAATTTACTTGGAATTGGATACAGTTAATTCTATCCCTACCTGTAGTATGTTATACTTGTTGGATGTTTTTCGAACGTGCCTATAAAAGTATAAAAACTTGGAATCTTAATATGTTCACACTAATTGGTATAGGTACAGGGGTTGCTTGGTTATTCAGTTTAGTCGCAATGTTTTTTCCAGATGTATTTCCAGATCAATTTAAAACGGAAAGTGGTACAGTATTCGTCTATTTTGAAGCTACAACAGTAATTCTTACACTTGTTTTATTAGGTCAATTGTTAGAAGCGAAAGCACATAGTCAAACAAATGGTGCAATTAAAGAACTATTAAAATTAGCACCAACAGAAGCAACTTTAGTTACAGAATCAGGTGACGAGATTATTTCAATTCATAATATTAAAAAAGGAGATTTCCTTCGTGTTAAACCAGGAGATAAAATTCCTGTTGATGGAAAAATTACAGAAGGTCATAGTAATATAGATGAATCTATGATAACTGGAGAGCCTATTCCTGTGGATAAAAAGATAGATGATGCTGTTAGTTCTGGTACAATTAACGGTACAAAATCTTTTGTGATGATTGCAGAAAAAGTAGGGTCAGAAACCTTGTTATCTCAAATTATCCATATGGTTAACAATGCAAGTCGTTCAAGAGCTCCTATACAAAAATTAGCAGATAAAATATCTAAATATTTTGTGCCAGTAGTTATTCTTGTTGCCACTATTACTTTTATCATTTGGCGTTATTTTGGACCAGAACCAGCAATGGTTTTTGCTTTTGTAAATTCTATTGCAGTATTAATTATTGCGTGTCCTTGTGCTTTAGGTTTAGCAACACCAATGTCAGTAATGGTAGGTGTGGGTAAAGGTGCTCAAAATGGTGTTTTAATCAAAAATGCTGAAGCTTTAGAAAACTTAAATAAAGTAGATGTACTAATCACTGATAAAACAGGAACAATAACAGAAGGTAAACCATCTGTAGAAAAAGTAATAAATACAGCTGGCACATTTGATGAAAACTTATTACAAGGTATTGCTTCCTTAAACCAATACAGTGAACACCCTTTGGCTGAAGCTATTGTAAATTTTGCAAAATCAAAAAATATAAAACTTCTAGAATCAAAAGATTTTGAAGCTGTTATGGGCAAAGGTGTTATTGGTACGGTTAGAAATAAGAAAATTGCGCTTGGTAATAAAAAATTAATGGAGTTAGTAAAAGCAAAAATTACTTCTGAATTTGATACTAAAATTATTACAGAACAAGAACAAGGTAAAACAGTTTCTTACATAGCTATTAATCAAATTGTGGTAGGTTATGTTACCATAACTGATGCTATAAAAGCTACCAGTAAACAAGCAATAAGCTTATTACAAAAACAAGGCATAGAAGTAATTATGTTAACTGGCGATAATAAGCGAACTGCAAAATATGTTGCAGACCAATTAAATTTAGCTAGTTTTCAAGCAGAATGCTTGCCCGAAGATAAATTAAATGTCATTAAAGAATTACAATCTCAAGGAAAAATAGTTGCAATGGCAGGTGATGGTATTAATGACGCTCCTGCATTAGCACAAGCTAATATAGGTATTGCAATGGGAACAGGTACTGATGTAGCTATAGAAAGTAGTGAAGTAACATTAGTTAAAGGCGATTTACTCGGTATTGTCAAAGCAATAAACCTAGGTAAAGGAGTAATGAAAAATATCAAACAAAATCTGTTTTTTGCTTTCATTTACAACATTCTGGGTGTTCCAGTAGCTGCAGGTTTATTATTTCCATTTTTCGGAATTTTACTATCTCCAATGATTGCTGCTGCAGCTATGAGTTTTAGTTCAGTTTCTGTAATTGTAAACTCTTTAAGGTTAAGAAATATTAAATTATAACAATGGTAAACAGACGAGCAGCATTAAAAATTAGAAAGACACATCGTTACTTAGGTTTGTTTTTAGGAGTTCAATTTTTATTTTGGACAATTAGTGGTTTATATTTTAGTTGGTCAGATATTGATGAAATTCACGGAGATCAATTCAAAAATTTAAAATATCAACCACAGGCATTTAACAATCTTATTAGTCCATCAGATTTAAAAATTCAAAATGGTATCAATTCTATAGAGTTGAGAGACATTAATAATTCCCCATTTTATTGGATTAACAAAGAACAATTATACAATGCTATTGATGGTAGTTTAAAAGCTGAAATCACTAAAGAAGAAGCCCTTTATGTAGCTAAAAACTATATGAAAAAGGGTTTAGAAGTAGTTGACATCAATTTAATTGATAAAACAGGAAAACATCACGAATACAGAGAAAAACTACTACCTGCTTATGTAATTACCTACGCAAATGATGAGAACATAAAAGCCTATGTATCCATAAAAGATGGAAAATTTCAAACTGTTAGACATCAAAGTTGGAGATGGTTTGATTTTTTATGGATGACTCACACAATGGATTATGAAGGTAGAGATAATTTTAATACTATCGTTTTAAGAGCCTTTTCACTTTTAGGATTAATCACAGTTTTAAGTGGGTTTTTATTATGGTTTACTTCATCCCCTACAATTAGAAAAAAATTAAAAAAACAATCAATTTAGAAATGAAAAAATACGCAATTTATATCGGAATATTAGCTATTGGTCTAGTATTAGGGTGGATACTTTTTGGTAATTCATCAACTCAAGAACCTCAACACAATCATAATGAAACAACAAATACAAACCAAAAATGGACGTGTTCTATGCATCCTCAAATTATGAAATCAGAACCTGGAGATTGCCCAATTTGTGGTATGGATTTAATTCCAGCTGCAAGTAATTCAGATGGTTTATTGGCAGATCAATTTATGTTATCAAATAATGCAATGGCACTGGCAAACATTCAAACTTCAATAGTAGACAAAGGCAATCAGCAAGACAATTTTATAAAACTGTCAGGAAAAATTGTAGAAAATGAAGAATCAAATGCAGTTCAAGTTAGTTATTTCTCTGGAAGGATAGAGAAATTAAATGTCAGTTTTACTGGTGAAAAAATTAATAAAGGACAACTTTTGGCAACTATCTATTCTCCAGAGTTATATGCCGCTCAACAAGAACTAATTACTGCAGCTAATTTAAAAGAATCACAACCTACTCTATATAAAGCTGTAAAAAGTAAATTAAAACTTTGGAAACTAAATGATATGCAAATAACCCAAATTGAAGCTTCAGGAAAAGTAATAGAGAACTTCCCTGTGTATGCAACAGTTTCTGGTACAGTTTCAGCAAAATTAGTAGAGCAAGGTGATTATATAAAACAAGGGCAACCACTTTTAAAGATTTCAAAACTAAGTACAGTTTGGGGTAATTTTGATGTGTATGAAAATCAAATAAACAACTTTAAAAAAGGGCAAGAAGTTATGGTATCAACAAATGCTTATGCTAATGAAGAGTTTAAAGGGAAAGTAGATTTTATAGACCCAATTTTAAATACCAAAACAAGAATAGTAACATTAAGAGTTGTTTTAAATAACAAGCATAATAAGTTTAAACCAGGAATGTTTGTTGAAGCTAAAATCAAAAATAGAACAGGTAACAAAAATAATACTGTAAGCATACCTTCTTCTGCTGTTTTATGGACAGGAAAAAGATCTGTTGTTTATATAAAACAAAATACAACTAAGCCAGTTTTTGAAATGCGTGAAATTACGTTAGGAAAAAAATTAGGTGATAGTTATGAAGTTTTAGAGGGCTTAAGTAATGGTGATGAAATTGTAACAAATGGTGTTTTCACTATTGATGCAGCAGCGCAATTACAAGGTAAGAAATCTATGATGAATAAAGTGGGTGGTAAAGTAATGACAGGTCACGAAGGTCATTTAGGTATGGAAACTACCAAAACCAATAAAAAAGACCACTCTAAAATGAATGAGCGTATCAAAGTTTCAAAGATTTTTCAAAATCAGTTAGAAAATGTATTTAATAGCTACATAAAATTAAAAGATGAATTGGTTAATGAGGATGCTAATAATGCAATCATAGCATCAACAGAAATATTAGAAAATATATCTAAAGTTGATATGAAACAATTAACGGATAAGAACGCTCATAATCATTGGATGTCATTAGAAAAAGAAATAAAAACTTCTGCCAACTCAATTTCAAAAAATTCTGATATCAAAATACAAAGAGAGCATTTTAAGCATCTTTCATCGCACTTAATTAGTGCAATAAAACTATTTGGAGTTAATAAAAAAGTCTTTGTAGAATTTTGCCCAATGGCAAATAACAATAAAGGGGCATATTGGTTAAGCAAACAGCAAAAAATAACAAATCCTTATTATGGTCAGGCAATGTTAAGCTGTGGAGAAGTAAAACAAATATTAGAGTAATAAAGTCAATCAATAATTAAATTTTAAAACAATGAAGAAAGTAATTTTAAGTATGGTAGTTATTATAGCAATAGTGTTTACTAGTTGTAAAAACGAAGCCAAAAAAGAATCAAATTCAGCAACTACTACAATGTCTAAAGAAATGGCAATGAAAGATATTTCTTTTGGTGTTAGAGGTAACTGTGGAATGTGTAAAAGAACAATTGAAAAAGCAGCAAATAGTGTTGAGGGTATAGCAAATGCAAATTGGGATAAAGATAAAAAGCTAATAAAAGTATCCTTTGATGAAGGAAAAACAGATGTAATGTCAATTCATAAAGCAATTGCAGCTTCTGGTTATGATACTGAAAAAGTGAATGGAGATTTAGATGCTTATGAGGGGCTACCTGGTTGTTGTAAATATGATCATTCTATGGAAATGAACCAATAAAACTGTTTAGGGAAGAAGTGTATTTTTTTTTATAAAAAAGCACTTCTTCCAAAACTATTAGTTAAGCTTTATTATTTGCACAACCATTGCATTAATTTATTTATATCTTTGCTATAATGAAATATTTAACCTTCATATTATCGCTTTATATTTTAGCTCTTAATTTAGCACCTTGCGAAGATTATGCTGCGCTTGATAATGAGGTTAAAACAGAAAATTTACAAGCAACAAACAGTGATCATCAACATCAAGATTTAGACTTATGCTCTCCTTTTTGTATTTGTCAATGTTGTCATATTAATACAATAGATTTCAAATTTGTAGATGTAAATATTATCTCATACTACATTTCTACCCAAGACTTTTTCTACCAAAATGGTACAGAAAAAGACTTTACTTCTTCAATTTTACAGCCACCAAGGGCTTAATTCAGTTTTTCAAAGGATAATTATATCCAATTTAGAACCTAAAGGTTCTTTAAATCTCGTGTAATTCTATTTTTTTTACGAATTATATCAATAAGTTTAACTGAATTAACATATTCACTATGATTAATAAAATCATTGATTTTTCAATCAATAACAAATTTATAATTGGTTTGCTAACGCTTACCATTATCGGAGCTGGTATTTGGAGTATGACCCAAGTACCAATAGATGCAGTTCCAGATATTACAAATAACCAAGTACAGGTCATTACTCAAGCACCAAATTTAGGTACAGAAGATATTGAGCAAATTATTACTTATCCTGTAGAGATTGCTATGAGTAACCTACCTAATGTTCAAGAAATTCGTTCTGTATCTCGTTTTGGTTTGTCTGTAGTTACTATTGTTTTTAACGATGATATGGGGACATATTTACCTCGTCAATTAGTTGCTGAAAAATTGAACGACATCAAAGAACAAATACCTGCTGGTTTTGGTGAACCCTCTATGGGTCCAATTTCATCAGGTTTAGGCGAAATATATCAATATACATTAAAAGTAAAACCTGAATTTAAAGATAAATATTCTGTAACTGATTTACGTACGATGCAAGATTGGATTGTACAACGTCAAATGGCGATGGTAGAAGGTGTTGTAGAAGTAAATGCAATTGGAGGTAAAATAAAACAATATGAAGTCGCTGTTGACCCTAACGAATTACGTGCGATTGGACTAACCATTACCGACGTTTTTGAAGCACTGGAAAATAACAACCAAAATACTGGTGGTGCGTATATCGAAAAAAATCATCAAGCTAATTTCATTCGTGGAGAAGGATTAGCTCGTAGTTTAAATGATATAAAAAAAATTGTTGTAAAAAACACTAATAATATTCCTATTACTATTGGCGATATTGCCAAAGTACAATTTGGTGCTGCTATTCGTTATGGTGCATTAACACAAGATGGCGAAGGAGAAGTTGTAGGTGGTTTGGTAATGATGCTTAAAGGCGCTAATTCTAATGATGTAATAGAAAATGTTAAAGTTAGAATGGCTCAAATTGAAAAATCTTTGCCAAAAGGTGTGATAATTGAACCTTTATTAGACCGAAGTAAACTAATAGCTGAAACAACATCAACTGTAGCAACAAACCTTATTGAAGGTTCATTGATAGTCATTTTTGTCCTTATTTTCTTATTAGGAAACTGGCGTGGTGGCTTAATCGTTGCATCAACCATTCCGCTATCATTATTATTTGCTTTTATATTGATGAATGGATTTGATGTTTGGGCGAATCTAATGAGTTTAGGTGCAATTGATTTTGGTATTATTGTAGATGGCGCAGTAATTATTGTAGAAAGCACCGTTTTTCTCATTGCATCAAAAATATTAAAGAAAAGGAAATTAACATCCAAAGAACGTGATGGCGTTGCAGCAGATGCTTCAAAAAAAATGATGAATGCTGCCTTTTTTGGTCAGCTTATTATTCTAATCGTATTTCTGCCAATATTGGCATTAGAGGGTATTGAAGGGAAAATGTTTAAACCTATGGCATTGACTTTCATTTTTGCAATGATTGGTGCAATGGTGCTGTGTTTGACTTATGTACCAATGATGTCCGCATTAATTTTAAGAGCTCCAAAATCAGAAAAAAAATCTTATGGAGATAAATTTGTGCATTGGGTTGAACATAAATACCAACCTATATTAGAAAAAGCATTAAAAAAGGGAAAACTAATAATTGGTGTTTCTGTTATTTTATTTGGAATTACTGTTTTTATGTTTACAAGAATGGGGGGCGAGTTCATACCTCAACTTGATGAAGGCGATATTGCTTTTCACGCTATTTTAAAACCTGGTAGTTCATTAACTGAAACTATTGAAACGACAACAAAGATTGAGCAAATTGTTAAAACAAAGTTTCCAGAAGTTGAAAAAATTGTAAGTCGAATTGGTGTTGCAGAAATACCTACAGATCCTATGCCTATGGATATTGCAGATATTTTTGTGATTTTAAAACCAAAAAGTGAATGGACTTCAGTTAATTCTAAAGAAGAACTCATTGAGCAAATGAAAGAAGCTGTTGAAATAATTCCTGGTGTAAATTACGAATTTACCCAACCAATTGAAATGCGTTTTAATGAATTATTAGAAGGTGTTAGAGAAGATATAGCTATAAAGATTTATGGTGAAGATATAAATGTATTATCTCAAAAAGCAGAAGAAATATCTAAAATTATTGCAGGTACAGAAGGTATTGGAGATATGAAAGCCGAAGCTACAACTGGCTTACCACAAATTACAATAACGTATAATAGAAATAAATTAGCTCAATATGGCCTTCAAATAAATAAAATGAACCAATTGGTACAATCTGCTTTTGCTGGTGGTACTGCAGGTATCATTTTTGAAGGAGAAAAAAGATTTGATTTAGTAGTAAGATTAAATGCTACCAATCGTAAAAATATTTCTGATGTTCAAAATTTATACATCAATTTACCTTCTGGAAATCAAATTCCTCTTCGTGAAATTGCAGATGTAAGTTATAAAGCTGGCCCAATGCAAATAAGTAGAGATAATACAAATAGGAGAACCTATGTTGGAATAAATGTTAGAGGACGTGACGTAAAATCATTAGTAATGGAAATAAAATCAAAGTTAGATGCCCAATTAGAATTACCAACAGGTTATTTTATACGTTATGGTGGTGCTTTTGAGAATTTAGAACGCGCAAGTAATCGTTTACTAACAGTGGTACCAATTGCATTATTATTAATTTTTGTACTTATTTATTTTGCCTTAAAATCATTACCTCAAACTTTAATGATTTATATCGCAATACCAATGGCAACTATTGGAGGTGTTTTTGCATTATGGTTAAGAGATATGCCTTTTAGTATTTCTGCAGGTGTAGGTTTTATTGTGTTATTTGGTGTTGCAGTTTTAAACGGATTGGTTATGATTAGTGGTTTAAATGAACTAAAAGAAGAAGGTGTAACCAATTTAAAAGATAGAATTATAGAAGGCACAAAACGAAGAATTAGACCAATTATGTTAACTGCTTTTACAGATGTTTTAGGTTTTTTACCGATGGCAATTTCGGCATCAGCTGGTGCAGAAGTGCAACGACCTTTAGCAACGGTTGTAATTGGTGGTTTACTAACTTCTACACTGTTAACATTATTCGTTTTACCAATTTTATATCATTGGGTAGAAAACAAATCATTCAAATTGAGAGCTAACAAAAAAATGATTGCAGCAACAGCTATGGTAGTTTTTCTCTTTTTGTTACCTACAAAAGGAAACGCACAAGATATCAATGATACGTTGCCAGTTATTTCGATGCAAGAAGCTGTGAATTTAGCCAAAGAAAACTACCCTTTATTGAAACAAAAGCAATTAGAAATCAACAAACAAGAGCAGCTTAAAAATACAGCTTACGATTTTGGTACTACTCAAATTTTTACAGGAGGTGAAGAAGTTAATAATGGGAATGGCATTTATACAACTATAGGTATTGGTCAAAACAACATTGATGTGTTTGGTATTTCTGTAAAAAAACATTTGCAAAAACAACGCATTCAATTAGCTCAAAAAGCATTTATTCTTTCAGAATTAGATTTAGAATTGGAAGTAAAAAAAGCGTGGGCAAATGCACTACAAAGTAAAAGGAATTATCATTTATTCAAAGAGTTAGATTCTATTTTTTCAACTTTTGAAAAAGCAGTAGCATTAAATTATGAAGTAGAAGCTATTTCTAAATTAGAATACTCTGCAGCTAAAACTCAAGTACTAAAGATTAAAAACAAGTTGATGCAATCAAAAAGAGAATTTAGGATTGCATTACAACAACTAAATTTATGGCTAGTTACTAATACTTTCTATACCGTTCCTAATAATTTTGAAATATCGCCTGAAATAGATGTTGACGCTTTTAACCCAGAAAAACATCCTTTGTATGCTTTGGCACAATCACAATTTGCAGAAGCAGAAGCAAATTATAAGGCAGCAAAAGCAGATAATTTACCAAAACTAAACCTACAAGGTGGTTTACAAAAAGTAAATGGAAATTCAGGTTTTTACACATATCAAGCAGGTATTTCAATTCCTTTTTTATCAGGTACAAATAAAGCAAAAGTTAAAACTGCAAGAATAGATAAGGAAATTGCTGACACCAACATTCAGTTTAAAAAACAAGAAGTACAATCGAAGTTTAAACAATCAAAAGAGAATTATCAAAAATGGAAAAAAGCTTGGTTCTTCTATAAAATGGAGGTGTTACCTCTTGTAAAAGAACAAAAAGTGGGAGCTTTATTTGCTTATAAAGAAGGAGAGATAGATTACACGAGGTTTACACTACTCATAAAAGAAGCTATTCAATCTGAAATAGAAGCACAAGAAGCATTAATAAATTATTTAGAAAGCACATTCCAATTACAATATTTTAAACTTTAAGAAAATGAAAAACACACGATATATAATCTTAACATTACTAACTGTTTCTTTTTTACTTACTGCTTGTGGAAATAAGGAGAATCAAAAGAATGAAGATGCACATTTGCACAGCGATAATATAAAGTCAGAAACCAAAGAAGCTCATAGTGATGAGGAAGAAGTTCTGCTTTCACAAAAGCAATTTGAAACTTTAAAAATGAAAATTGACACAATAGCCTTAAGAAATTTGGTTGGGTATGTAGAAGCTAATGGTACATTAGAAGTACCTCCTCAAAACGAAGCTGCAATAACTTCAGTAGTTGGTGCAAATGTAGTATCTATAAATGTTATTGAAGGCGACAAAGTAAACAAAGGTCAAGTAGTTGCCTATTTATCACATCCTAATATCATAAAAATGCAAACTGATTATTTGAATGCTTATAGTAACAGTAATTTTTTAAAGAAGAACTACTTACGTCAACAAAAATTATATAATGCAGGAGTTGGCTCTGGTGCAAATTTTCAAAAAGCTGAAGCAGAATATGATGCTTCTAAAGCGATGGCAAACGGCTTAGAAGCACAATTAAAACTATTAAATGTAAATACATCATTGGTAAAAAATGGTACAATTGCTCAAAGAATATCATTAAGAAGTCCAATAGAAGGCTTTGTTCAAAAAGTTGAAGTTAAAACAGGGCAATATGTAGAACCACAAACAGAGCTTTTCGAAATTGTAAATACACATCACGTGCACGCAGATTTAATGGTGTTTGAAAAAGATGTTTATAAAGTTAAAAAAGGTCAGAAAGTGACATTCAATCTACAATCCAATACAGAAGAAGATTTATCTGCAGAAATCTATTCTGTAAGTAAAACATTTGAAGATAATCCTAAAGCTGTTCACGTTCACGCAGAAATTGAAAACAAAAAAGGAAATTTAATTCCAGGTATGTATATAAAAGGTAAAATTCAAGTCGACAATACAGCATCAAGGGCATTACCAGAAAGTGCTGTCATAAAAGAAGGTGATAAATTTTATGTTTTTTCAGTAAAAAAAGAAAATGATGATTGGAGTTTTAAGCCTGTTGAAGTAATTTTAGGAGCTAAAGATGGTAATTGGCTAGCTGTTCAATTTACTCGAAAATTAGACAAATCCACAAAATTTGCATACAACAATGCATATTATTTAATGGCTGAAATGAAAAAAGGAGACGCAGAACACGAACATTAAACTATGAAAACAATAGAACAACTTTTAGAATCAAAAAAGATAAGGGTTACAGCAATGCGTCTATTAATTTATAAATTCCTTGCTAATAAACAAGTAGCAGTTACATTAAGTGATATAGAAAATGCTTTTGAAAAAGCAGATAGAACTACATTGTATAGAACAGTAAAAACCTTTGAAGAAAAAGCGATTGTACATCAAATAGATGATGGTACAGGTATTACTAAATATGCCTTATGTGAAAACGGATGCAATTGTGAAATTGAAACAGATTTACACTTACATTTTCATTGCAATAATTGTAACGAAACAGTGTGCCTAACAGAACATAAAATACCGCAGATAAAAGTGCCAGATGGTTTTGTTTCAGAAAATGTAAATTTAGTAGTAAAAGGGGTTTGCGATAAATGTAGTGGACAATAATTGCACTTCCATTGCATCTTTTTTTTAAGCATTTTTACCTTTTAATATTTAAATAAAAACGCAATGATGTTATTTATATACTTTCTAATATATTTTTTATTAGTTTTTGTAATTAGGTCAGTTTTGTTAAAGATAAAGACTGGCATCAATCCATTAACTTTTAACAAAACAGATGATGCACACGGTTATAACGGTAAAGTATTTACTATAATATCTTTATTGGAACTATTTGTTGTAGGTATTTATGCTTTTAAAATTGAATGGTACAAGTATTTACTAATTTTTTGGTATTTAGAAAGTGATACCTTATTTAAAGTAGGTTGGATATTATTAATTATTTCTCTATTTGTAGTTTGGTTTGCTCAATCACAAATGGCTAATTCCTGGAGAATTGGTATTGATGAGAAGAACAAAACAAAATTAGTAACCAAAGGATTTTTTTCAATTTCAAGAAACCCGATTTTTCTCGGAATTATGATGGCAAATATTGGCTTGTTTTTAGTAATTCCAAATGCCTTTACATTATTGATACTCTCTTTATCTACAATAAGCATTAATACGCAAATTAGATTAGAAGAAGAGTTTTTAAAACGAGAATTTGGGAACGTTTATTTAGAGTATGCAAAAAAAGTAAGACGTTGGTTATAAATTTTTCTAATCTAAAGAATTAAAAAATGATAAATAAAAAGAAAGTTAGTTTAAATGACTTAAAACCTGATTCAGAAAAAGAACATAATCACAATGATGGTCACAACCATAATAATCAATCAAATAATTTCAAAGAGTATTTTCCTGCCATAATTAGTTTTACAATGCTAATAATAGGGATAGCTTTAGATTATTTTAAGGTATTATTCTTTAATGATTGGCAACGAATTATTTGGTATGGAGTTGCTTATCTCCCTGTTGGTTTCCCTGTGGTTAAAGCAGGTTGGAAAAACATAAAAAAAGGCGATGTTTTTACTGAGTTTTTCTTAATGTCGATAGCAACAATAGGCGCATTTGTAATTGGCGAATTTCCTGAAGGTGTGGCAGTAATGCTTTTTTATGCAGTTGGAGAACTATTTCAAGCTGCAGCAGTAAATAAAGCCAAGGGTAATATCAAAGCTTTACTCGACGTTCGTCCAAAGGAAGCCTTGGTTTATCGGAATAATGATTATGTTTCTGTTAACCCTGAAGAAGTTGAAATAGGCGAAAAAGTAAAGGTTCGTGTTGGTGAGAAAATTCCTTTAGATGGTATTTTATTATCCGAAAAAGGGTCTTTCAATACAGCAGCTTTAACTGGTGAAAGCAAGCCAGATACGATTTCAAAAAGTGAAAAAGTATTTGCCGGTAGCATTAATATGGATGGTGTAATAGAAATCGAAACTACAAAAGAATTTAAGGATAGTTCAATTTCTCGAATTCTACATATGGTGCAGAACGCAACAGCTCGTAAATCTAAAACAGAATTATTCATTAGAAAATTTGCTCGTATCTACACTCCTATTGTGGTTTATTTGGCTATTGCGATAACATTTTTACCATACTTTTTTGTAGATGATTATGTGTTTAGAGATTGGCTATATCGTGCATTAATATTTTTAGTAATTTCCTGTCCTTGTGCCTTGGTTATTTCTATTCCTTTAGGATACTTTGGTGGTTTGGGAGCAGCTTCAAAAAATGGAATATTGTTTAAAGGCGCTTCATTTTTAGACGCTATGACCAAGATAAATACATTGATAATGGATAAAACTGGCACTGTAACAAAAGGAGTGTTTAAAATTAAAGAAATTAAAGCCATTAATTGGGAAGAAAAAGAGTTTATGAAATACCTAATGGCAATGGAAGAACAATCTACACATCCTATTGCAAAAGCTATTTTAGAATATAAAGCAGATGGTAAAGATTTTCAAGCTTCAGAAGTATCGGAAATTGCAGGTAAAGGATTAAAAGGAAACGTAAATGGCAAACCTGTTTTAGTGGGTAATAAAGCCTTAATGACAACAAATAATATCGAAGTTTTCAAAGAAATTGAGACGATTGTAGAGTCTATTGTTTTAGTGTCTATTGATAACGCTTTTGCAGGTTATGTTGTGATAGCAGATGAACTAAAAGAAGATGCAAAAGAAACAATTACCAATTTACATAAAGTAGGTATTAAAAAAATAATGATGCTTTCTGGGGATAAGGATTCTATTACGCAAAAAGTAGCAGCAGAATTAAATATTGAAAAAGCTAAAGGCGGTTTATTGCCAGAAGATAAATTGAATGAAGTAGAAAAATTAAAACAAAATTCAGAAAATAAGATTGCTTTTATTGGTGATGGAATTAATGATGCGCCTGTTTTGGCTGCAAGTGATGTTGGTATTGCAATGGGTGGTTTAGGTAGCGATGTTGCTATTGAAACAGCAGATGTTATTATTCAAACAGATCAACCTTCAAAAGTGATAAAAGCAATTCAAATTGGTCGTTCTACAAGAAAAATTGTATGGCAAAATATTGGATTAGCATTTGGTGTAAAAGTGATTGTGTTAATTTTAGGAGCTGGTGGATTAGCTACAATGTGGGAAGCCGTTTTTGCAGATGTAGGTGTTGCGTTATTAGCTATTTTAAATGCTGTGAGATTACAGAAAATGAAATGGAGTGTGAATTAAAAAACAACTCCATAAATTAAATATTAATGAAATATAAATATGTGCGATAAATAAAGTGATAACTAAAATCATACTAATTTAGATATTGGTATGATTTTTTACAGATGAAAAAAATTGAAAAAGATTGAAAAAATTGTTAAAGAATTAGACTATAATTTAGATTTTTTAGAAAAAGAAACAGAAGGAGTATTAGAAAAAGCAGAAGAAAGTATTAGAATAACAAAAAGAGCATTAGAACAAATAAGAATACTTTTTTTAAGGAAAAAATTAATCCCGAAAAACGAAGAGATTGGTTTTTTCAAAAGCATTAAACCTTATGTTTTTAGTAAATTAATATATTATGTCAAATTATTTAGTATAGAAAGTAAAAGACCAAGAAGTAGTAATAAATCTCAAGTAAAATACTTCAATAATCACATAGATAGGCTTCAAAACTATTTTAATGATAATCTAGAATTTTATCATTATTTCAGAAGAGGAGCCATTTTTTTAGATGAAGAATATTTTATGAGAGGTAAAGCAGATATTAGGCTATTTCCAGACTCATTATCATTTTTTACAGATGATAAATTTTCTACGAGTCACGATACAACTGTGGCTACTATTATGGCATATGATATGTTAATCATCTATCTAAAAAGAGAAATAGATAAACTTGAAAACAATAATAGTATGGAAACCAATTTCAATGCATTTAAAAAGCAGTCAAAACTTTTTTGGACTGGAAATAAAACCGATTTAATAGAGCTTATCTATGCACTTCATAGTTCTGGTTCCGTAAATAGTGGTACTGCAGATATTAAAGAAATGGCATCAGCTTGCGAGCAAATGTTTAATATAGACCTTGGTGATTATTATAGGACATTTTTAGAAATTCGTTCACGCAAAATTAATCAAACCAAATTCATAGATAAACTTAAACAATCCTTAGAAAATAAGATGTTAGATTCTGATGAATAAATACCCAAGTTGGGTGTTTTTAAGTGCAAATTATTTACATATAATTTGCACTTTTTTGTTACCAAAAAAAAATAATGAGAATAGCAATCAATGTCAATACAACGTATTAAAAATGTAGATATAAAATTACCCAAGTTGGGTTTTACTTGTGTATAAACTTCAATAAATCATATCATATTTGCCTAACGAAAGTCAAATCGTTGGTTCACACTCACATAATAACAGAAAAATCGTGAACTAAATTAACCAAAAGAAGCTGCTTGAATGTGGGGGCATTCAACAGCTTCTTTACTAAAATTGTTAGAAAATGGCAGCAACTATTATTACTACAGAAGATTTAAGAGAGTTCAAAGAAGAATTATTAGAAGACATTAAAGCAATGATTAACCATCAATCAGGTTTCGCACCTAAAAAATGGTTAAAATCTCCAGAGGTTAGAGACTTGTTAAGTATTTCTCCAGGTACATTACAAAATTTAAGAATCAATGGAACACTCCCCTATTCTAAAGTTGGTGGTGTTATTTATTACGACTACGAAGAAATTCAAAAAGTACTAGAAGAAAATCGCATTCACAACAAGTTCTAAACGTCATTGCGAACAAAGTGAAGCAATCTCATCATAAAAAAAAGGAATATATTATATATAGTCAGAATCTAAATCCGACCTATTTTATTTTTAGTAGAAATTCAATTTTTATGGAACTGGTGAATCCAAAGAGTTTACGGTCTGGATTCGTAAGTGTAATAAAAAGTAGAATTCAAAGAAAATGAAAGTGAGTCTTGATTTTTTGAATACTTTTTGATCAAGCAAAAAAGTATTGATATAAATTATGCAAAACGTAAACTTCATAAAACACCTAAAAGGAGTTCTCTTTCAATTTTCAAAAGACAATCGTTTAAACCCAACACATATAAGCTTGTATGTAGGGTTATTCCAAATCTGGAATAATAATCGATTTCCTGAAGAATTTTATATCAATCGTGAAGAGGTAATGTGCTTTTCTAAAATTGGCTCAAAATCAACATATCATAAATGCATAAAAGATTTAAGTCATTGGAAATATATCATTTACTACCCTTCACACAATCCTTACAAAGGGAGTAAAATTAAGATGTTCAAATTCGAGACAAGTTCTGGACAAGTTGTGGTACACAACAGTACCAAAAATGAGACAAGTACTGGACAAGCACTGGTATCTATTAATAAACATATACAAACTAATAGAAACAATAAAAACAGTATTAAACTTGACCAGCCAAAAAATGAAAAAATAGTAATTGATTTTTTTAAAAAAGAAAAATGGCCAACAATTGAAGCTCAAAAATTCTTCAACCATTACCAAGGAATAGGATGGAAAGTTGGCGGAAAAACAAAAATTGTCAATTGGCAAGCAACAGCAAAAAATTGGATGATAAAAGCAGAAGAAATAAAAAACAAAGAAAACCAAAATCCAGTTAGCCAAAATCAAGACAACCTAAAGACAAGTAAAAATAAAAATTACAATGAACCTCTCTAAATGTCATTGCGAGGCGTTTACGACGTGGCAATCTCATTATCAAAAACTATGAATAATACACCCCACATAATTCAAGAAGGAAGTGTCCAGTACCAAATAGGAAATCAAAAAGGAAATCAAATAATATACGATTTTCCAAAAATGTTAATCTATTTAGAAGCAAAAGGGAAGTTATTATTTGGTAGAAACTTTAAAATTTACCCAGAAGACGAAATAATTTTATACAAACTGTGTATTTACTTTATTCGTGATATCGAAACTTGTAAGAAATTAGAAATAGATCCTAATAAAGGAATTTTATTATCTGGTCCAGTAGGTTGTGGCAAAACTAGTTTAATGAAATTATTACCATTCATAGTACCTCATCAAAATCAACATAGTCTAATCCCAGCAAGAAATATCACGTTCAGTTTTAATAAAAATGGTTATAAAATTATTGAAGATTATGGCAATAATGGCTTTTATTGTTTTGATGATTTAGGAGTAGAAACTACAGGTCGTCATTTTGGTAAAGATTGCAATGTAATGGGAGAAATCCTTTTATCACGTTACGATTTATTCCTAAAAAGAAAACTAAGAACTCACGCTACGACTAACTTAAACGCTCAGGAATTAGAAAATAGATATGGTATTCGAGTACGTTCAAGAATGCGTGAATTATTTAATTTAGTTGCTTTTGAAAAGGAAAGTATTGATAAGAGAGTTTAAAAGAATTATAAACCTGCATTGCTATTCGGTTTCAACTCAATATATTTGTCTAATACACTAATTAATTGTACTTCTATGACTATAAATCGTAAAAAAGTAGTTTTAGCTGAAAAAAATAAAAAGAATAAATGGTTAGCTCAAGAACTTGGTAAAAGTCAATCTACCATTTCAAATTGGTGTACTAATGAAAGTCAACCATCTTTAGAAACCCTTATTGATATAGCTAATGTTATAGATGTGGACGTAAGAGAATTAATTAATTCAATGAAAACTAATGAGTAGTAAAATTGACAATGTAAAATTAGAGCTTACAGCTTTGCTATCTAAAAATCCTCCTGATTTTGGTAAAATTTTATCTCTTTCTAATGAATTAGCTAAATTAGATCCAGAACATCAAAGATTTTTTGTTGATGCAAAAACTCTAATACACTTAGGAAGAGATAGTATTAAAGATCATTCAACTGCGCTACTAGAATTAGTAAAGAACAGTTATGATGCAGATGCTAAAAATGTAGACATTGAAATATTCTCTATAACAACAGATTTGATAAGAGTAGCTGATAATGGCTTCGGAATGACCGAAGATGAGTTGAAAAATAATTGGTTAAGAATTGGTTTTTCAGAGAAACGTCAGCAGAAAAAAAGCAAATTAGGAAGAAGAAAAACTGGAGAAAAAGGTATTGGAAGAATTTCAACTGATAGACTAGGTTCTCAACTAGAAATAAGAACAAAATCAAAAGATTCTGAACTTACTGGTATAAAATTAAATTGGGATGATTTCGATGTTGAAGGTAAAAACATATCTGATATTAGAGTACAATTATTTAAACCTGACTCAATAAATTTACCTAAGTTATTAGGAGAGGTTGCTAAAACTGGAACTGAAATTCTTATCTCTAAACAAAGACAACCTTGGAGTAAAAATAATATTGAAAACCTATATCAAGAATTATCAGCTTTAACTCCACCATTTGAAGATGTTGTTGATTTTGGTATTTCATTAACTAATGATATCCAACCAACCATTTCTGAAAAAATAGACACTAACTATTTAAATGCAGCAGAAATTGAAATCGAAGCTTATTATGATGGAAAAGGTTCGGAAATAGTTTATACCTATTGGGATAAATACAATAAAAAAGAAATAATTGAAAAAATAGATTGGCAAAATCTTATTTCAAAGTCAAATTTTAATGACAAGCAAGAGTTATCAGACTCTTTAAGATGTGGTCCAGTCACGCTAAAATTATATTTCTTTTTAAGAGAATCAGCATCTGTTAGAGATATGGATTTTAATCTAAGTTCTCTTAGAGAATTTTTAGATAATAATGCAGGAATCAAGGTTTATAGAGATAAAATTGTCGTCAAACCTTATGGTTTTCCTAGCTCTCAATTTGGTTATGATTGGTTAGAATTAGCAGATAGAAAGGCAAAAGACCCTGCAGGTTTAAGTAGAGCTGAAAATTATAGAGTAACACCTAATCAATTGGTAGGAGGTGTTTTCATTACAAGAGACTCTAATGTTGCGTTAGCAGATAGCGCAGCAAGAGAAGGGTTAGTAGAATCTGAGGCTTTTTATGATTTAAGAAGTTTAACTTTAGGTTCAATCAATATGCTTGAATCATATAGAACAAAACTAATTCCTAAAATTAAAAGTTCAAAAGCATTAAACAAAAAAGTTTCAACAGAAACTCAAACAGATAAATTAATAAAAGCCTTGTCTAATATAGAACAAGATTTAGATGATATTAATTCAAATATTCAAGGAAGTAAAGATATTGACAATGAAACAAAGGTTAAAGTTCAAAAGAACATTACAAACTTAAGCCGTACAACTAGTAAAGTTGAAAAAACTATTACAGATTTACTTAACTGGAATAGAACTCTAAGTGGTTTAGCCACAATTGGTATATCATCAGCTGTATTTGGTCACGAAACAGAAGGTTCAATAACTCAATTTAAAGGGTCTGTTTCTACAGCTAAATTATTATTAAATAGAAAAGAGCCAAATATTGAAAAGGCTGTTTCTGAATTAGATAAAGCAATCCGTTATTCTAAAAGAGTAGCAGCTTGGGGTGCATATGCATTAACAAGAGTTCAACGTGAAAAAAGAAACAAAAAAAACACTAATATAAAACGAACAATAGAGTCAGTTGTAACTGAATTAAAACCTGCATTTTCAGCAGCTTCTATTTCAATAAACACCATATTAAAGAATATGTTTTCTAATACTTATCAAATGGATATTGAAACTATTCTAATTAATCTATTAACTAATTCTTATACTGCTGCTACTCAAAAACCTGGAGAAAGAAAAATAGTAATCACTCTTTCTTTCGAAGATAAGAAAAAATCAAAAAAAACATATTTAGAAGGTTATATGATAACTGTTTCAGATTCTGGTCCAGGAGTTTCAAAAGAATTCAGTCATAGAGTATTTGAACCCTTATTTTCAACTAAACTTAATCCGTCAAAAGGTAGTAAAAGTATTGGTACAGGATTAGGTTTAACTGTAGTTAGTTCAATTGTTAGGGATTTGAAAGGGGAAATATCCTTTGATCAAGATCCAATATTAAAAGGGGCTCGTTTTAAAGTGTGGCTACCATTAGAAAAAAAGAATGAATAAGATAGGAATTATTGATGATAATAAAGACCAAAGAGAAACTTTACAATTAGCTTTAGAAGCACACCTAGAAAACAGGGACTCTTCTTTAGAAGTTGTTGATATTTTCCCTTTTGATACTGAAGACTTTACGGAATATTTTGAATGGATTCAAGAAAATGACATTTGTTGTCTAATATTCGACGAAAGAATGCATAATGAGTCTGAGAATAATATTGGTCCCGTAGGATATAGAGGCAACGAATTAGTTACCATTGTCAGAAACAAATTTAAAGATATTCCAATCTATGTAATTACTTCAAACAAAAGTGATGAAGATTTGCAAGAAAAGTTTAGTGAATTTGAAGACATTATTGATCGACAAGAATTTACAGATGAAGGAGAAAGATATGTAGATAGGTTTATTAGGGCTTCACAAAGGTATCTAGACGAGAATACAAGTGAACTTGAAGAGTTTCAACAACTATCAGAATTGGTAGCATCTGGGAAGAACGATAAAAAAGATTTAATTAGGCTACGTGCATTACAATTAAAACTTAACCTGCCTTTAGATAGTGGTCTTGGTGAAAGGAAAGATTGGTTAGACGAATATGAAAATCAAATCAAATTTTTAGAAGAATTACAGAAAAAAATTGAATCAAAAATCACAGAATAGTGAACTGGCAGAAGATTATAAAAGATAAAGAAAAACAACCAACAGTTGGAACATATTCAGATTGGAAAGAACAAATTGCAGAAGAATGCTTTTATCAATGTATTTATTGCTCTATTAATGAGGCTCAATTTGGAGGTATAGACCATTATCATATTGAGCATTATAAACCTAAATCAATTGAGCGATTTAAGGCTTTAGAAAATGACATTTGTAATTTATTTTACAGTTGTCCTATTTGCAATAGGTTTAAAAGTTATGATTGGCCTAATGATGAAGAGGATTTAGAAAAAGTTTGTTACCCCAATCCTTCAGTTTATAATTATTCTGATTTATTTGCAGTCAGTCCAATAAATTACAAAGTTAGTGGCATCTATGCTAGTACACGATATATGACAGAAAGATTATATTTAAATAGACCACAACTCTTATATGAAAGAAGAGAATCATTTTTAAAACAAAGAGAGGAAGAAGTTTCTAAAGCAATTGAATTTCTTCAAGAAAAGATTGACGATATAAATCTATTAAAAGAATCTTTATCTGGGATATTAGCATTAAACAAAACTTTACAAAAACGTAGTCAAATTCGTCCATATAAACTTGCAGAAATTAGGAAATGAATAAAAAAAATTTAGGCTCATATTATACACCAATTAGGTTGTCAGATTTCATTGCAGATTATTGTCTTGAAAGCTTAAATCAAGATACCATTTCTATACTTGAACCAAGTGTAGGTGATGGTAATTTTGTTGCTGCTATTTCTAAAAATAATCAAATAGAAAGGTTTCAAAATATATCATTAACTATTGTAGAAAGAGAGGTTGATGAATTAAATAAAGCTATCAAAAAATGTAATAAAGAGTTTAATTTACATTCATTCAATTGTGATTACTTAGATTTTCACAATTCAAATACTAACTTATTTTCACTTATTATTGGTAATCCGCCTTATATAAAGAGTAATTTACTTTCAGAAAAACAAAGAGATATATGTAATTCAATTCATACAAATAGTGGTTTAAAAGATAAGAGAATAAATAATATTTGGACTGCTTTTTTAGTTAGTAGTATTCAAAAACTTGAAGAAGACGGTATTTTAGCATTTGTCTTACCTCTAGAACTACTGCAGGTTAAGTTTTCAGAAGAAATAAGAGATTTATTGCAATCAAGCTTTCAACGTTTAGAAGTTTTTATGTTTGACGAGCTACAGTTTCAAGAATGTAAAGGTCAAGACACTGTGCTTATTATAGGTTATAAGCAACACATTACTCCAGGTACTTTTTATACAACTATCAAAAATCTTATTGATTTAGAAACTAGAAATTTTGTATTGATGCAGAATATTTCAGTATCTGAGTCTAACAAAAAATGGACTCATCATTATATTACTCCAGAAGAACATTCTTTTTTAGAGAATGTAAAAAAAGAATTACTCACTGTTTCAGACTATGTAGATAATAAAGCTGGTATTGTTACAGCTGCTAATAATTATTTTATAATTGATAAAGATACCTTGGGTAAATATGCACTAGAAGAATATGCTAAACCTATTGTTCAAAAAGGAGTTTTTGTGAATGGTTCTGTAGCTTTTAATAAATATGATTATTCCAAATTAATAGAAGATAATAAACCTGCATATTTATTAGATTTTAACAATTTAGATACTTGTAATTTACCAACTAATGTAAAAGAATATATATTATTAGGTGAAGAAGAAAAACTTCAAAATAGATTTAAATGTAAACAACGTAATAACTGGTATCAAGTTCCAAATATTGCAAAACAATCGCAAGCTTTCTTTTTTAAAAGAGCTCACGAATACCCTAAATTATTAAAGAATGAAGCCAATGTTTTTGTAACTGATAGCGCTTATAACATAGCTATAAAAGATGATTTTAAATTAAATGATTTTATATTCTCTTTTTATAATTCGTTAACTTTAGCTTTTGCTGAGTTAGAAGGTCGTTATTATGGTGGTGGTGTTTTGGAGCTTACTCCAAATGAATTTAGAATTCTACCTATACCAATGTCTTTGCATAATAATTTTACCACCTATAAAAAAGATTTTAAAAACAAGAAAAACATTGAAGATGTTTTAAAAAAGTACAATCATCAGATTTTAAATAATTCACTAAATCTTGACACTAGAGAGATAAATAAAATTGAATTAATAAGGAAAAAGCTTGTAAACAAAAGACATCGTAAATAGTCTTTTCAAAATTCCCCACAAACCAAAATCCAGTTTGTTGCAAAAGCAAAAAATGGCTGTCTTTTAGTTTATTCCGCGCACCAACTCAAGTTTAGCGTTTTAAAACGCTATAGGTAGTTGCATTTTAAAGCTTATTTCATTCGCACTCTCATTGCATAACTCTAAAAAGCAACACGTTTTTATTATTTCATAAAACACAAAACTCCCCAAAGCTATCTTTACATAATGCGCAGTTATATACACATTCATTCACTTTCTGGTCTATAACGCCATTATGTAAAATAGCCGCTCTTCCATCTCGCAAATCCTTTATTAATAATAAAATTTAGTTATTTTAACAATATTCCGTAATTGTTGCATTGTTTTTATAAGTGCTTATTTGTAATTTTAAATTAACATTACTAAAACTATTATAATTTCAGTTTATATTACAATTATAAAGCACCCATAAAATCAAAAAAAACCAATAAGATTATTGTTTTTTATTTGCTATAAAATGAAGTTAATATTGGTTTCACTAAAAGCAAATGCAAATAGTGTTTTATTAAAATTACGTATAAAATCTCAACATTAAGTCTTGCAAAAAAAAATATAAAGCATTCACTTTTAACAAAACCAATCAAGGAAATTGGAACAAAACAAATAAAAAACAATACACTTATTCTCGCTTCTGCCCACGCACTAGGTCTTTTAATTTTTTATAATTCCTTACCTCATTCAACTGCACAAAACCATCGCTAAGTCCAAGCATTCCTTATCTCAAGTCTTTGTTTGTTTCATTTCATTAAGTAATCACAAAAAAATCCAGATAAAATCTATCATTTTAGATATAATAAAAAGTAAAGGATAAAAAGAAAAACAAAAAAAAGACAGCAAAACAAATGGCTCCCTTAATGTTGCAATACTTTCAGCATCTGTTTCATTCAAGAAAAAATGTAATTGTATAAAATTTGTCATTTAAAAGCCTCCGCTTTTAGCCTATAAAGGTCAAGCCCTTCGGGTTTTGAAAAAAATCTCCACCAACTAACAACTTAATACTTAAAATTCAACATTCAGCAGTTGGTAGTATTTTTTTCAAAAACCTTGATAGTCTATCCTCTCCATTTAGAAACAGCTTTCTTTTTGTTGTTTTCCTTTCCAAAATTTTATGGGCAAAAAAAATAGCAAAAGAATCTAAACCTAAAAATGGATACTTATGCAAATTTTTGAAATCAAAACCCACAAAATTGGACGAACTTACCCAAACCCACATTTTTTTATTTTGAATAAAGGATTAAATTCTGGAAAACCATTAGACAAACCTTGTCCAAACTGCTTTGTAATTTCCACAACTTCTAGAGCAAATAGAGAGTCTTTGTATTACCTGTGTTTATCCTTAAAAGTTGGTCAATACTTTGGGTATTATTTAAAAGGTTCTGTCATTCCATTTATAGGTATTTCAGACGTAAAAAAAGTAATCAATACTGCGCTGCAGAACTATGAAGAACAACAATGGCAATTGAAAGTTGAAAAACTCAAAAAAATAACTGCTTTCGAAGAAAACTTACAACAACAATTGTCAACTATTTCAAAACTAAAAATAGCCTTACTAAGATCTTAACAAATGAAACTATGAAAATAATTATAGCTGGGAGCAGAAACTTCAACAACTATCAAAAATTAAAACAAGAATGTGATAAATTTCTCCAGGATTATAAAAATATCGAGATTGTATCTGGAGCTCATTACAAAGGTGCAGACAAATTAGGAGAGAAATACGCATCCGAAAAAAAAATCAAAATCATAAAATTTCCGGCTGATTGGATAAAATACGGAAAAGTTGCTGGTCCAAAAAGAAATAATCAAATGGCAATATATGCAGACGTATTAATTGCTTTTTGGGATGGAAAAAGTAAAGGAACAAAAAACATAATTCAACTTGCTAAACAAAGACATTTAAAAACTAGAATAATTCTCTTTGAAAACGAAATTCTGACTATCTAGTCAATGAAAACAAAAAATACCCAGTACTAAAACTAGGTATTCTTTTTTTGCTTTCTAAAAAACAACCACTTTAATAATGTAGAAACAGAAAAACTAACAATTGCTCCAATAACAGCCATAATAACAGTAAAAAGGATATCGTCTAAACTAATAGTAAAAACTGTAGAAAGTAATGTTCCCCCAACAACACCTGACTTTATTTGAATATCGTTCTGAAACATATTTTATTCATCCTTTTTTTCGTCAGAAACAACAGCTTGACTAACTGCTGTAGCTACAGTTCCAGCAACAGTCATATAGGTTGCCACAGTAATTATTGCAGCAGGTATACTAACAGGAGCTGCAATAATAGCACCTCCTGCAGTAGCTAATGCAATGCCTATATTTCTTAATACTCTAAAAAATTTCGGAGTTGGTTTTTTATAACGTTCTATAATTTTCATAATTCTGTGATTTAATTTTTAATATTATTTTTTCTTTTCGGTCTTTAGCTTGATAAACTAATGATAATAGTTTCTGTAGTGCATCCTTGGAATATACACCTCTACCAATACCATTTAAGTAAGTTACAGGAGCAATACAGCCTTGTAAATCTTTTAAGGCATTATTTGCTGGATGAAATAAAATATAGCTTCTCCCTTTGACATTTTTCAAAATCAAATGATGTTGAAATCGTTTCGAAAATCTAGGAACAACTTCATAGGCTCCTTCAGGAATACAAGAAACATTTCTCTTATTATTTAACCAGGGTAACTCAATGGTATGACAAAGAAAATTATCAGAAGAAAAGAGAGTACCGTTAGTACCCTCTTTAAAATAAGCTCTTTGAAGCACTAACTCCATTATTATGGAGTATCAATTGTAACAACAGATAAAGCATTGTAAGCACCATTTTTAAGGGCATACATTTCTCCATTTACTTCTTGATAAAACTCTACACCTAAAACCTGTACTACTGGTAATGTAGAATTAGCAGTAATTGTTGCAGATAATGCAATTGCAGCAGTATTTGCAGCAGTATAAGGCAAAATTGCTGTTTCATCATTTTCAAATGTTGAAGTTTCATTTACAAAATCTAATTCAGAAGCCCCCATTACTACTTTAAAATGGGTAGTTCCTGCAGGTGCAGCAATTCTAACAGTTGGTGAAAATGCAGCCAAATCTAAAGTTGCATCTCCAGAAACTCTGTCAAATGTTTTTGTAAATGCAGCAAATAAAGTTGCTCCTAACTTTCCATTCAAATTGAATTCAAAACCCTCTAAAAGGCTTAAATTTCCATCTTGCAACGTTCTTAAACCTCTTTCATTAGTCGTATCTGTCTTTGTGATAGCCACTAAAGATTTTGTCAAACGAGAGACAACTCTTTTGTCCTTTGCATTTTGCAAAAGCACACGAATTGCATTTCGCAATACTTTACCACCTTTACCAGCTCTTCCAAATTCAGAACCATTCTCACGAGTTCTTTGAAACGCAGGATCATTCTGGATTCTATTTTTATCCACACCGCCTTTTTCTCGAGCTAAATGTCCATCTGCTGTTTTGTAAAAAGAAATACCTCCGATAGTTCCTTTTAGTTTAATAATTCCTGTTTGTTTTGCCATAATTTTACATTTTTTATGATTAATCTTTCAAATCACGTAACTTTATGACTTACTAAAGAAAAAGAGAAACCGATTAAAACCATTCTTACCGATTAAACCTAAATACTCCTAAAATGACACTACTGGTTTTAAGTATGGTTAAAGCATAGATAAAGTATGATGATTACAAAAAGAGCTTGTATATACCCAAAGGACATTCAACGTATCACAGGACGAAGTGAGCGTTATTGTCGCAAGCTTATTAACATCATAAAAGAGTATTTAGACAAAGAACCTCATCAATTTATAACAGTAAAGGATTTTGCTATTTATAGTGGTATTGAAGAAGAAATTATTAATAAATACTTAATAGATTAACCATAATATTTGATGCTATTTATCTGGTTTTAATGAAGTTAAATTCGTAAATTTGTTAAAGACGTTCTATCAAAATATACTATTTCAATTTAACTAATAGGTCAACAATTCGGTTCACACTGTTTTAGTCTTTTTCCTAAAGTATTGATTTTACTGCATAGTGGCGGTTGAGTTATCATCCTGCCACCCCGACTAAAAACCAGTAACTTTTGTTACTGGTTTTTTTTATGGAATAAATTTACTTAGGAAGTAAAATAAAATTGAAGTTAGCTGGTTCTTCCGGAACTTAGGAACTGCCACCTCGATTAAAACCAGTAAGTTATATAGTTGTTTTTTCTTAATGTAAAGTTTGAAGAATATTTTTAAAAGACTTCAGATATACCAATCTCCTCTTTATAATCACTTGGCAGTACACCAAACTCTAACTTGAAACATTTGGTAAAATAGGAAGCATTATTAAAACCAACGAGGTAAACTATTTCGCTAACTGTGTGTTTGTTTTCTACCAATAATTTAGCTGCTTTTTTCAATCGCACTAATCGTATAAAATGGTTGATAGACAATCCAGTAAGACTTTTGATTTTTCTATAAAGTTGATCTTGACTTAAATTTAATTTTTTAGTTAAATGTTGAACTGAAAATTGAGAATCTGTAAAGTTTTCTTCTATAACACTAATTATTTTTTTCAAAAATTCTTTATCAACCGAAGTTGGCGCTTCTGCAGATTCAAGGTTATCTGATAAAAGAAATTTCTTTTTTAATAAACTTCTACGTTCTATAATTTTCTTGATTCTAAGCAGTAATAATTTACTATTAAATGGTTTTTCAATATAAGCATCGGCTCCTTTTTGAAAACTATCTAATTTAGATTCGATACTATTTTTGGCGGTTAATAAAATAATAGGAATGTGAGAGGTGTTTATATTAGATTTTATGATACCACACATTTCAATTCCGTCCATACCATCCATCATAACATCACTTACAATTAAATCGGGTATTTTTTTATTTGTTATGGCCAACCCATCTTTTGCATTTTCTGCAGTGTATAATTTATAATCTTCTTGTAGAATTTCACTTAAATAATCTCTAATATCCTCACTATCATCTACAATTAGAATTCTTGGTTTTTTGTGTTTATTGTTACTTTTATTAAAAGGAATACTGTTTTCTATCTCATTTGTGTTAAATGTTGGCGTATTTTTATTAGAATTTAAAGCGTTTAAAATGGGAAAATAAATGGTAAATTCAGACCCCACATCTACTTGAGAGATTACATCTATGTGACCATTATGAGCATCGATATATTTTTTTGTGAGCGCTAAACCTATTCCTGTACCTTTAGCCTTGTTGTTTTTGGCTCTAAAAAATCGGGTAAAAATATTTTTCAAATCACTGTTAGAAATACCGATGCCAGAATCTTTAACACTTATTATAATATGGTCTTCATCTAAACGAGTTTCAATATTAATATTTCCATATTTTGGAGTAAACTTAATCGCATTTGATAATAAATTAAAAAGTATAGACTGTAATTTGTCAGGATCTGCTGTAAGTATTATATTTTTTTCGGATAAAGAAAGTTCTAAATCTATTTTTTTTGTTTTCGATAGTTCGTGGAATTGTTTATATACGTTTTTAATAAAACAATTAAGTTCTATTTGTTTTGTGTTAAGTGTTAAGTTTTCTGTTTCTGCTTTTCTAAAATTTAAAATCTGGTTTACAAGATTCATCAACATTTTAGAATTTTTTAAAACCCTTTTTAGCTTTTTTTGAACAATTTTATCTCCCTGATTATTTTCTATAATTTCTTCAATAGGGCCAATAATTAAGGTTAAAGGCGTTCTTAAATCGTGAGATATATTAGTAAAAAAGGCTAATTTTTGTTCATGAAGTTCACTGTCTTGCTCGTGTTTTATTTTTTCAATTTTTAATTCTTGTTTTATTTGTACTCTGGAATTTATTTCAGTTACAATAAAATAAATAATACTTGCAAAAATTAAAATGTATGCAAAAAACGCCCAATAGCTTGTCCACCAAGGTTTAGCTTTTGTTATTGTGAGCTTTCTTGCAGTTGGAAGCCAAATGTTTTCTTGGTTGGCAACTTGAACTTCTAACTCATATAAACCAGGTGGAACATTCGTGTAAGAAGCTGTTGTTGCAATATTATCTACTTCATTCCAAAGCGATTCAAAACCATTTAATCTATACCGAAGTTTATAATTATTAATTTTATTATCTGGTAAAATATTAAGTCCTATTGAAAAGGTTTGTGCAAAATGTGGCAAAACGATAGAATCGTTATAATTAAGTTTTTTTGAGAGTACGTTGGTGTTTTTTATTTTTTTATCAGGATGTATTGTTTGGTCTAATATTTTTAAAGAGGAGAATAAAATTCGTGGAGAATTTGATGTTTTTTTAGTAAAATTCGGATTCACTTTTAACAAACCATGGTTAGAGCCTCCTAAAATAATATCTTGTTCTTCATCATAAAATATATCATAAAAAGTATAATCCTTTATAAATGATTGTTCCACAAGAGTGTCTGAGTTAATTTTGTGTAACCCTTTATAAGTACTTACCCATAATTTTTTATGATTATCGGTAATCATTCCTGTAGCAACATATCCTTTTAATATGGATAGTTGTTGTGGGTTACTTTTTCCTTTTAAAATACCAATTCCATCTCTACAAAGTATCCAAATAGTACCTTCTTTGTCTTTATATAAATTGTCTACTTGTATTTTTTCATTTGTATTTTTAAATTTCTCAAAATGAGTAACCGTGTTTATTTCGCCATTATTAGACATGTTTACATGGAATAACC
Source organism: Polaribacter haliotis (assembly GCF_014784055.1). Taxonomy (NCBI): domain Bacteria; kingdom Pseudomonadati; phylum Bacteroidota; class Flavobacteriia; order Flavobacteriales; family Flavobacteriaceae; genus Polaribacter; species Polaribacter haliotis. Next base: position 1,224,032 of record NZ_CP061813.1, on the reverse strand, counting down.
CTTTTTTTGTAGAACCAACCCATAGGCTTTTGTTATTCTTGTCAATTAAAATTTGTCTTATATCTACATTATCGTCCTCCGGAAGCATATTTTTTAGTAGTCTTATAGACTCTAATTCTTGTTTTTTTTCAGAATATCTAAAAAGTCCATTTTTAAAAGTACCAATCCATATTTGATTGTTTGGACCTCTGGCTATTGAGTAAATTCGGTTGTTTTTTACTTTGTTAAAATTGAATTTATTGGTAACAAGTTTATTTTTAGAAGTATCATAAATTTTTACGCCAAATCCCCAAGTCCCAATGAATAAATAACTGGTGTCAGCATCCCAATAAAGAGAACTAATAGATTTATTTTCAATATCTGATAGTATAGATTTATAATTTTTATCAGCATATTTATAAGTTGTTAAACCGTTTCCATGGGTTCCTAATTTTATTTCTCCGTCAGAAGTTTTGGCAATTGCCCATATAATATTAGAAAAAAGATCATTTTCATTGTCTTTATCATAAACAAAAGAATGATTATATTTTTTAAGATCCAATACATGCATGCCTCCAAGCCAAGTTCCTAACCATAGGTTTTCATTGCTATCAACAAAAGAGCATAATATATATTTAGAGTTTAAACCATTTTTTTTATTTTTTTCGTTTATATAATGTTCTATTAAACCACCATCAATGGAAAATTTATAAAGTCCATTTCCTTCAGTTCCTACCCAAACAAAATTATTGTAACTGGTAATGGTTCTAATAATAATTTCAGCTAAAGTCCAAGGTTTTTTAGAAATTTGTTTAGAGTTTGTATGGTTGTTTTCAAACTTATATACTCCAACATTCGTACCTATAAATAAACTATTATTAGTAGAATTTATACTATGAACTCTTGTGGCTCCTTCCGCTTCAAAAGGTGTGTCAATAATATATTTAGTAGAATTTGTAGCTATTCTCGTAATTTCTGATTGACCTCCACCAATTAAAATAAATCCTTCTAAAGGATAAATAACAGATATTCCAGTATTTATTTCTGTGACTTTAGTTGCTTTTACAGTATATGGTGCTAATTTTAAAGAATCAATTTCAGACGTTTTAAAGGAAAATAGTTTGCCACTTTTATCTGCGACCCAAATGGTCTTTTTATCAGAACTTAAAGCTAACGAAGAAATAGAGAGGTTTTTTTGTAATATATCTGTCACTAATGTTAAAGGTATAATGATGTTTTTGAATTTATCAAATAGAAACAGTCCCTTATCTTGGCTACCTATAATCACATAACCTTTCTCTAAAGGCAATACACTGGATATTTTGTTGCTAAAACCATTGGTATTAAATTGATTGTAGATTTTGAATTTACTTCCGTCAAAAACATTTAATCCTTCACTTGTAGCCGCATAAACATATCCTTCATCATCTTCACATACATCATCTACAATGTGGAAAGATAATCCGTCTTGAATATCATAATTAAGAAACTGAGAGTTTCCTTCAAAGCATATTAATAAGAATAAAAATAATATTTGAACTGTCTTACGCATGAAAATTTATGTTAATTGCTAAATTAAGAATTTAATCAGCATTTATTATAAAATTCCGAATTTGTGTCATAAAATTTCGAATATGTGTTAATAAAACGAAAAAGTGTTATGGAAAACGGAATCCGTATTATAGTTGGCTTAGCATATTGTGTACTATTGTAATGTTAAATAAACGTTAACTAAAATCAATTCAATTTTATGAAAAAAATGTATCTACTATTTATTGGTATTTGTTTTTTAGCAATAACTAATACAGTTGCACAAAACAAGACAATAAAAGGAACGGTTGTAGACGAATTCTCAGTGCCAATTCCAGGAGTTAATATTCTTGAAAAAGGGACTTTAAATGGTGTGTCTACAGATTTTGATGGTAACTATACCATAAACACTAAAGAAAGTGCTGTTTTAGTATTTTCTTATATAGGTTATAAGACCTTGGAGGTAACAGTATCTAATCAGCAGGAAATTAATGTTACTCTTAAGGAAGATGCTTCACAACTAGACGAAATTGTTATAGTTGGGTATGGTACTCAAAAGAGACAAGAAGTAACTGGTTCAGTCGCTGTTGCAGATTTAAAAACGTATAAAGATGTTCCTGTAAATAACATTTTAGAAACGGTAAAAGGAACTGTGGCAGGATTAAATGTTGGTTCTATCAATAGTGCTGGAGCTGTAGCAAGTTTAAGTATTAGAGGACAAAACTCTGTTGGTGCAGGAAATGGACCCTTAATAGTATTGGATGGTGTTGTTTACAATGGATCATTATCAGACGTACCTACGAATGATATTGAAAGTTTCACAGTTTTAAAAGATGCAAGTGCAGCTGCTGTTTATGGTTCACGATCTGCAAATGGAGTTATTTTAATTCAAACAAAAAGAGGTAGAGGTAAAGATGGTAAACCTTTATTTAGTGTAAATGTAACTACTGGTGTCACTAAAGAATTAAATCGTTTAGATTTATATGATGGACCAGGATATTTGCAAAGAGTTTTGGATATGCGTGCAGATGCAGGTTTAGATGCAGATCCTAATTTAATCAATACCTATTTAACGGATATTGAAAGAGAAAATTATGAAGCTACACCAAACCATACTCCAACATTATCTCAGCCTTTTGACCCTTTTATTAGAACTGGGTTTAGTACAAAAGCAGATCTTAGTATTTCTAACAGTACAGAAAAGTCTAATTATTATATTTCTGCTTCAGTTACAGATCAACAAGGAGTTGTTTTAAATGATAATTTTAAGAATTTAACGGGTAGAATAAATTTAAATAGCGATTTAACAGACTGGTTTACATTAGGTGTAAAAACATCTTACAGTTTTAGAGATTTTTCAGGAATTTCTCCACCTTTAGACCAAGCTACATCATTAAGTCCATATGCTAGTTTATATGAAGAAGATGGGACTACTCCAGTGTTTTTTCCACAAACAACTACTTCTTTACGTAATCCATTATTATTTATTCCAACATCGGACAGAGATTTTAGAAACAATCTTACAGGTTTAGTTTCTGGAGTGTTTAAAATACCAGGAATAGAAGGTTTAAAGTATACTGTTAATTTTTCCAACTCTTTAAGATGGAGTGAAAATAATGTTTTTTACAATGAAAAGACAGTGCAAGGTTTAAGTCCAAGAGGAACAGGAAGTAGATCTTATAGCAGAACAAGCGATCAATTATTAGATAATATTATTAATTATAACAGAACTTTTGATAAACACAGAATCAATTTAACATTATTACATTCTAAAGAATCAACTAAGTACGAAAGTGTAAATGCTTCAGGTTCTGGTTTTGATAATTCTGTTCTTGGTGATTATAAATTAGAAGACGCACAAAACCAATCAGTATCTACAGGTGGTGGAGAATATGGAGGAGTAGGTCAAATGGCAAGACTTAATTATACTTATGACGATAAATATTCTCTTACAGGAACTTTTAGAAGAGATGGTTTTTCAGGTTTTAGTAAGAATAAAAAATATGGAAACTTCTATTCTGTAGGAGCAAATTGGAATATTTACAAAGAAAGTTTCCTAAATAATTCTAATGTTTTAAGCGCATTATCTTTAAAAGCTTCTTATGGTTCAACAGGTAATCAAGCGATTAATCCTTACCAAACATTAGCAAAAGTTGCTACAAGTAAGTTTGTATATGCAGGTGATAACTCTTATACAGTAACACAAAGAATTTCATCTTTAGCTCAAAACAACTTAGGTTGGGAGAAAACTACAGGATTAAACTTAAGATTAGATTTTGGTTTTTTTAATGATAGAATCTCGGGATATGTAGAGGGTTATAAAACCCAAACAAACGACTTAATTTTCAATTTAGGGCTACCAGCCGCTTCTGGTGCAGGTAGTATTTTATCTAATATAGGACAAATTGATAATAAAGGACTTGAAATAGCTTTAAGTACTATAAATGTTGATAAAGAAGATTTTAGATGGACATCTGACTTCGCTTTTTCTTTAAACAGAAATAAAGTAGTAAGTATTTTAGGTGAAGATAATGATGGTGATGGAGTAGAAGATGATTTGATTAATAGTGGTTATTTCATTGGAAAAACACTAGGGACAGTTTATTGGTATGAAAATCAAGGTATTTATCAACAAAGTGATGTAGATAATGGTACAATCTTAGACGGAATGCGTCCTGGAGATTACATATTAGAAGATGTAGATAGCGATGGAAGAATTACTTCAGACAAGGATCGTCAATTTTTAGGGGATACAAACCCTAACTTTAGATGGAGTTTAACAAATACTCTTAAATACAAGAAATTTTCTTTGTTAACTTATTTTTATTCAATTTGGGGTGGTAATGGACATTTCTTATCTAATAGCGATACACCTTACTTCGATTTTACTGCAGGACGTCGTGATTTAAATCATCCAGTCTATGATTATTGGACACCAACTAACACAAATGCATATTATCCAAGACCAGGATATAGAAATACAGCAAGATATAGAGCAAGTAAGTATGTAGACAGAAGTTTTATAAAATTACAAAAAGTTGCTTTATCATATGATATGTCTGAAATTGTAAAACCAATTGGACTACAAGGATTAAGACTTACTTTAAGTGGAGATAATTTATTTACATATGCTCCTCATTGGAAAGGATTAGATCCAGAAACCAATCAAGGAAATACTTGGACTTCTAGGCCTTCACTTAGAACCTATTTATTGACATGCTCATTTAATTTTTAAACATATAAAAAATGAAAAATATAACAACAAAAATATTAATAGTATTAGCGCTTATGCTATCAGGATTAATATCTTGTAATAGTGACGATTTCCTTACGGAAAAGCCTAAAGATTTCTTAAGTCCAGAAAATTCTTTTAAAGATAAAAAAGGTTTTGAAGGAGCTTTAGCTCATATTTATTTAGATGTTAGATCTTATTTCTACGCAAATAGAGATAATTGGGATAATTTTGATATGTTAGGAATGGATTTAGATTTAGTAACTGTACTTGTTGAACAAGGAAATTACGAAAGACAAATATACAACTGGGATACTTTTAACGCAGATAATGGTACTGTTAGTAAATGGTGGGGTAGATTTTACTCTATAATTGGTAAGACAAACGTAATTATCGATAGAGCTGAGCAAGATGGAGTTGAATGGAAATCCGATGCAGAAAAAAATGCAATTGTAGGTGAAGCTAAGTTTTTAAGAGCTTTTGCATATCGTTTTTTAGCGAACATGTGGGGTGGAGTGCCTATTGTTCTTAAAGAAACAACAGAACCTAAGTTCGATTATGTACGCGCAACTAAAGAAGAAGTTTACCAACAGTGTAAAGAAGATTTAACATTTGCTATAACTTGGATGCCTTCAGTAGATCAGGTAAAAGGTGGGCAATCATCTCAGGAAGCAGCATATACAATACTTACAGAAGTTAACATACAATTAGGTGACTATCCTGCAGCGATTGCAGCAGCTAATAAAGTAATTAATGGAGGTAAATTACAATTAATGACTGCACGTTTTGGAAAATATAAAGATTTCAAATGGCAAGGTTACGATCATAAAGGGCCAAATGATGAGGCTTGGGGCGATGTATACTGGGATTTATTTCGTGATGGAAACTTTAATAGAAGAGATGGAAACATGGAAACTATTTGGAACACTCAATTCGATGTTGGAGTTGAAGGAGGTGGATTTGTTGGAGGTAGTACAAGTTTTAACTTAGAAAGATGGTGGGGGCCAATTCCTTGGGCTTTAAAAGATAAAAATGCAACTTCAAATTTCTTGAAAGATACTTTAATGGGGCGTCCTGTAGGTCATGGGTTAGCAAACCCATATTTAGACAAAAAGATTTGGAATTATAAAGGAGATTTTGATAGAGACATGCGTAATTCAAAATATAATATTCAAAGAACGCATTATTGGACAAATCCAGCTAGTGCTTTTTATGGACAGCCAATTACAGAAGATAATGTAGAATCAAATTGGGATAAAAGATATGTTGGACCATATTTTCAGAAAAATACGATGGTAGATCATTATGGTTTCCGTTTTGAAACTTCTAGTCAGCAAAAACACGATGGAGGTACTATTTATAAAGATTGGTATATAATGCGTTTACCAGAAGTTTACTTACTTAGAGCTGAGGCTCATATGTTAAATGGAGCAACAGGATTAGCAGCGAATGACATTAACGCAATAAGAAGAAGAGTAAACGCAACTTTAGTTGCTGCAGGTGATGTTAATATCGATTTAATTTTAGATGAACGAGCAAGAGAATTACATGTAGAAGAGTTTAGGTTAAATACTTTATTAAGAACAGGTAAACTGGTAGAATATTTGAATAAATATCATGAAGAAACTGTTGTTAAAGGAAGAACAATTCCAGATTATATAAACAAATGGCCTATTCCAAATGGAGAAATAGAAAGGAATAAAGAAGCTCTATTAGAGCAAAACCCTGGTTACAATAATTAATATACTTTTATATAAATAATATTATTTGAGTTAGTTTGTTAAAGGTGTCATAAAAGTAAAAAATTATGGCACCTTTATATTTAAAACATTCTTCTTAAATTCATCATTTTAACTTTATATCGTTTTTATAAATTCTCATCAAAATGAAAAACACCTTATCACCATTCAAAAAAATAACAAGTTTTAGTATTGTATTCTTATTGTTCTTTACAATAGTGTCTTTTACTGCTTGTACAAAAAAAACTACTGAGATATTTGTAGCGACCACAGGAAATGATACTTCAGGAGATGGTTCCATATCAAAACCTTTTGCGTCTATAGAAAGAGCAAGAGACGAAATTAGAAAATTAAAAAACGAGGATAAAAGCTATGGAAGTTTTCATGTAAATCTTCGTGAAGGAACTTATTACAGAACACAAACTTTAGAATTAGGAAACGAAGATTCTGGCTCCAAAGAATACCCAATTATTTATACTGCTTATAAAAACGAAAAAGTAGTTTTTCATGGAGGACTTTCTATTCCAACAGATAAAGCTTTACCTGTAAAAGATACTGAAACTTTAGAGAGATTTTCAGCATCTGTAAGATCAAAAATTAGAGAAATAAATTTAAAAAACATAAACGTAACAGATTATGGAACTTTGCGTCCTGTTGGTTTTGCAAGGCCATTTGGACCTACTTGGGCTGAGTTATTTGTAAACGGAAAACCATTATCATTAGCAAAATGGCCAAATGATTCTACACTTGCAATGGGTAAAATTATTGATGCTGGCTCAATTCCAAGAAATGGAGATCATAGCAATAGAGGAGGTAAATTTACGTATGATAACGATCGTCCTTCAACTTGGAAAACGTTTGAAGATGTTTGGATTTCTGGGTATTTTAAAGAAGGTTGGGCAGAAGATGCTGTAGAGTTAAAAGAAATTGATTTCAAAAATAAAACATTTACCACCAAACAACCTTCTTTATACGGTTTTGGTAGTGGTAAAAAGTTTCAAAAATGGTTTGTTTATAATGTTTTGGAAGAAGTGGATGCTCCTGGAGAATATTATTTAGACCGCAAAAAAGGCATCTTATATTTTTATCCTTCAGAAGAAATAAAATTATTGGAAATTTCAATTTTAGAAAGACCAATGGTTAGTTTAATAAAAGCTTCAAACATTCAATTTAAGAATATAACTTTTACATGTTCCAGAGGAATGGGAGTTTATATGGAACAGACAGAAAATAACCTTGTGGACAGCTGTACATTTACCAATTTAGGAATTGTAGGTGTTTGTATTGGTAAAGGAATTGCACCATTCGAAACTTTAAGGCACGATGGAACTGGTAAAGCTGCATCCGAAGTTATTGGTAGTTATTTACAACATATTTATGAAGACGCAACCTTTAATAGAATGGGAGGTCATAATAACGGAGTTGTAAATTGTACAATTTTTAACACAGGTGCAGGTGGAGTACATTTGGGTGGTGGAGATAGATTAACCTTAGTACCTGCTAATAATTATGTAGAAAACACAACAATTCACGATTTTAATCGAATTGAAAAATCTTATAGAGCAGGAATATTAATTACAGGTGTTGGGAATAGGATTTCTAACTGCGAGCTTTATAACGCACCAAGTATGGCGATTTTATTGCATGGTAATAACCATTTAATTGAATATAATAACATCCATGATGTGTGTCAAGAAGTACACGATCAAGGAGCTTTGTATTATGGTCGAGATCCTGCTGAAAGTGGCCATAAAGTTTATTATAACTATTTTCATCATATAGATGGAGAGCATGCTACATCAGCTGTTTATCATGATGATGGGGCTTGTGGAATGGAAGTTTTCGGAAATATTTTCTACAAACCAGGAAGTCTTCCTATTTTAATTGGAGGTGGAATGGACAACCCATACACCAATAATATTTTTGTAGATATGAATCTTGCAGTTCATATAGATAACCGTTTACAAAATTGGTCGAAAGGAACTCTTGATAAAGGAGCAGTTTACGATAAACGTTTACAGGCAGTTAATTTTAAAAATCCACCTTACAGTGTTGCTTACCCGAATTTAGCGAAATATTGGGAGGATAATCCTGCCTTGCCAAAACGCAATACATTTTCTAAAAATATTTTTTATAAAGTGAAGAAAGTTCATAATGGTAAAGAGGAGTGGATGCCATTTTTAGATGATAATTGGATTACAGATGAAAACCCAGGATTTGTAAATGAAGAAGCACAGAATTTCAATTTGAAGAAAGATGCAAAAGCATTTGAAAAAATTCCAGGTTTTAAAAACATTCCATTTGATAAAATTGGTGTTCAAAAAAGAAAAGAATCAAAATAAAATAAGAAGAAGATGTATAAAAACTGTAAGCTAATTACACTACTATTGTGTTTATCTTTTAGTGCTTTTATGGCACAGGAAAAGGATCAATTTGCACAAATAGGAAACAAAGTTCAAGGTACCAGATTACATTTATTAGAAGATAAATTACCACCTGTACTTCCAGATTTGCACTTGCCTAAAATGAAAGGAAAAAAAGCTGCTTTTAGTCCCATGAATAAAATGGACACAAAAGCAGAACTGCAAGCGGAATTACAGAAAATGAGGAATAAATTTATTCCTTTTATGAAAAATTACGCACCCAAAGTTAAAAAAACGAGAGCACGATTAGATTTAACAAAATTCGACTGGCGTCTTGGAACTGCTGAAGATAAAACAGATTTTTCTAAAGTAATTGCAGGAAATGGTTCTTGGGAATCTGTTAGTGTTCCACATTATGGGCCACCAGAAGGAAAAGCAACAACATACTACAGAAAAGAGTTTGAATTGACTCCAGAAATGTTACAATATAAAAGCCAGTTTGTACATTTTAAAGGAGTAGATTATTGGGCAAAGGTTTTTATAAACGGTAATTTAGTAGGAGAACATACTGGTTTTTTTGCACCTTTTGAATTTGATATTACAAAATACCTAAAACCAGGAAAAAACACATTAATCGTTCAAGTTGATAATGATTATACAACCTTAGGTTCTTTTGATGGTGGAAACGAACGTAAAATCGGAAATAAAATTTACGCTGCTTCTGGTTTAGGTTGGGACGACCCAAAATTAGGTTGGCATCATTGCCCTGCAGGAATGGGAATCTATCAAGATTGTTATATAGAAGCTCGTGATCCGTTACACATAAATGATGTTTTTGTAAGGCCAATGTTAGATAAAAATGAAGCTGAGGTTTGGTTAGAAATCAACAATTATTACGAAGATTTTAAAAATATTAAACTACGTTTTAATTTATATGGACAAAATTTTAAGGAAACTATAATTAAGGATTTAGAATACATTCCAATGACAACCTATATTCCTGGAGTTGGAGATTTGGCAAAACCACAAGATGGCTTAAAAAGTCGTTTGATGATGGGCTATGAAACCAATTATCTAAAAGTAACAATTCCAATTGAATCGCCAAGATTATGGAATAACGAAACACCTTGGTTATATCAATTACAAACGGAAGTTCTTGACGAAAATGGAAACTTAACCGATGCAAAAGCAACACATTTTGGAATGCGTTCTTTTACACAAGATACCATTTCAATTCCGAAAGGACAGATGTATTTGAATGGCGATAAAATAAAGTTGAGGGGAGCCAATACAATGGGCTTTTTACAACAAGATGTCAAAAATAAAAAATGGGATCAACTAATTGATGATATTCTTTTGGCGAAAGTCAGCAATATGAATTTTATAAGATTAACACAACGTCCTGTACAATCAGAAATTTATGATTATGCAGATATGTTGGGAATTATGCTACAAACGGATTTGCCTTTATTTGGTAGTATTCGTCAGAATTTATTTGCAGAAGGGGTGAAGCAAGCAGGAGAAATGGAACGTTTGGTGCGTAATCATCCTAGTAATATAATGGTTACTTATATTAACGAGCGTTTCCCAAATGGGGAAGGGCATCCGCAAAGAAGTATGGCAAGTGCAGACGATTATATGAAATTCTTTAAAGCTTGCGACCAAATAGTAAATTACTGGAACCCAGATCGTGTTATAAAACCAGGAGATGGCGATTACGATCCACCAACTCCAGGATTACCAGACAGTCACATGTACAATGTTTGGTACAATGGACATGCTTTAGGTTTGGGTGAATTACACAAAGGATATTGGCAAAAAACAAAACCAGATTGGTATTATGCTTGTGGAGAATTTGGGGCAGAAGGTTTCGACAATTATACAGCAGTTCAAAAATATTGGCCAGAAGAATGGTTGCCAAAGAATAAAAATCAACAATGGTTTCCAGACAAGGTGTCAAAAGCACAAACGAATAGATTCCATTACATGTGGTATCCAACACCAGTTACTGTAAAAGATTGGATTGATGCGAGTCAGAATCATCAAGCTTGGGCAACACGTTTTGTAACAGAAGCATTTCGTAGAGACAATAGAATGATGTCTTTTGCAATCCATTTATTTATTGATGCGTGGCCTGCAGGTTGGATGAAAGCAATTATGGATGTAGATCGTAACCCTAAAAAAGCATTTTATGCTTATAGAGATGCATTGGCTCCCTTAATGGTAAGCCTTAGAACAGATCGTTATCATTTTTACGAAAGCGAAAATATTTCTATTGAAGCTTGGTTAAGTAACGATTTAAATAAAATTCCAAAACAATATATGCTAAAATGGCAATTGGAAAAAAATGGTAAAGTAGTTTCTACAGCACAAAAAGAACCTAAAAATTCGTTAAATAGCTCGGAATTTCAAGGGTATATCGATATAAAAGCCCCAAAAGTTTCTAAAAGAGCGAAATACCAATTAAGATTAGGCTTGTTTGACGAAAACGGAAAAGCAGTATCAGAATCTATGATTGATTTAGATGTTTTTCCAGAGCCAGAAAAAAAGAAGACATCTAAAGTATATTCCCCTTCAAAAAATGGTTTATCGACACATTTATTTGAAGATTTAGATGTCAAATCAGTAAATAATGCTGATGAAGCAAGCACAATTGTTATTGATAATTTAGAAGATTATAACAAAAACAAAGAAGCTTTAGATAAAATGGTTAGTCAAGGAAAAACGTTGGTGTTTTTAGAGCTTCCAGTTGGAGAACATAAAATTGGGAACAAAAATATTCTTATAGAAAAAACTGTGATGGGGCAATATTATTTTGTCAATCCACTTAGTGGACATCCATTAACGAAAGGATTTAAACCTTTTGATTTTAAATTTTGGTATAACGAATCTAAAGGTTTTGCGTCTGCATTTTTATCAACTTTAATAGAAGTAAAAGACGGTTGGGTTCCTATTTTAAAATCAGGAAAAACAACTTGGGTTGGTATTGCTGGTGAGAGTGCAGCAGCAGTAGAATTAAAAAGCGGAAAAGGAAGTTTTATAGTTTGTCAATTGCAGTTAAAAAATCACCTAAAAACGAATCCTACAGCAACAATTTTTGGTAAACGTTTATTAAATCAATAAAAATAATGAAGAAATATATCTCATCAACCATTTTAGTTTTAGCGATGCTAATTTTCACTTCTTGTCAAACAGAGAAAGTGAATAAAAATGAAATTTCATTAACAAGTCCTTCTGAGAACTTGTCTTTAGAAATTCATAAAGAAGCAACAACTTTAAACTTAGTTCTAAAGCAATCAAACTTAGAAAAATTAAATATTGATTTAGCAGGTATTTTAAAAGATACTGAGATTTTTAAAAATGGTTTCGAAGTAAAGGAAATTACAAAAACTTCACACAAAGAAATGTGGGAACCTTTGTATGGAGAACGCAACAAAATTATCGACAATTATAACAATGCACTAATAACAATCGCTGATACAAATAATGCTAACAGCGATTTAGAAATAGAATGTCGTTTGTATGATGAAGGTGTTGCTTTTCGCTATATTTTTAAAGGAAAAGCTTTTGAAAATGTGGTGCTAAAACAAGAATCGACTGCCTTTGAGTTTGATAAAGATTACCAAACTTGGGCAACAGATGTATCTCAAGGGCATTACTCAAAAACAACAATTAATTCCATTGGAACTGTTGCTGAAAGACCTTTTGTAATCAAACAAAACGATTCTTCGTATTTAGCGTTAGGAGAAGCTGCATTGGTAAATTATGCAAGAGGAAAGTTTAAAAAACATGCAAATAAATCGCACGCATTACAAATAGAATTAGATGGAGAAGTAGATTTGAAAAAAGCAAATTACAAGTCACCTTGGCGTTATGTAATGGTAGGCAAAACTCCAGGAAATTTATTGGAAAACAATTACTTTTTAGAGAATTTAAATGAGCCAAATCAAATTGAAGATGTTTCTTGGATAAAGCCAGGAAAGGTTATTCGCGAAGTAACATTAACCACAAAAGGAGGAAAAGCTTGTGTAGATTTTGCAGTAAAACATAATTTGCAATATATAGAGTTTGATGCTGGTTGGTATGGCCACGAATATGACGATGCAGAAGATGCATCAACCATAACTGTAGATCCAGATAGGTCTCCTGGGCCTTTAGATTTACATGAAGTGATTGCTTATGGAAAAGAAAAAGGAATTGGCGTTTTACTATACATCAACCAAAGAGCGATGTCAAAACAATTAGACCAAGTTTTACCTTTATACGAATCTTGGGGAATTGCAGGTGTAAAATATGGTTTTGTAAATGTAGGCTCGCAAAAATGGACAATTTGGTTACATGAAGCGATTCGAAAAGCGGCAAAACATCATTTAATGGTAGATATTCACGACGATTATAGACCAACAGGTTACTCACGAACGTATCCAAATTTAATGACACAAGAAGGCATTAGAGGAGATGAGGAAAGTCCGTCAGTTTCACACAGTATTACTACGCTTTTTACACGAATGTTAGTAGGAGCAGGAGATAATACCAATTGCTTTTTAGCAGCACGAGTATCAGAAAAAATGGGAGGAAAATCAGCACAAATGGCAAAGTCTATTATGCTGTATTCGCCTTGGCAGTTTTTGTTTTGGTACGATCGTCCAGAAAATTCACCTCATAAAGTAGGTGGTGCAGGAGAAAATGATAAAGTTTTACGCGAAAGTGATGCACTTAAATTTTATGATGCTTTACCAACAGTTTGGGATGATACTAAGATTTTAGAAAGTCACATGGAAGATTATGCAACCATTGCAAGAAAAAGTGACGATAATTGGTTTGTAGGTTCTTTAGCAGCCAATAAAGAGCGAACCTTAAACATTACTTTTGATTTTTTAGAAGCTGATGCAATTTACGAAGCTATTTTGTATTCACAAGATTCAAAAGGATTAAAAGAAAACAAAGTTGCAATAGAAAAAATGAATATTGATAAAACGACAACATTCAGTAGAAAATTAGAAAAGGATTCTGGTTTGGCACTTGTGATTTCGAGAAAGTAAAGTAATTAAATCTATTATAGTAGTTAGAAAAAATGAGTGTAACAAAAAAGATAAAAGTAGGTTTTATATTATTATCAATGTTTAGTTTGTTTGTGAGTTGTTCCTCAAATAAACAAGTTTATATTGAAAAAAATCATCCAGATTTACCCAAAGGAGGATTGTATTTCAGCAAAAAAGAATATGTAGAAAAAAGCATTCCAACTTTTGTTGGAATAAAGGATCAAATGCCAAGTCCTATTTTTGACGAGCAAAAAGAGTTTGTCGATTTATATTGGGGTGCTTGGAAACTGGCCTTCGATCATTTTAGACAACCACAGGAAGGTTCTGGAAATGTATCCAATTATATAGATGAAGCTTTTAACGAACGCTTTTATTTGTGGGATACTTCTTTTATGACCATGTTTTGCAATGTAGCTTACGATTTAGTTCCTGGAATTAGTAGTTTGGATAATTTTTACGCACATCAGTTCGAAAACGGAGAAATATCTTGTCAGCTTTACGAAACAAATGGAGGTGTGCCTGAACACAATCTAAATAAATTAAAACGACCTTTTTACTCTTACACTGGTTGGGATTTAGAAAATAAAGTAGAAGGTTATAATCCTGTAACTTATGTTGGACGAGAAGTTCCACCACCATCTTATCTTACTTTAGATCGTTTAGATCATCCAATTACAAGTTGGGCAGAATTAGAACATTTTAAATATAGTGGAAATGTAAAACGTTTAAAAATGGTGTATTTACCATTGGTTAAATATTTTGAAGCATTAAAACTGTATTTGAAACAAGGAAATGGACTTTACATTACAGATTGGGCAAGTATGGATAATTCCACAAGAAATCCTTATTTAAAAGGTGGAGGTTGTGGAATCGATATTTCTTCGGAAATGGCGATGGTTGCCAAAGATTTATCCACGATTGCAACAATTATTGGGAAATCAAAAGAAGCTATTTCTTATCAAAAAGAATATAAAGAAATAGCCTCGAAAGTAAACGACTTAATGTGGAATGAACGAGAAAACTTCTATTATGACCTAACATTAAAAGGAGAATTGGTCCCTGTAAAAACAATTGCAGGTTTTTGGACAATGCTTGCCGAAATTCCAACAAAAGAAAGAGCACAATTACTTGTAGATGAGTTAAACAATCCAAAAACTTTTAAAACAAAACATAGAGTACCTACATTGGCAGCAGACCAAGAAGGGTATCATCCAGATGGTGGTTATTGGAAAGGATCTGTTTGGGCACCAACCGAAACCATGGTTTTAAGAGGTTTAGAGAATTATGGTTACAAAGAATTAGCACGTGAAATCGCTTTAAACCATTTAACAAGTGTAAATACAGTCTACAAAAACACTGGAACAATTTGGGAAAATTATGCTGCAAGTGACATCACTCAAGGTCGTCCTTCAAGAAAAGATTTTGTAGGTTGGTCTGGAATTGGCCCTATTTTATATTTAATGGAATATGCAATAGGATTAAAACCAAATGCAGAAACAAATACATTGGTTTGGAACATTAATTCGGAGCAGAAATCAGGTTGTAAAAACTATAAATTTAATGGTGTTTTAACAAGTTTGATTGCCATACCAAATAATAATAAATTGACTTTAAAAGTAACTTCAGATAAAAAATACACGTTACAAATTAATCATGGCAAAATAGCAAAAGAAATAATCGTTAAAAAGGGAGAAAACACTTTTCAAATTTAAATTATGAACCATAAAATCATGAGAATAGTAACATTAGTAATTGCAGTATTTTGTTTAGTTTCTTGCAATAATCTTCAGCATAAAACAAGTAAAATAGCATCTCCAGATAATAATTTGGAAATAAATTTTAATGTATCAAAAGACGGTAGCCCATTTTATTATGTCAAATTTAAAAATGAAACTGTAATTGATACCTCTTTTTTAGGTTTCGATTTTATAGATAAAAAATCTTTAAAAGACAATTTCGAAATTGTAAATACTAAAACAAGTACTTTTAATGAAACTTGGCAAATGCCTTGGGGAGAGCAATTAGATGTTGTAAATAATTATACCGAATTAAAGGTTGAATTAAAAGAAAAATCAACTCCAAATAGAAAGTTAAATATTGTTTTTAAAGCTTATAATAATGGTATAGGTTTCAGATATGAATTTCCAGAACAAGAAAATTGGAAAGAAGCTTTAATAAGGGAAGAAAATACAGAATTCAATTTAACCCAAGATTTTAAAACATTTTGGATTCCTGCAAATTGGGATAGTTATGAGAATTTATATCAAACAACACAACTTTCTGAGGTGAATGCAGTAGAAGTAGCAAAAAAAGAAGGTTTGCCAGTAGTTACAGTTCCTGT
Source organism: Polaribacter haliotis (assembly GCF_014784055.1). Taxonomy (NCBI): domain Bacteria; kingdom Pseudomonadati; phylum Bacteroidota; class Flavobacteriia; order Flavobacteriales; family Flavobacteriaceae; genus Polaribacter; species Polaribacter haliotis. The sequence goes on along the minus strand of NZ_CP061813.1, from coordinate 1,207,806 downwards.
AAATGCTGTAAATACGCCTGTAACAATGGTGGGTAAAAACGGATTGCATTTAAGTTTTCACGAAGCAGCATTAGTGGATTATTCTGGAATGACTTTAAGTATTGATACTAAAAATTTAGACTTAAAAAGTCATTTAGTTGGTGCTAAAAATGCAAATTATAAAGTAAAACGAAGTTTGCCTTTTACAACACCTTGGAGAACTGTTCAAATAGCAGATAATGCTCCAGATTTAATAGCATCTAAATTAATAGTAAACCTGAATGAGCCTAATAAACTGGGTGATGTTTCTTGGGTAAAACCGATGAAATATGTTGGTATTTGGTGGGAAATGCATTTGAAAAAATCTTCTTGGGCTTATGGAATGAGTTTAGATGAGAACGAAAACTGGATAGATACTGGAAAAAGAAATCCAAAACATGGAGCAACTACAGAAAACACTAAAAAGTTTATCGATTTTGCAGCAAAAAATAACATGAAAGGTGTTTTAGTAGAAGGCTGGAATACAGGTTGGGATCGTAAAATTAAAGTAGGATTATTTGATTATGTAACTCCATATCCAGATTACGATTTAGAAGAGGTTTCTCGATATGCAAAAGAAAAAGGAGTAGAAATTATTATGCATCACGAAACTTCAGCAGCAGTAGCAACCTACGAAAAACAACAAGATACAGCCTATGCTTTAATGAAAAAACATGGTATGCATTCACTAAAATCTGGTTATGTTGGTAAAATTGAAGGCGGTTATCATCATGGACAATATATGGTGAATCAATATAATAATGCAGCTATAAAAGCGGCAAAATATAAAATAGCTGTAAATGCCCACGAACCTATTAAAGCAACAGGTTTAAGAAGAACGTACCCAAATATAATTTCTCGAGAAGGCGTTCGTGGACAAGAATTTAATGCTTGGAGTCCAGATGGAGGAAATCCGCCAGAACATTTGCCAATCGTTGCATTTACGAGAATGCTTTCTGGACCTATCGATTTTACACCTGGGATTTTCAACATAAAATTAGATGGTTTTCGACCAAATAATCAAGTAAATACAACTTTAGCGAAACAATTGGCTTTGTACGTTGTTATTTACAGCCCTGTGCAAATGGCAGCAGATTTAATTGAGCATTATGAAGCGAATCCTGCAGTATTTCAATTTATTAAAGATGTTGGGGTTAATTGGGAAGAAACCAAAGTTTTAAACGGAGAAGTGGGCGATTTTGTTACGATTGCAAGAAAGGAACGCGAAACAGGAAATTGGTTTGTTGGAAGTATTACAGATCAAAATAAACGAGATATAGATATGTCTTTTAGTTTCTTAGATGATCACCAAGAATATGAAGCAACAATCTATAAAGATGGAAAAAATGCACATTGGAATAAAAACCCTTTAGATTTAGCTATTGAAAAAATAAGCATCAATAATAAAACAAAACTGACTTTAAAATTAGCTGAAGGTGGTGGATTTGCGATTAGCTTAATCAAAAAATAATAGTAGATGAAATTTATATATATCCTTTTACTGGGGTTACCTTTTTTTGCAAACTCTCAAAGTTATCAGGTAAATTCTCCAGATAAAAATATAGCAATAACTTTTAATCTAAATAAAGGAACACCTACTTATAATGTAGTGGTAAATGGTACTAAAATTATTCAGAATTCTAAACTGGGTTTAAAATTAAATACCGCTTTTGCTGATGAGTTTAAAGCACTAAAAAGTAGTTCTAAGGAGTTTACTGAAAACTATGAAATGAAATGGTGGAAGAATAAAAATATTCAAAATCATTATAATGAACTGACAGTAAGTTTAGAAGATGTATCAGAAAACCCTAAAAAACTAAATATCATTTTTAGAGCTTATAACGATGGTATTGCGTTTAGATATGGGGTTCCAAAACAAGAAAATTTATCAGAATTTAGTATTGAAAAAGATTATTCCGAGTTTTCTTTTACGGATGATTTTACTTGGTGGTCTGCAAATGCAGAACGTGATAATTTAGGACCATTATCCATCAATGCAGCAGTTACTATTGAAAGCTCTATACATACGCCACTGGTTTTACAAGCTTCAAAAAACCTATATTTAGCGATTCATGAAGCAGGTATTTATGATTTTTCAAACTTTAAATTGAGAAAAAATGGAAAACCAGATACTTTTCAATGTGAAGTTCAAGGGGCTTCAAAAGCAAAAACTGGCATGAAAACTTCTTGGAGAACCCTTTTTATAGGTACAAGTCCAGGAATGTTGGTGGAAAGCAATTTGTTAGTTAATTTGAATCCACCTTCAAAAATAGAAGATACTTCCTGGATAAAATCTGGAGTCTCTATGTGGGACTGGAGAGTTTGGGGTTTCAAAAATAAAGACGGTTTTACGTATGGTTTAAATACACCTTCACATAAAAAATTAATTGATTTTGCCTCTAAAAATAATGTAGATTTTCTTTTAATGGATGCAGATTGGTATGGGCCAGAATTTAGTGATAATTCAGACCCAACAAAATCTAACAAAGAAATTAATATTGAAGAAAATTTAAGATACGCGAAAGAAAAAGGAGTCGGAATTATTTTATATTTGAATGATATTGGAGCAAAAAAGTTTGGTATGGAACGTGTTTTAAAACAATTTAGCGATTGGGGTGCTGTTGGCGTAAAATATGGTTTTATGACTTCTGGCGGGCAAGAAAAAGTGTTGCAAACTCGAAAAGTAATTGAATTATGTGCCAAGTATAAATTAATGGTTAATTTTCACGACAGCCCAATTCCTCCAAGTGGAGATGAACGTACGTGGCCAAATACATTTACACGTGAATATTGCCACAGTCAGGCAGATGCGAAGTATTCTTATTATCCAGAAACTGTGGTTTCTCAGGCTTTTATCAATATGATTTCTGGCCCGATAGATATGTGTAATGGTTGGTATGGTTTTGAGGGAAATGAGGTTCGCCCAAGAGTATTTAAGTTTATTCCAGGAACAGTTGCTGCAGAAAATGCAAAATTGGTTGTTATTTTTAGTGGTTTATCGGTTTTACCAGATGCTCCAGAAAATTATAACGAAAAAGCAGATTTATTCGATTTTGTAAAACATATCCCTAATCAGTTTGATGAATATAAAGTTTTAGGTGGAGATATAGAAAGTTATATTTCTGTCGCTCGTCGTCAAGGAAAAAATTGGTTTGTAGGGAGTTTAACAACTCGTGAACCGAGAACAATCACTTTAAATTTTAATTTTTTAGAACCAAATACAAAGTACAAAGCATTTTTATATGAAGATGCTCCAGACACCCATTATATAAATAATAGAGAAGCATATACAACCCAAGAATTAGTAGTAAATTCTAAAACTATTTTAGAATTAAAATTAGCATCTGGTGGTGGAAATGCGATAAGAATAGTTCCAATTAAATAAGAAAAACAACTAATGAAAGTAGCATTTACATTTTTATTTCTTTTAGTAAATATTTTTACTGCAAAAGCAGAAATAGATACGCTTACTGTTAAAAGTAAGGTGATGAATAAAGAGATTTCAAACTTAATTATTCTTCCTAAAGGATATCAAAAACAAAACGCAAAATTACCAGTGCTCTATATGTTGCATGGAGCTGGAGGTTATTTTTCAATTTGGGTAAAGAGGTTTCCAAACCTTCAAAAATATGCGAACGAACATCATATGATTATTGTTTGTCCGGATGCAATTACAAGCTGGTATTTCGATAGTCCTATTGACAAAAACGTGCAATACGAAACCTATGTAACTAAGGAATTGGTAAATTATATCGATGCTAATTACAATACAATAAAAGACCGAAAAGGAAGAGCAGTTTTGGGTTTAAGCATGGGTGGTCATGGAGCTTTTTATTTATCCTTTAGAAATCAAGATGTTTTTGGGGCAGCAGGTAGTATGAGTGGTGGACTTGATATTAGACCCTTTCCGAAAAATTGGGATTTGAGCAAACGTTTGGGCGATTATGCAACAAACAAAGAAGTTTGGGAAAACAACACAGTCATAAATATGATTCATCTTTTAAAAGGAAGCCATTTAAAATTAATTTTCGATTGTGGTACTTCAGATTTCTTTTACGATGCCAATAAGAGAATGCATAAAAAATTATTAGAGCGTAATATTCCACACGATTATATAGAACGTCCTGGAGGTCACAGCCCTAATTATTGGAGAAATTCTCTTAAATATCAAATTTTATTTATGAGTGATTTTTTTAAAGGTTAATAGTTTAAAGATTAAAAATAGAAAATATGAATTTATTCAATATAAAAGATAAAGTAATAATTATTACTGGTGGAGGTGGTGTTTTAGGGCTTTCAATGGCAAAACATTTACTTCAAAATAAAGCGATTGTAGTTATTTTAGGTCACAACAAAAGTACTGTAGACAATGGTTTAGTAGAGTTGAAAAAAATAGGAGCTACTGTAGCTGGTTATACATGTAGTGTTTTAGACGAAGAAAGTTTAGAGGAAGTTTCTAAAAAAATTGTAGATAAATTTGGTAAAATAGATGTGCTACTTAATGTTGCTGGTGGTAATATGCCTGGCGCAACGATTAGAGAAGATCAAACCGTTTTTGATTTGAAAATGGACGATTTCAAAAAAGTAGTTGACCTGAATTTGTTTGGTAGCATTCAGCCTTCTTTAGTTTTTGGAAAGGAAATGGTGAAAAATAAGAAAGGAATTATTATTAATATTTCATCAATGGCGGCTCAAAGTGCAATTACGAGGGTTGTTGGATATTCCGCATCAAAAGCTGCGATAGATAATTACACAAAATGGCTGTCTGTAGAATTGGCTTTAAAATTCGGTGATGGTTTACGTGTAAATGCAATTGCTCCAGGATTTTTTATTGGAAAACAAAATAAAGATTTATTATTGAAACCAGATGGATCTTACACAGATAGAGGAAATACAATTATAAATAATACACCAATGAAACGTTTTGGTGAAGCCGAGGAATTAAATGGGGCGATTCATTTTTTATGTTCAGATGCTTCTAAATTTGTAACAGGAGTTGTCATTCCAATTGATGGAGGATTTAGTGCTTTTAGTGGCGTTTAAAACTATATTTAATACAAAATTAGGTCATTAGACCTAATTTTGTATATTTGTTTTTCAAACTTTAGATTTTTGAAAACAAAACAAAAAATAATTAATCAGGCGATAAAGTCCTTCAATATTCATGGGATTAAAAATGTAACCCACAGAGATATTGCAAAAGCTATAAATATTAGTGTTGGTAATTTAGACTACCACTTTAAGAACAAAGAAGCACTCTTAATTGCTATTTACGAACAAATGGTTAAAGATGTTTCTGGTATTTACCAAATAGACAACAGCGATCCTTTTTTACATTTTAACGAACTTTTAAATGCCTTAGAGGAGTCGCATAATAAATATTCTTTCTTCAATTTAGATTTATTAGAAATTTCCAGAAACTTTAAAGAAGTGGATGCCTTGCTTAAAAAAACACTTTTAGTACGTAAAGAGCAAGTAACTTATTTTATTAAATTATTTAAAGAATATGATTACTTTAAACCAGAAAAAAACGAAGGTATGTATATGCGATTGCAACATACCATGAGAATCTTAATTACATTTTGGAGATCTCAACAAGAAATTTTATCCAATTATACAGTAAGCGAAAGTGAAAATATGACATTTTACATCTGGGAACTGTTATTACCTCATATGACTGAAAAAGGATTAATTGCCTATAAAAATTTTTCAAAAAAATAAAATATGAATAATATTTCTATAATAGACATCTTAGTAATTACAGTATATATTTTAGGTATTGTTTTTATTGGTTTATGGTTTTCTCGAAAGAAAAATAAAACAAGTAAAGGTTATTTTTTAGCTGGTAAATCTCTTACTTGGGGAGTTATTGGAGCCTCATTATTTGCGTCTAATATTTCTACGGTTCATTTAGTTGGTTTATCCGAATCTGGTTTTAAAGATGGTATTGTTTGGGGTAATTTCGAGTGGTTTTCTGCTTTCGAACTTATTATTTTAGCATTTATATTTATTCCATTTTATTTACGAACCAAGATAACCACATTACCAGAATTTCTCGAAAAAAGATACGACAGTCGTTCTAGAGTGGTCTTAGCCATTTTTAGTATTATGGCTGCACTATTTATGCATATTGGTGTAAGTTTTTATGCAGGAGCCGTGGTTTTCGAAGAAATATTTGGAATAAATATTTTAGTTTCTATCGTAATAATTGCAATAGCAACAGGGATTTATACAGTTATTGGAGGTTTAACTTCGGTTGTAATTACAGAATCTGTACAAACCGTTATTTTAATTTTAGGCTCACTAATCATAACATTATTAGCAATAATTAAACTTCCAGAAGTTGGAGTTCATTCTTATGAAGCGTTAAAAGAAGCAGTAGATCCAGACCGTTTAAAAGCAGTAAGTTTCGATGAAATTAAAAAAGGATTTACATTCTTAGACATGCTTTTTGGACATTTAATTTTGGGTATTTGGTATTGGTGTACAGACCAAACAATTGTACAAAGAGTATTGGGAGCAAAGTCGGAAAAACAAGCAAAATTAGGAGCAATATTTGCAGGTTTTCTAAAAATTCTTCCAGTATTCATTATGGTAGTTCCTGGTATTTTAGCTTTTGCACTTTTTAAGGACGATATTGGAGAAAACACAAAAAGTGTATTACCAATAATGATTATGAAATTAATGCCAATTGGTTTAAAAGGATTAATGATTGCAGCTTTATTAGCGGCAGTTATGAGTAGTGTTGCAGCCGCTTTAAACAGTTGTTCTACCTTAATTGTTTACGATGTTTTTGATAAATTAAAACCAGGATTATCAGATAAAACTAAAATTAAAATTGGTCGAATAACAGGAATATCCGTATTAATTTTAGCAGTTATATGGTCTCCTTTTTTGGGGGATTTGGGTGGTATTTTCGAATTGATAAATCAAATGTTTAGCATCTTTGCACCTTCTATTGTTGTTGTTTTCTTATGGGGAATTTTAACCAAAAAAGGAACTGCAAACGCATCTTTTTGGACACTTCTATTAGGAAGTTTATTTGCTGGAATTGTATTTTTAATTGAAAAATACGGAACAATACATGGCATTCAAAATTATATCTCAAGTGCAAATGGTTTAGGAATTAACTGGCTAAGACAAACGTATATTTATTTTATAATTTCAACATTAATTTATTTAACGATTTCTTATTTTGATAAGTCTGAACAAAACATTCCAGATTCTTTCTACTTAAAAGTAAAAGCACCATCAAAGATAGTTAATAATCTAACTTTTTTACTCGTTGGAATTATGATCGTTATTTATGTTATTTTTTATTAATAACTTATAATGAAAAATAAAAAAATCTAAAGTAATGGAGTTAAATCAACAACCAAAACTACCTAAAAATCCACTTCCAATTGTTATTATTGGAGCTGGAGGTATTGTTAAAGATGCACATTTGCCTGCATATACTTTAGCAAATTTTAAGGTTATTGGTATTTATGATAAAGTAAAATCTAAAGCAAAAGCCTTAAAAGACGAGTTCGATATTATAGAAAAAGTTCATGAAACTTTAGAAGATTTAATAATAGATGCTATAAAGTATAAAGCAGTTTTCGATTTGGCATTGCCTGCAAATCTTCACGTAAAAATATTAGAACAACTTCCTGATGGTGCAGCAGTTTTAATGCAAAAACCTATGGGCGAAAACTTGGAAGATGCCAAGCAAATCTTAGAGATTTGTAATAGAAAAAAGCTTATATCTGCAGTAAATTTTCAATTGCGATATGCACCTTACATAATCGCAGCAAGAGAGATGATTGACAAAGGTTTAATTGGCGAAATATATGATATGGAGCTTAAAGTTTGTGTCTACACACCTTGGCATTTGTGGGTTTTTTTGTTCGAACTACCAAGAGTAGAGATATTATATCATAGTGTGCATTATTTAGATTTAATTCGAAGTTTTTTAGGAAATCCTAAGAAAATATATGCAAGTACAATTAAGCACCCAAAAATGAGGGATTTAGCATCTACTCGATCCACAATAATTTTAGATTATAATGAGTTTACACAAGCGAGAATTACTACAAATCACGGACACGATTTCGGTTTAGAAAAGCAACAATCTTATTTTAAAATAGAAGGTACAAATGGTGTAATATTAATAAGAATTGGTTTGTCTATGGATTATCCAAAAGGTGTGCCAGCAAAATTTGAGTATCAATTATTAGATAATGAAAGTAAAGACTGGAAAGAAATTAAAATAAATGGTGGTTGGTTTCCAGAAGCATTTATAGGTACAATGGCTGGACTTCAAAATCATGTATTAGATAAAAATATTCCACTTCTACACAGTACAGAAGACGCTTTTGATACAATGAAACTAGTAGAAAAAGCATATCAATCAAGTGAAAAAGGAGGAGTTTTATTTAAAGATTAACTAAAAAAAAATAGAAAAAATTCAAAATAATGAATCAAACAGTAACAATTACAAAAGCATATTCTTCAGACAGTCAATTTAAACTGAAAGATGGTGCAGGTTCAGATGCCATTCATACCACACCAATTTATGCATATGCAGTTTGTAAATTACAAACCGATAGAAATATAGAAGGAATTGGACTCTCATTTACTTTAGGTGTGGGAAATAATTTGGTTTGTCAAGCGATTGATTATTTGGTAAGGCATGTTGAGGGTAAAGAAATTAACGAGCTAATGGCTAATTTCGGAAAAACTTACAAAGCAATGTCAGACGATCCTAATTTTAGATGGTTAGGTCCTCACAAAGGAGTGGTGCATTTAGCATTGGCTTCAGTAACCAATGCATGTTACGATCTTTGGGCAAAATCTAAGGGTTTACCATTATGGAAATTATTAATAGATTTACCTCCTAAAGACATTGTAAATACATTAGATCTCTCTTATTTAGAAGATGTTTTAACAAGAGAAGAAGCTTTAGAAATTCTAAATAAAGCATCAGAAACAAAAAAAAACAGAGAACAAATTCTTAAAACTGGTTATAAAGGTTACGATACTTCAATAGGTTGGTTTAGTTATAGTGATGATAAAGTAAAAGAAAATATCAGAAAAGCTATGGATGCTGGTTTTACAGCAATGAAACTAAAAGTGGGTTCTGCAGATATAAAAAGAGATATTAGAAGAGCACATTTGGTTAGAGAAGTTGCTGGAGATAAAGCAACAATTATGTTAGATGCCAACCAACAATGGAATTTACCCAAAGCTATAGAGATTTGTACTCAGTTAAAAGAAATAAATCCTTACTGGATTGAAGAACCTACACATCCAGATGATGTGGAAGCACACGTAAAATTGGCAAATAAATTAGCACCGATAAAGTTAGCACTCGGAGAGCATGTACCAAATAAAATCATATTCAAAAACTTTTTACAATCTGGCTGTATGAGCTTTAATCAAGTTGATGCTGTAAGAGTTGGAGGTATTTCGGAATTTATTACCATTAGTTTAATGTCTAAGAAATTTGGTGTTCCAGTAGTTCCTCATGTTGGAGATATGGGTCAAATTCATCAACATTTAGTATTATTCAACCATATTTCAATGGATCATGAAGCAATTTTTTTAGAGCATATACCACATTTACAACAGTATTTTAAAAACCCTGTAAATATAAAAGGTGGTTATTATCAAGTACCTCAAGAACCAGGAATGAGTGCAGATTTACTAAAATATTAATTGTTTTATGAGTGTTTTTTCTTCAATAAATATTATAATTAATTTAACGAAAAGTAAAATTGAAGTGATAAAATTTAAAAAAATCATTAATAATAAAATATTATTAGCACTCATTTTTTCTATGTGTGTTTTTACAATATTGGCACAAAAAGAAGTCGAAGTTGTTGTAAAAGACGAAAATAATATTTCTCAATTAAAGTTAAAAGCCTCTAATTACCATAATTTACGTGGAGGCATTCGAAATTCGTTTATCAAATTTAAACAACAAAAAAAAGGACGTGTCGCTTTTGTAGGAGGCTCAATAACGTATAATGGAGGTTGGCGAGATTCTATCTGTAATTATCTTACACAACGTTTTCCAGATACCAAATTCGAATTTATCGCAGCTGGTATCAGTTCAATGGGAAGTACTCCTGCAGCATTTCGATTAAATCGAGATGTTTTAAATAAAGGCTACATAGATTTATTATTCGAAGAAGCTGCAGTTAACGACGAGTTAAATGGACGAACTTCAGCAGAACAAATAAGAGCCATGGAAGGCATTGTAAGACATGTTCGAGAAGATAATCCTGCTGTAGATATTTTATTGATGCATTTTGTAAACCCTAGAAAAATGGAAGTTTACAGAAATGGAAAAACACCCATAGTAATACAAAATCATGAAAAAATAGCAATTCATTATAACATTCCTTCAATCAATTTAGCAAAAGAAGTAACTGAAAGAATCGATAATGAAGAATTCACTTGGAAAGAAGATTTTATAAATTTACATCCATCACCATTTGGACAAGGAATTTACTATAATTCTATTAAGCAATTTCTAGAAAACGCTTGGCAAAAAAATATTAATGTTCATGAAAAAATAACTTCATATAAATTACCAAACATTTTAATAAAAGGTAATTATAATAGTGGAAACTTATTTTCAACAAAAAAATATAGGAAACAAAAAGGTTGGAAATATATAGAGAATTGGAAACCTTCTGACGGAAAAGGAACTAGAGAAAATTATACAAATGTACCAATGTTGGTAAATGATGGTTTTGGAAAAATACTGAAGTTCAAATTTAAAGGAGATGCAGTAGGAATTGCAATTGCAGCAGGGCCAGATGCAGGAATAATTGGATGGAAAGTTGATGGAGGTCCTTGGATAAAACAAGACCTATTTACAAAATGGAGTGCTGGATTACACTTACCTTGGTATAAAACATTGGTAGCTGGTTTAGATGAAGGAAACCATACTTTAAAAATAAAAGTTTTAACAGAAAAAAATCCATCTAGTAAAGGAAACGCCTGTCGAATTCGGTATTTTTTTGTGAATGGAGATGAGAAGTGAATTTACTTTTAAAAATAACTTAAGACAAAAAAATGCACTTTTTAAAGTGCATTTTTTATTTAAAATCTGTAGCGAGAACGGGATTTGAACCCGTGACCTCAGGGTTATGAATCCTGCGCTCTAACCAACTGAGCTACCTCGCCTAATTTATTGAGGGTGCAAATATAATTGAATTTTATAGATAAGCAAGAGGTGTTTTTAATTTTTTTTAAATAGAATTAATACCTATCTTGTCAACCTAACAAAATCAATAATGGAAAAAGTAAAATTCGAATTGGAAATTCCTATTCATGCCTCGCCAAACATGCTGTATCAGTATGTATCTTCACCTTCTAATTTGCAAGAATGGTTTGCAGATAAAGTGAATTCTAGAGGAAAAATATTCAGTTTTATTTGGGATGGAGTAGAAGAAGAAGCAGAATTAATTACAAAAAAAACAGACGAAAGAATCCGTTGGAAATGGTTAGAAAGCGAAGATGATGAAAGTTTTTTCGAATTAAAGATTCAAGTAGATCCATTAACCAAAGATGTTTCTATAATTGTTACCGATTTTGCAGATGACGAAGATGAAGTAGAAGAAGCAAAACAACTCTGGGAAAATCAAATAGATGAATTAAGACATACTATAGGAGCTTAGTTAGCTTTTACAAATATATAAACCAGCAGAATTGCTGGTTTTTTTATGCAAAAAATCTTCTAAATTATAGTAGTTTTGCATCTGTAAAAAACTACCAATGATTAATTTTAACGGCGAATTACTTTTTAAAGAAAACGTACAGTTATCTACTGATAATAGAGGGTTTAAATATGGAGACGCAATTTTCGAAACCATTAAAATCGTAAACAAAAAAGTTGTTTTTTGGGAAGACCATTATTTTCGATTAATGGCTTCTATGAGAATGTTGCGAATGAAAATTCCTATGGAATTTACCTTAGAATTTTTAGAAAAAGAAATTTTAAAAACCGTAAAAGTACAAGATGAAGCGTTTTCCTTTAGAGCACGATTAAATGTATATAGAAAAGAGGGTGGTTTGTACACACCAAAAACTAATAAAATAGATTATATAATCGAAGTTTCTCCAAGCAATTACCAAACGAAAGAAACATATCAAATAGATGTTTTTAAAGATTTTTATAATTATTCTGGACTTTTATCAACAGTAAAAACCAATAACAGAATGGTAAATACCTTGGCAAGTATTTTTGCAGAAGAAAACGAATTAGATAATTGCATTTTACTAAACGAAAGAAAAGGAGTCGTAGAAGTTACGAACGGAAATATTTTCGTTGTTAAAGGAAATATTGTTAAAACACCTGCATTAACAGAGGGTTGCATTAAAGGAATTGCAAGAAGTAAAGTAATAGAAATCATTACAAATAATAAAGAATTTACTTTAGAAGAAACAGTAATTTCTCCATTTGAAATTCAAAAAGCAGACGAAGTTTTTATTACGAACGCAATTATGGGAGTTCAACCAATAACCAATTACAAAAAGAAATCTTTTACAACTGAGTTTGGAAAGAAACTGAATAATAATTTAAAAGTGTTACAAATAGCAGGAAATTAATTTCTTAAAATTTTTAGGGCGTTCTAGCGGGCTTTACACACTCGCTTTTTATTTGCCTTTGGGCAATAAAAGAGCTCAAACAAATGCTTCAATCCCTAACGCACTCTCTCAAAACAATAAAGAAAAAAACAATCAATTTAAATTAAAATCCTCAGGAGCATTTGCCCACAATTTGTAATTCCCTCCTTTTTGAAGGAGTTTATTTTTCCAAAGATTTTCTTCCTCTAATGTAAAAACGTTTTCAAAATCATTTTCGGAAACAAACCAAGAGTTTTCTTTAATTTCATTTTCTAATTGGCCTTCACTCCATCCAGTATAACCCAAGAAAAAACGAATATCACTTTCCTCTAACAAACCTTCGTTTAATAAGTTTTTAAGTTGTTTAAAATTACCTCCCCAGAAAATACCATTCGCAACTTCTAAACTATCTTCCAATAATTCCGGAATTTTATGAACGAAATATAAATTATCTTGTTCAACTGGTCCACCTTCATATACATTAAAATTACAACGAACGTCTGGTACTAAGTCATTAACAGTATATTCCAAAGGTTTATTTAAAATAAAACCTACTGTATTACTTTTAGTATGTTCTGCTAGCAAAATTATAGCTCTATTAAAAGAACTATCGTTTAAAATGGCAGGCTCAGCAACTAATAATTTACCCTTTTGTAGTTTTACTTTTTTCATCAATTATATTTGATATGTAAGATAGGAAAAATGTGGCAAAAAAAAAACTCTCTTAAAAAGAGAGTTTTATATTATTTGAAACTATAATAATTAGTTTACAGCATCGCTTAATCCAGCTCCAGCTTTAAATTTTGCTACATTTTTAGCAGCAATTTGGATAGTTTTTCCAGTTTGTGGGTTTCTTCCACTTCTTGCAGCTCTGTTAGATACTGAAAAAGTTCCGAATCCTACTAAAGCAACTTTTTCACCTTTTTTCAAAGAAGAAGTTACGTTACCTGTAAAAGACTCTAAAGCTGCTTTAGCTGCTACTTTAGAAATTCCTGCATCTGCAGCCATTGCATCGATTAAATCTGACTTGTTCATAATAAATTGATTTTTAAAATTAATTGAATAAAATATTTTTTCGCTTAAAAGCTTAACAAATATAGACGGATTGTGGGCTTACGCAAATTTGCCCCCTAAAAAAGTGCCTTTTTGTTAATAAAAGTATACAAATTGTTAATAAAGCAAGTGTTGAAATTCCAAAAACCCTAAAAACCTTACGAATAAAGGCTTTACATCATTTTTGCTTCTGAGCTAAAATGAAACCCATTTAGCAAACTTTTTGCATCCATTTTTTTCTTTCCAGAAAGTTTAATTTCGTCTATAATAATATATCCTTTATCTACAGCAACTTTCAACTGTTTTTTAGAACTTATTATTTTTCCAGACTCAAAATTATGGTTTTCTTCTTCTTCTTTTTGAATTCCATAAATCTTTGCAGAAATTTCTTCGTTATTATTATATATAATTGTCCAAGCAGCTGGAAATGGATTTAAACCACGAATTTTATTGTAAACATTGTCTAAGGAATCGTTCCAATCGATTCTACAATTTTCAGGATTTAATTTTGGAGCAGATTTTTCTTTTAAACCTGGTTGTTTTGTCGTTTTTACATTTCCTTCCTTTATTATGTCCACAGTTTTTGTAACCAAATCTGCACCTAAGAACATTAATTTGTCATGTAACGTTCCAACAGTTTCGTCTTTGGCAACTTCAATTTCTTGTTGTAATATAATTTCTCCAGTATCTATTTTATCATCAATAAAAAAGGTGGTAACCCCAGTTTTCGTTTCTCCATTTACAACTGCCCAATGTATTGGAGCTGCACCTCTGTATTCTGGCAATAAAGAAGCGTGCAAATTAAAAGTACCATATTCTGGCATTTGCCAAACCGATTTTGGCAACATTCTAAATGCAACTACAATTTGTAGATTGGCATTTAAATCTTTTAATTCTTGTGTAAACTCATCATTTTTAAGGTTTGTAGGTTGTAAAATGTTTAAACCTTGAGACTTCGCATATTTTTTAACTGCAGATTCATTTAGTTTCCTTCCTCTACCTGCAGGTTTGTCTGGAGCAGTAATAACCCCAACAATTGTATAATTTTTTTCAACTAAATTTTTAAGAATAGTCACTGCAAAATCTGGAGTTCCCATAAAAACGATGCGTATATCTCTCATGCTATTTATTTTGAAATTTATTTTGATGATTTAAAAATACCTTATCCAAAGCCAAAAGGTTTCGCAAATGTATTAAAATGTCTTTCTCATTACTATTTAAAGAATCGCTTATTTCTTTTGAAGTCAGCATTTTTTCAACCTTTAAAAGATTAATTATTTTTTCTGAAAGATCTTTTCGTTTAATTGTTTTTCTTTCTGACAAACAAACATCACAAACGTCA
Source organism: Polaribacter haliotis (assembly GCF_014784055.1). Lineage (NCBI taxonomy): Bacteria > Pseudomonadati > Bacteroidota > Flavobacteriia > Flavobacteriales > Flavobacteriaceae > Polaribacter > Polaribacter haliotis. Next base: position 1,192,772 of record NZ_CP061813.1, on the reverse strand, counting down.
CATTTTTCTGAGGTATGTTCATCGAAATAGGAGAGAAGTTGTATACTTCTACAAAGTTTGTCGTTCTTTATAAAACTGAGTAAATCTGTAGCTTTTTTACTTTTTTGAACTAGAAACTGTTTCATGTCTTTCGAAAAGCGATTAATTGTTATATCATCTTCTCTAGGAACTAGAAATAAAAGAGAAGAAGCTGCTTGCACAGAAACATATTCTACAAATTCTAGTTCTTGTAATTTTTTTAAATTTTCGATTACTTTTCTTGAAGTAATACTTGCTTTTTTAGCGATAAAGAACTCATCAATTTTTATTTCATTTTCGAAAAGTCCTCCATAAGTTCGTAACAAAACACCAATAAAATTCTTTAAATAAGTATTTTTTTCTCCAAGTTTTAAAATAGAAGAATGGTGTGTAGTAAATCTTAATGTAGATTTTTTGTTATAATTATCTGTTAGTTCTATAATACCGTAATTAGAAATTATTTTAAGAACAGCATCTGTTTTTAAAACAGAAAAATTATATTTTTTAGAAAATTCTAAAATATTAAAATCAAAAGCAGTTTCTAAAATTTCGCCATTTGAAATTCTAAAATATTGATATAATTTTTTATGAATTTCTTTAATTTCTTTAATTGTTGGAAGCGATTTTTTCAACTGCTCTTTAAACATTAAAATATCGTGCTCGTTATACAAAAGTACTGCGAACGATTTATTATTATCTCTACCAGCTCTACCAGTTTCTTGTACGTAATTTTCTATGCTAAAAGGCAAATTATAATGTATTACCAAACCAACATTTGGTTTGTCTATGCCCATTCCAAAAGCATTAGTAGCCACAATTATGGGTTTTTTTTCTGTCATCCAATTGTCAAAAGAAATTTGCTTTTCAATCTTAGATAAACCAGCGTGATAAAAACTACTTTTAAATCCGTTTGCGTTTAGGAAATTGGAGATTTCTTCTGTTTTTTTTCTAGAATTTACATAAACAATCGCTGGCGATTTTGTTTTAGTAAAAATTTGTAACAAGCGTTGTAATTTATCTTCAACCCTAAAAATTTGATAAGCTAGATTTTTTCTTGAAAAAGATTTTCGGAATATATTTACATTTTTTAGTTCTAAATTTTCTTCAATATCTTTTAGAACTTTTTTATTTGCAGTTGCAGTTAAGGCAATAAAAGGAACCTTAGTATTTATTTCTCTTAGAATTTTTATGTTTCTGTAAGAAGGTCTAAAATCGTGGCCCCATTCCGAAATACAATGTGCTTCGTCAATCGCAACCAAATTCAAATTTACTTCCTTTAATTTTTGCTGAATTAAGTGAGATTGCAATCTTTCAGGGGAAATGTAAAGAAATTTTACATTCCCAAATTTTATTGTGTCGAAAAGTGTAATTATTTCATCTGGGCTATTTCCAGAGGGAATTGTAACCGCCTTTATATCTAGCTTCTTAAGATTTTCTATTTGATCTTGCATTAAAGCAATTAATGGAGAAATTACTAAACAAGTACCTTCTATTGCTAAGGCAGGAACTTGAAAACACAAAGATTTTCCACCACCAGTTGGTAATAAAGTAATTACATCTTTTTTTTCTAGAACTGCTGTAATTATTTCTTTTTGAGGTGTTCTAAATTCCGAAAAACCCCAATATTGGGCGAGTATTTTTTCAGGAGACATCATAAATCGCAAGAAAGCGAATTTAAAATGAAATTTGTTCTTTCTTCAATAGTTCCAAAAGGAACATTTATAATTTTGTAACCCAATTCTTTGTAGGCATCTACTAAAAATTTATCTATGATTACAGATTGCTCGAAAGTTTCGTAACGTTCGTTATCAGTGGTGTGAATTTCATCCCAAGGAGAAAAATGAAAAATGCAGTCGTATTTATATTTTTTACTTTTTTCTAAGAAAACAGGTGGATACGAAGTTTTAAAATAATTCATGTATGCATGCACATCTGGAATTCCTCTATCAAAAAAAACAAGTTCGTGTTTTGTTTTATAAGCAGTTTTGTACTGTTCTTCCCTTCCTTCTAGTAACATAGTACTAAAAAGTAGTGGTTCTGTTAAAAAAAGCTGATCTACACCCTGTTCCTTTGCTTTTAGAATAACTTCTCTAGAAACTTCTTCCATGCAAAAAAAGTCTCTGGAAATAAGGTTGTTAAGAACAGTTGTTTTGCCAGTTCCAGGGCCTCCAATAAGCACAATTTTTTTCTGCATTTTACAAAAATAAATCATTCCCTTTATAAAACTAATTTTTAATGTAATTTTGTGGCTTGCTATTTGTAAATAGTTTAATAAATTTTTAAGAAAATTATGAGTGAAAAAAGCGAATTTTATAGCAAATTAAAAGTTCAATTAGATGATACTACAAGCTTTCCTGCAGATTACTTGTATAAATTTATTGTGCCTACTACTAAAAATCAGGTTACTGAAGTAGAAGATATTTTTGATAATAGAGGAGCAGTAATTACTACGAAAAAATCGAAAACTGGGAAATACGTAAGTGTTTCTATTATCTTAAAAGTAGCAAATTCAGACGAAGTAATTTCGTTTTACAAAAAAGCAGAAAAAATAGAAGGAATTATATCTTTATAATGTTATTATTATGAAAAACAGTGTTTTATCAATTATTTTTTTATTGTTAACCTTAACAACTTTAGGACAAGATAAGTCAAAAACTTTATTAACTATAGATGGAGAAAAAATAACAATCGAAGACTTTAAACGTGTTTACGAAAAGAATTTAGATGCCATAGATAATGAAGAATCTAAAGATG